>NZ_JBVAYG010000001.1:0-422996 GCF_055413365.1 Pseudaeromonas sp. HNCC25DJ182 | reverse complement strand
ACTCATCATTGTAACTCCCGCCAGAAAAAGTTCGCTTAACATAATAATCATCTCTTTAGTGGTTTAATTCTCTGCATGATCTTTATTTGTCCAGATATTGAAAAATAGGTTACTTTTAACGGGTCAATTCGAAAATAATTTGTCTGGTGTTTGCTGTTTTCATTTTTTTATGGACCATTTTCTCTATCTATCAAATCATTGCTAAATACAATAAACACTAGCTTTCATCGTCCATTTTCATTTGAAAGGTTGATGAATAACGATCGCTCAACGCAACATGTAATATTTAAATGGCATGGGGGAGAAGTATAGTTTGTATGTTTTAGTGGATTTTGTTTTGGGGTTTCTAAATGTCAGTATTGCCTGAAATTTTCGATCCGGGCAGGAAGTTCCTGGTGATAATTCAATATCAAAATAAGTGCTTTCTGTCCGTTCGTAGAGTCTTGGTATCTCATTGTTTTTCCAGGTGCTGATGAGGTTCTCAGAGGCAAACCAACTTGCAGGTATTGGTACTGCATCATGACGAATATTATAATCCACCCCTTCAGGCGTGGTGGCGGTTTCCGATACAAAACGACTAATTCTATCTATTTTACTGATGGTGCCATCATGTTTTACAAAATAACTTTTGGGTGGGATAAACTCAATGTCATTTTGCGACCAAAGCAATACTTCAAATTTGTTGTGTCCATATAAACAGGGCTTGCCTACGTCTGATTCAGCTCTGAAGATCGTTGAATATAGTTTGATATATATACCATCCCCCAAATATACAACCGGGTAGGGTTCATGACCGCTACTGACAATGCCGATACTGGAATAGTTCTGGTCGATAGTCGAGTAACTGCTGGCCACCCAATCGGTTGTTGATGATGCACAACCGCAGATCAATAAACACGCCAAACCAATTTTTTTAATCATATATATGCCTTGATGTGAAATTATTAATTGTCATGTGTTATATATGGTACTGATTTTTAATATTATTTTTTGGTTGTCGTTGAGTGTCACGCTTTAATTTTGTTTTTGTATTACGAACAAAGCTATGTCGTCAGGTAAATCTTTACAGATGTTAGTTTTATTTTTATCTATATCAAAGGTACCCCAATATATTTCCTTTGAAAGAAACATCTCTCTTCCGTAGAGTCCAATTAATGTGGATTGATCGTTTGATGTGGCAACTGGCATGAATGTGTATCCAATGTTTTTTATGTCAAAGCTAGGATTGAATTCAACTTTCTTCCCGTCTTTAAACCAAAATAAACCATCTTTCCCATTGCCATTAATCAAAACTCCAAATTTGTCTGTATATATTATGGGTGCGCCGTTGAAGTCAATCTTGTAATGATGTGTCTTTTTATGTATCAAGTCATAAATATCCATTGTTGGCTCGTTGTCTGAATCAAAAATCAAGACTAAGTGGTTGTTTTGTAAAAGTATTCTATCATATTCTCGGTATCTTATTTTTTGCTCAATCTGTTCATGCCATACACCCGCACTGCTTATTAATCTAATCAATGTATCCCTGTTATTCACAGCGTATATGGTGCCGTCGGTGATGGTGAATGAAGTTATTCCACTTGCGATTACAGATGTGTTTGAATAAAGATTTTCCTCGCTATCTATATACATAACAGCGTTATTTGTTGCTTCGCCATAGTACACCATTCCCAAGGTGCTTTCTATTTTGAATGGCTGTGGATTCTTTTTGTTTAAATTTGTTATTGTCCCCGATTTTGTAATGTAACGGATATCCGTAGTGTTATATCGCTCACATGAAAATGTTTTTGTTGTTGTCATTAAAAACAAAAATGAAAACAAAAAGGCAATATTAAATTTCATGGTGGTGTTCCAGTACCTTATTTTTTATGCCAGCATCCCTTTCATTGCATTCTATTCCTTCATAGGGTAATTAGATAATGTTCCATCCTGTTTTTGATGTTTCCATATTTTGTATGGACCATTTCCTCTTTCTATCAAGTCATTGCTAAATAAAATGGATACAAGCCTCCATCGTCCATTTTGATTTGAAAGGTTGATGAACAACGATCACTCAACGAAACATATAGTATTCAAATAGCATAGGTGAAAAATATAGTTTGTATGTTTTTGTAGCTTTTGTTTTGGGGTTTCTAAATGTTAGCATTGCTTGAAATTTTCGATCCGGGCAAGAGGTTCCTGGTGATAGCTGAATATAGAATGAAGTTCTTTCCGTCCGTTCGTAGAGTCTTGGTATTTCATTGTTTTTCCAGGCGCTGATGAGGTTCTCAGAGGCAAACCAACTTGAGGCGATTGGTACTGCATCTTGACGCATATTATAATTTTTTCCTGCTGGAGTTGTTTCTGTTTTCGAAACCCAGTGGCCAATTCTATCTATTTTACTGATGGTGCCATCATACTTCACAAAATAACTTTTTGGTGGAATAAACTCAATGTCACTTTGTGACCAAATTGAAGTCTCAAATTCATTGTGTCCATATAGACAGGGTTTACCCACATCTAATTCTGGTCTGAATAACGTTGAATATAGCTTGATATATATTCCATCTCCTAAATATACTACCGGGTAGGGCTCATGACCGCTCCTGACGACGCCGATGCTGGAATAGTTCTGGTCGATAGTCGAGTAACTGCTTGCCACCCAATTCGTTGTTGGTGATGCACAACCGCAGATCAATAAACACGCTAAACAGATTTCTTTAATCATATATACGCCTTGATGTGTAATGAGTTCTTGTCATGTTGCCCTGTGGGGGATTTATTTGATCTTTATTCCTTCGCCATTTTTATCAACGACAAATTCGATATATTTCAATCCGGAAAGCTCTGGTGATATAGCCACACATTGTGCGATATTTTCTTCATGGCCATTTAAATCAGACCAGCAATTTGCAACTTCCATATTCTTCCTTACTCCCAGAGTTCCGGAGCGATAGACATGGCCCAACTCCGAAAACACCATAGGATCTTTTCTGTCAACGAACTCTTTGAGTATTCTAATCGAGTAGTCGTTGTTTTTTGGGGCTCCTATTGTTCCTGGTTCTTTTTGCAAGCACTCATATAATATAAACAGTGCATTAGCTTCGCGCTGAGGGGCTTGTTTTAATGCCAGTGGACAGACTTTTTGAAAATCCAAATTTAAATAGTAGGTTTCAAGTTCTGTGTATTCAGCTCGTGGCTCTAGCATAAACAGCGAACACCCAGTCATAAAGCCCATTATCAACAGCATACAGCAGCTCTTCATTGTAAATTCCTTTTCCATTTATTCCTGATGGGCGGGTATAAAACAACTGCAGATCGAATGAAATCTATGTCTATTTTAATGAGGATGGCGGCTCGAGGCAGCCCCTACCGCTTGGAATAACAGGGCCACAAAATAGCTGTTCCGAATAGTCGATCCCTCACGATATCGACTTAGGTAGCGCTAAGCTGACCCTCCGCGCCAGGGATGGCGCTGTGCTGCCCCCAAGGATGGGTTTACGGCGTGTCAGCGTGTGCTTCCTTATCGATGGAGCACCATTAGGTTGGCCACCAGGCTGACTGTCTTAAGCATGGGATGGAACCCCTTTGGGGAAATGGGTGAAAAAAGCCATGGCTACCGCACGGTCATAAAGAGAAAACCGGTGTGGGTCAATCGGCGCTAGAGTAATAGACCTAGTGGGACTCAACAAGCCGGATTGGTGTGGCTTTGTGCGATCCAGCCGGTGGGTGCTGGTAGGAATCTCTGGGGCAGTTGGGGTTTTGATACACAATCTGCTGTGAACGGTGATCCGTTCTCTATCTCGCGGTCATTTATAGCGACTAGGCCGATTGACGATGGCGGGGCGGATCCTATGAAAACTGTGATTGAGCGCTAAACTTAGCGCCGGGCCAGCCGATACAGGAGTTGGACAGGAGGTGTCACTATGAGTGTTTCAGCGCCAAGTGGTAATGTCAGCCATGAACTGTTGGCAGCCGTAATGGCCAATCGCCAGCAGAAGGCTCAGGGGCAGGCTGCGTTGGAGTTGGTGCAGGGGGTTGCCCAAACAGCACCGTCTGCGACTCCGGCAAAACCCGCATCCGGGTCGATTGGCAGCAATATTGACATCCATGTCTGAACCTAGGTTCAGGTTGTGTGTCTGTCATCGAGGGAGGCCTGAGGCCTCCCTTTTTTTGCGTTGATGGTTTGCTTTGCGTCGGCGGTTTGCGTCTGTGGTTTGAGTCCGGATCGCTACTCTTTGCCGTAGACGTTGTTTTCCTGCTCCCGCACCCGGATAAAGGTGGTGCGTTTGGTCAGCTCCTTGAGGGTCGCCGCGCCGACATAGGTACAGGTTGAGCGCACGCCGCCCAGGATATCCCGCACCGTGGCATCGACCGGGCCACGGAACGGCAGCTCCACGGTTTTACCTTCCGAGGCCCGATATTCGGCGACGCCACCGGCATGTTTGCTCATGGCGGATGCTGAACTCATGCCGTAGAACTGCATGAAGCGACGACCATCGCGCTCGATGATGGAGCCACCACTCTCCTCATGGGCTGCCAGCATGCCGCCGAGCATGACGAAGTCCGCACCGCCGCCGAAGGCTTTGGCCACGTCGCCCGGGCAGGCACAACCGCCATCGCCAACGATTTGACCGCCCAGACCATGGGCGGCATCGGCGCATTCGATGATGGCCGACAGCTGCGGGTAACCCACCCCGGTCTTGACCCGGGTGGTGCAGACAGAGCCTGGGCCTATGCCGACCTTGATCAGATCGGCGCCGGAGAGGATCAACTCTTCGACCATCTCGCCGGTCACCACGTTGCCGGCACAAATCACATGCTCAGGAAAGGTATCACGCATCTTTTTCACGAAATCGACGAAGTGTTCGGCATAGCCATTGGCCACATCGACGCAGATGAAACGCAGCTGCGGGGAGAGGGCGAGGATGGTTTTGACCTTCTCGTAATCACTCGCCGATGTACCGGTCGAGACCATGACATGGCGCAGTACGCTTTCATCCTGGTGGGCAACAAACTCCTGCCACTCGTTGATGCTGTAGTGCTTATGGATGGCGGTCATCATCTCGAAACCGGCCAAGGCGCGGGCCATGGCAAAGGTACCGACGGTATCCATATTGGCGGCGATGATCGGTACGCCGCTCCATTGACACTGGGCGTGACGGAACGTGAATTCCCGCTCCAATTTTACTTGAGAACGGCTATTCAGAGTGGAGCGCTTGGGCCGAAACAGCACATCCTTAAAGCCGAGCTTCAAGTCTTCTTCGATACGCATAATGGTGATCCTTTTCTAAGCCGCAGCGTTTGCGGGCACAAAAAAACCGGAGGTTGTTGAGGCCCCCGGTTTTCAGCATTCTAGCCAGAATATCTTTTTGCGCAAGACTGATAATTTAGTCATTTTCTCCGTATGCTCGAGAGTTATACCCGTAGCATTCTGAAGGCTCTGGCCGGCTCAGGGCAGGACAAAGTGTTTGACCAGTGTCAGCTCACCAGCCTTGCGTAACGGAATGCGAAAACTCTGCTGTTGTTCGTTGGCTTCACCCTCATCGGTGACCACGCTGACCTGGGCCGTGGTCAGACTGGATTCATCCTCGCCACTGCCATAATAGTTGACGTAGACCAGATAGGTGCCCGGTTGCGGTGCCGCCGAAGAAAAGATCTCCGGTCCATAGCCGGTGGTCACATCCACATCCAGCGCGCCGCCGTTATCCAACACCCGATTGCCATAGAAGACGTGCTCACCATCCGGAGTGACCACGTGCAAGTCCAGATCGGTATTGTCGGTATCCCATGCCAGCAAGATGCGCAACTTGGGGCGCACCTGACCGCTCTGGGTATCATAAAACTGCACCCGCTTGCTGGCTCTGCCATCCGGGCTGCGCAGCTCCACGCTGTTGCTGCCGGCGGCAAACGAATAGGAGCGGGCAAAGCTGCCATCTGCTTCGACCCGTTGCGGCATCGCGATGCCATTGACCACCAGCGTATAGGGAGCCTTGGCATCCTTGGGGCGATCGTTGATCTGGCCGCGGATCAGACTGGCCTTGCCCTGATCCAGCGGTGCCGAGACCGAGTTGGCCGGATAGTGCACCTCTTGCAAATAGTGGTCAGGCTCGGCGACTCCCGCCCGCCAACCACCGGTCGGGTTGGCCAGCTCTATGGTTTCTGCGGCATCCAGTGCCAGCGGTAGCGTGGTCAGCAGGAGCAACAGAGCTCGCGTGGATGGAATCATGGTTCACCTCTTACCAGGCGTCGCGCCAGGTTCTCAATATAGGCTTCATCCTCACCGAGCGGGTGATGGGCAAAGGCCAGATGCAAATATTCGTGGGTGAGCGCGATGCGCCCATCCAGTGATGGATTGGGGCGGACAAAAATTCGCCGTGCCTGTTTGTCGGCATAGGGACGGCCCTGCCGCAGCAAGCAGATGCCCACCGGCTGGGGCAGGGCTTCGAAGCCGGGTTCGTCTTGCAGCCGACTGCGCCAGCGGGGAGCCTGATGCTGGAGCCAGCTCTGGGCTTCCGCCAGGGGTTGGCAGTCGGTGGTGCCGCTATCCTGGCTCAGCTGCAGGGTGGCGGCTGGATAGGCGCGCGCCAGGATCTGCACAAAATCCAGACCGGCCTGTTCGTCGGCCACCGCCTGCTGCCAGCTCATCTGGTTCGTCTTGGCGGTGTGGCTATGATATTGCACCTCGATACCTTGCAGCTGCAGATCCTCGGTGGTGCGCGCTGCAGCGATAGCTGCGGCTGTAGGAGCATGGGGGGAGACGCGCTGGAAACGGGAGCTATCGTCCAGTTGCAGACAATCCCCCTGATGGCGGGCTTGTTGATGCAGATAACTGCGGGCGGCGACGGCCAGCGCCCGGCTGGCCTGGGGATAGTGAGTATCCCCTTCGCGGTCTATGACTCGCGCCACATAATCGGCTTCACTGAATCGCCCCTGGATCTCGGGGGCGTGGCCTGCGGTCTGTTCCAGCCAGAAGGCTCCGGGCTCGGCTTGCCAACTTAGCTGCTGACCATTCTGGAAGTGCAGGGTGAACTTACCCTGCAAGGCACCGGGCGGTGCGTCCTGGCCTGCGGCATCCAGCACCCGGGCCAGCGGATAGCGGGCAAAGTAACGCACCCGCACGCAGCTGCGGGCAGAAGTGCTGTGGACGGCAGGGTTGCGAACGGTAAGTGCCGGTTGCTGGAGCAGGATCTCGGCCATTCGGGGGGCCAGTCGTTGAATGACCTGGGGGCTGCTGCCCAAGCCTGAAAACCATAACGGGGTGCCGTTGTCGCTCCAACCTGCGCCACCGCCTAGCGTTCCCCAGGTCGTCGTGGGCAGGGTGAAGGTCTTGGCCCGCACCAGCATGCCGAGCGCGCCCACACCGCCCTTGCCGCGCCCCTGCAACATGATAGCGCCGAGTGTGGTGCGGGTTTGCGCCTGCACCTGCTCCGGGATCACGGCCAGCGCGTGCAATAGCGAGCGAACGGAAACAGATTGCACTTCGTTCAATTGCGTCAGGTCGCTGAGCCAATTCGGGGCCTGACGGCTTTGCCAGTAGTGGCGCCAGGCGTTGGCCTGGAGCCCCAGGCGTTGCGGCGCAAAGTAGAGACCACAGGAGCGGATCAGTGCCTGCTCCCGGTTGATGCTCTCGCCGGGATCGCAACAATAGCTCTCCTGTTGCGGCTGGCGGCCCTCACAGCGCAGGGGCTGCTCTGGCTGATCGGTCGCGAGCAGATAGCTGTAGACAAACAGCTTCCAGACACTGCCCAGCGGCGTGTGCAAGCGGTCATTCAGCACCTGCGGTCCGGCAGTGGTATCCAACTGCCACAGCTGGGGCTCATCGCCGCCCAGCGCCAGACGATCCGGCCAGCTCTCTTGTACGTCGCCGCTACGTTCTTGCCCGTTGCCGCTGCGCTCTTGCTCATCGCCGAGGCTCTGGGCCCACAGCGGCGGGCTCAGAAGCAGAGTGGCAACAAGCAGCAACAGGCCGGGGGCGCGCATGGATTACTCCACTCGCCACTGCACAGGCTTGCCCGCATCGGTCAGGGCTTTGTTTGCCGGCTGATACATGGAGAAGTAGCGGCTGGCGGGCAAGTTAAAGCGACCGCGTTCGGCAAAGCGCAACAGTTGCCGGACTGTGAGCGGCGCGTTGAGCTCGGGGACTGGCACCCGGTAGGAGAGGGAGCCGGTCTCGAATTGGGCACGGCTGAAACTCACCGGCGTCTGGTTGCCATCGAGCCCGGCGATCTGGATGCCCCAGGTCGAGGGTTCGACGTCGGCCCCTGGCGGCAGGGCAACTTCCAGCATGCCGTAGCGGAAATGCTCATTCTCCTTGGGCGTCAGTATCACTTCATCCACATACAGGGCGTTACTCTGCAGCGTCTCATCCGGCGTCAGCGCCACCGCGGTAAAGCCGGTGCCATCGCTGAGCGGATCCAGTCGATAGAGGGTGCGCTGCAGCTGTATCGGCAAGCTCGCTGCGGGCTGTTCACCACTTTCGTAGCGCACCAGCAGCTGAGTGCCAGCGGCAGGCTGCCCCTGGAAGCTGACCTGTCTCGGCAGACCCTGGCCTTGCCATTGCCACTCCATGGCGCCACTGGGCAGGCGTCGCGCCAGCCAGGGGCCGACCGGTGCAACCGATGCTGCAGCGCTCGGTGTGGCCGTTAACCGGGATTGCAGCAGGCTCAACAGCAGGGCGCGCTCCAGCGTCGGACTTTGCGGAGTGACGCGGGCCAGCAGTGCGTCCAGCTCGCTCGCGGAGAGCGTTGCAGCCGCTTTACCGTGGCGCAGCAGTTGCAGCAGCGGATCTTGGCTGGCCTGGATCCAGGGTTGCCAGGCTTTGACTCGGGAGGCCAGAGGTGCGGGCAACGGGGTGCTGCGCTGCTGATGCAGCTGTTGATTCAGCAGCAGCGCCAGGGCGAGCCCGGTATCGCTGTCGGGTTGACTCATGATGACGCCATCCTGACTCCAGCTGGTCAGCTGGGATGCGGGAGCTGTGTTGTTGGCAGAGCTTGAGCTCGGCTTCTCGGCTGAGACGGCTGTAGGTTGGGCGCTGGAGACGTTTACTGCCTGCGCTGTTTTAATTTGCGCCGCATCAGTCGGCTGACTGGCCGACGGGGCTGTAGCGACGGACTCTTGGCTCGCCGCAGATGCCGAGGCTGAGTCTGGGAGCTGTTGTGCCGGGATCTGCGGCACTGGCTGCTGCTGGAGTTGGGCCAGCAGCGCCTCGTCGACGCCCTGTTGCAGGGTATCAACGGGGAGTCCCATCTGCGCCATCCACCACAATGCCAATTGTCGATGCAGTACCGGCTCCTGGGCGGCCTTTTGCTGATAGATGGCCAGCAAGGCATCCCCATGACCGGCGGGGAGTGTCAGCCCCATCGCCTGGGTGGTGAACCAGTCAGCGAAGTAGGCATAACTGCTGAGCAGAGTCGTGCCCTGAGTCTGATCGCCCCACCAGCCGAAGCTACCGTCCATGTTTGCCATCTGGATCAGGCGGACTCTGTGGGTGAGCAGCGCGCTGCGCAACTGATCCCGCAGGGCGGCCTCATCGGTCAAGCGATAGGCGATGGCCAGCGGGATCAAACGGCTGGCGGTCTGCTCCAGGCAACCATAGGGATAGGTGATCAGATCATCCAGCACTCGACGCAGGGCGCCATCTCCGGCCGATTGCAGGCTCAGACGCAGATCGACGGCATCCTCAGGCAGCGTCAACGGCAGCTTGGGTTGCCAGCCGAGTTGTTGCTGTTGCGGTGCCGGCCACGCCAGCGGGCGGACGCCCAGCGTGGTCTGCAGGGTATCCACCGGCTGTTTCTGGATGCTCAGCTGGCTGCTCAGGGTGCTGCTTTGCATGCCTTGGAGCGGGAACAGCAGGTAATTGGCCCCCGGTGCTAGGGTCGCGCTTTGGCTCTGCGGTTCGCTGCCGCCGCTGAGGGTGACCTCGGCGGAGGTTGCTTCGGGTTGGTTGTTGAAGGCCACCAGTTCGACACTCGGTTCATCCCCTTGCCGGAATTGGGTTGGCCCGGTCCACTTGAGATAGAACGGCAGTTCGGAGCGCACATAATCCTGCTTCTGTCCCACCACACCCTGCGGGGTGACGGCGCGCACCGTGATGCGCCAGCGACTCAGGGAGTCCGGCATGATAAAGCTCAGGTGAGCCTTGCCATTGGCATCGGTCTGGACATTGGGTGCCCACAGTGCCGTGTCTTTGTCCTCGCGGCGGGGACGCTCCAGCACCTTGACGCCGCGTTCGTTGAAGCGACGCTCACCGCTGGCCTTGCCTTCATAGGGCAACGACATGTCATAGGTGATGAAGTTGAGACTGGAGGTGGTGCGCACATTGTTGCGGCGCGGGTGGTAGAAAAAGTCGTGAATATCCGGCGCCAGCTCAGGTTGCAGCAGGTAGACCATCTCGTCTACCACGCTCACCACCAGCTGGGCGGCAGCCGGTTGACCCGCCACCTGGCTGGCCAGATCCAGCTCCACCCGCTCGCCGGGACGATAGCTCGGCTTGTCGCTGTGGATCTGCAACTCGACCTTGGGCTGGGCAACCAGTAACCCGGCGTTGCGGAACCAGTACTCGCCCTGCTTGGCGTACAGCACAGAGAAGGTGACATTCGGCGCCAATGTTTCGGTGACTGGAATGCTGACCTGCCATTGCCGATCGGTGATGGCTTTGGCTCTGAACCAACTGCCGCCGCGGGTGAGGAGGGCGTGCTGCTCGATCTGGTCGCGCTCCAGGGTCAGCAGGGCTTCGGTGACTGCCTCCGGGAAGGTGATCAGCGCTTGTGCCGTATCACCGGCCTGGTAGCGTTGCTGGTCAAAGCGCACTTCGATAACTCCGGGCGCCGCCTTCAGGCCGTCACCAGACACCCAGTGGTTGGTGGCGGCCAGCAGATTACCAGCACCATCGCGCAGGTTGAGGGTATAGGAGCCGGATTCGGTAAACGGTAGATCCAGGCTGCTGCTGCCCGCGGTCAGCACTCCCTGTTGGCGGTTTCTATCTTCCAGGCGGATCAGCTCATAGCTGACTGGTGCTGATGCGGGATCGGGCGACACGGCAGCTGTAGCGACCGGCTGCCAATCAAAGCTGACCGAATCACCCGGTTGACTGAACTGGCTGCTCGCCTCCAACCGGTATGGTGTGGCTCCCCGCTCGATCAGGATCTCGCGGGTACTCTTCACCCGCCAGGCGGCTGCATCATTGGCCAGCAGGGTCAGGATATAGCGGCTGGGCTCTTTGGCGGCCGGGAGCTCCAGCGCTACGTTCCCCTCGCTATCACTCTTGAGTTCTTGCTGCTGCAGTTTGACCGGGAATTGACCGGCATACTGCAACTCGCCCTCCAGCATATTCAATTGCTGGGCGCGCAGGCTCAGGCTGACGGCGGCATTAGCGACCGGATCGCCGTTGGGATAGCGCAACTGGATGTGGCCCTTGATGGCTTCTCCGGTCTTGTGGCTCTTGTCGTCGAACTGCAGCTGGATATCAAAATGGGGTTTGACATATTCGGCGACCCGGAAGGCGGCGGCGTAGCGATCCGCGCCTAGGGTCATGCGGATTTCATAGCCGCCGGGCTGTGCTTCTTGTGGCAGGGTAAAAGCCAAATCGGCACCTTGACGGGCTTGCCAGGGGGTCTGCTGCTGCAACAGGCTCATGCCGGAGGGATCCAGGATCTCGACTCCCAAGCTGCCATCGGCCACCGTTTCTGAATCGCGGGCATTGGTGAAATGGCGGGCGATGAACTTCATGTTCACTTGATCCCCGGGGCGATACAGGGGGCGATCGGTCACGGCGTAGAGCTTGGTGTTGTAGATCTCGCTGTCGTAGTAGAAGTTCTCGGCAATGGTCAGGCCGCCTTCTGCATCCTGGGCCAGCAGATAGCTATGCTCCGGGCTGACGTGGTCAAACAGACCGACCCCCTGGGCATCGCTGGTCTGGCTTTGCAAGATGCCGGTGCCGTCACTCCAGGTCAGCTGGCTACCGGGCATGGGCGCGCCGCTGTGGCGATTGACGCTCCAGGCGAGTAACTGGTGGCCGGCATTTTTCGTCACCAGAATGCTGTTGGAAACAAACAGCAATGTGGTGGCACGGTGCGAGCCGATCATGGCTTCCACCAGATATAACCCCGGCTTTTGTTGGCCGAGCGGTATCATCACATTGCCCGGTTTGGGGGCGATAAAGTCGCTGCTGCTGCCTTCGAGTTTGACGCCTTTGGGCGGCTCTATGCCCTTGGCTTGCCAGAGTGGATAACGAAATTGTGCCAGCAGCGGCAGGCCCGGGATCGGTGCGAACTGCTGCGGACTCTCATAGCGGGTCGGCTTGTCGATGTGGGCGCTGGTGCTGAACTCGGGCGCGATCCCGGTGGCAATCAGACGGCTGTCGGCCGATAGCAGCCGTTGCCAGGAGCGGCGACTGCTCTTGTACCAGGAGTCCCAGAGATAACTCAAGGTATTGGCCGCCCCTTCACCACGGTAGTGGGCTTGTACCTGGATGCGATGCAGGTTGCCCTGTTTTTTCAGGAATGCCAGGGGCTCCGGGATCCGGTAGAGCCGGACGTCGGCACCGCCATATTGCTCCAGATAATATTGCTCGCGGGCATTGGCTTCGAGTCGCACCAGCGCCTGCTCGTCACTGCCATAACTGGTATCGGTCAGCAGATAGAAGGTCGATCCCTGCAGCGGGCTATAATCGCTCCCGGGTATGGGCTGCAGCGAGCTGACACTCTGCGCCAGTTGCTCGCGCTGCTCATCTGGCGTCGGGTTGCTCTCATCAGCCTGGGCGAGCGTCGTGTTCAACAGACCGGCTAGGGCGATAAGAAGCCCAGACGATAGAATCCGATAAAATTTGGGTTGTTGCCAATGGGTTGCCACCGGGTGTCCTTCCATTGAATAAGCTGTTGAACCGTTACCGCACGCAAACCATTGTCGCGCGGCGTGACCGTACCTGTGTGATAGGCAATGTATTGCCCCATCCAGACCATCAGGTGTTGTTCATCCCCTTGATCAAAGAACAGCAGATCGCCGGGTTGGGCCTGATTGATCTCTTTACCGACAAATTGGCTATTGCCCTGGATCAGGGCCAATGCCGTGACAAACGCCTTGTTCTGGCCATCGATATCCCGCCAGTTGAACCGCAAACTCTGCTGCTCCGGGCTCAGCGCCAAGGGCGGGGGCAGCCCCTGATGAGTCAACCCATTGGCGCGTAACCATTTTTCATCATGTTCGGCCAAGGCCTCGGCCACGGCGTAGCGAATGAGCCCGGCACAATCCCGATGCACCCAGCGCGGGGAGGGCCGTCGCACCTGCTCGTCGACGATGCGGGTAAACCAGGCGCGAAAATATTGGGACTGCCGGGCATCCAGTTGGCCGGGGGCGGGGTCGGTGGCCATCCCTTCCAGTGCGGACGCAGAACCCTGCATCAACATCAGGCTCAACAGTAACCCGCGCCAGCTCATGGCGTGTCGAACTGCCAATCCAGGGACTGCCACTGGCGGCCGGTTTTCAGGCTCAGCAAGGAGCTGGAGCGCCGGATGGTTAGCGGCGGATATCCCGCCAGCGTTTTCAGTCGGGGTGCCAGATAGTGTTTGGCGGCGTTGCGGAACAAGGGCTCCAGCTGTCCGGGCAGACTGGCGTACATCTCGCGCTCCAGCAGGCTAGCCAGTGCCGCCGAGGTGATGCGCGCCACAACCTGATCGGCATCCTTCATGCCATCGGCCATGGCCGGATAATGTTTCTGCTGTACGGCCACGGCTTGCTCAACCAGGGAGCCATCGGGAGAAAAGAAGAGATACCCGTCGGTAACTGCCAGCTTCACCGGGAAGTAACGTGCGGCCGAGAGCTCATCCTTGAACGGCTCCTTGGCGGCCAACTGGCTGCCATAACGGGCGCTGACGACCCGGCTCCAGTAGTGAGCCTGCTCGGTATCTTCTTCCTCCACCGGGAAGCGCTCGCCGCGCACATATTCATACGCCCCGATGACCCGGTTAAACAACGCCCCCAAGGGCGCGGCAAATTGCTTGGCGCTGGTTGTATCGCTGAATCGGGCGATAAACAACGGGGTACTGAGTCGGGATTTGTCATACCAGCACACGGCAACCGGTGCCTGTAACTGCGTGAAGGCGGCGGACAGTGCTTCATCCTCTGGATTGAGCTGTTGCGCCAATGTCCCGGCTGCGGACCACTCCAGCGGCAAGCTCTGACAGAGGGCGGGCGCCGTGGGCGCGGCTTGCCAGAGTGGCTGGTTGTCCCAACCCCCCGATTGCAACCCCTCTTCGACCAGCAGTTGGCTGTTCCAGTGCTGACCATCGAAGTCAAACCGCAGGGCTTGCAGGGAAGGGAAGAAGCGCTGGTAGCCAAAGGAGAGGAAATGGGTGCTCAGGATCAGACTGTGGCCCTTGGTCGGCTCGGTTAGCAGCAGTTCCTGACGCGCTGCCGAGGGTTGTTGCTGACTTGTGCTCAGGGCCGAAGCCAGAAACGCCAGTTGGGAATCCAGTAACTTGGGCTCTTGATATTCGGCGGGCTCATGCTCAGCGGTCGCGGCGTCGGAGGTCGCCGGTTTGTCGTAGCCCAGCAGCATGCCGGCATCCGAGAGGATCACCAGACGCGAGCCGTGAGATGCCAGCACCAGGTGACGCTGATAACCATAGGCCAGCTGCAACAGCGGCTCTGTGGCGTCATCTACCTGTAGTTCGCCGATTTTACTCAGCTGGGCGTCCTGCAGTGCGATCTTGGCTAATCCCTGGAGAGCCCGGGTGACCAGATTTTGTTCCAGGGACAACATCCAGTGATCCAGTTTACCGTCGGTGCCGCGCCACAGTGCCAGCTCGGCCGGGGAATCGAGAACTTGCTGGATCAGGGTATCGCTGAGGCGCAAATCATGCTCATAGGCCAGTCGCCGCAGAGTGCCCATCAGGGAGAGTCGGCCCTCCTGCTCCTCATAGTAAAAGGCGAATTCTTCAGTGAGCGTGGCGTTGAGTAGCGGGATCTTCAGCAGATCGCGGGGCAGTCGGGATAACTGTTCACTGAGGATCAGGGCATCGGGGTGACGAAAATCGATAGGTACCAAGGTATTGGCTAACGTCGGTGCCGATTGGCCGTCGAGGGTGCTGGCCTGATAGCGCAGCGCCACTACGCCAGCCACACCCAGAAGCGAGATACCGAGCAAGCTCGCACAGAGCCATTTCACCGATTTCGATAGCGTCATGATAGGAAGTTTCACTGCAACAAGAAGAAGCGATGGGCATCGTGACCAGGCCTGATGCCGGGCAAAGGTCATCGAAACTGGCGCAGATAAATATGGCTCATATGGTGCCCTAATGCAGTGCGTCAGGCAAGCTGGCGATGGGAACTTTGGCGTTGGGAACACTGGTTATGGAAACTACAGGCGAATAAAAAGCTCGGACCAAGCTTGGTTGAGAGACGGAATGGGCGTTGATGGTATCAGGCCCCGTCTCTTCTCATATGGAAGAGACGGGACCTGGTGTTAGCGGCAAATAGAGGTGAAGCGTTTAGAAAATATCTTCGGTACTGGTGCCAGGTGTTGCAGGTTCGCCTTCACCAAACAGGGTGGCATTACCCGGGTCGGATTGGGTCGGTTCCTGACCGCGCTGGAAGAACTCGCTACGGCTGGATCCATCCTCCCGGGAGCTGATAAGGCCGGAGATGTTGTCGATCCGCACCGTGGTTACATCCGCTGGCTGGGGGATCGGTGATTCGGGCATACCGGCGAGAGCCACCTTCATGAAATCGATCCAGATTGGTTGTGCGGCGCTGGCGCCATATTCATTACCGGCAATCGAGCGGCCGAGCTTGCGGCGGTGGTCATCGAATCCGACCCAGGCGGTGGCCACCACCTGGCTATTAAATCCAGAGAACCAGGCATCTTTGGCTTCGTTGGTGGTCCCGGTTTTACCGGCGATATCATGACGCCCCAGTTCCTTGGCTGCGCGCCAACCGGTTCCCATCCATCCGGCATTCATACCGCGATCCTTGCCACCGAAGATAGCACTATGCAGGGCTTCGGAGACCAAAAAGGCGTTGGCATGGCTGATGATCTGTGGAGCGACTTGAGCTCCCGGGATTGCATTTTCGGTGGGGATGCTGGCCGTGGCTTCGGCACCGCTACTGATGCTATTGGCTGCCAGCGGGCCCTGGTTATCACAATCACTACAGGCTTTGGCCGGAGTCGCTTCGAACAAGCGGTTCCCTTGAGCATCCTCGATGCGCGAGATAAAGAACGGCGTTACTTTGAAACCACCATTGGCGATCGCGGCATAGCCAGTGACCATTTCCAGCGGTGACACTTCGATGGCGCCCAGTGCCAAAGCTTCGTTACGTTGTTCCGGTTTGACATCGAAACCGAACAGGCGCAAATGTTCCATCAACTTGCCGATGCCGATACTGCGCAGCAGGCGAACGGAGACCACGTTCTTGGAGCGTGCCAGAGCTTCCCGCAGGGTAATGGGGCCATCGTAAACCGGTGGTGAGTTTTTCGGACTCCAGACTGAGCCACTGCCGGTATCCCACTGATTAATCGGTGCATCATTGACCAAAGAGGCGAGGGTAAAGCCGCTATTGAATGCCGCTGAATAGATAAAGGGTTTGATATTGGAGCCGGCTTGCCGTTTGGCCTGATCGACTCGGTTAAACTTGCTCAGCTCAAAACTGAAACCACCGACCAGAGCTTCGATGGCGCCATTTTGCGGATTCAGAGCGACAAAGGCCGCATTCACATCCGGAATTTGCACCAGTCGCAGTTGGGTGTCGTCGACCGGCCAGACCCAGATTTGATCGCCAACGTGCAAAATATCGGCGGCACGACGGGGGGCGGCCCCCTGCCGTTCATCGGAGATAAAGCTACGGGCCCACTTCATGCCATCCCAAGTGATTGTGCCTTCAAGCCCACCCTTGATCACGACATCGGCCTGCTTGTCGCGGATCCGCGTTACAACGGCGGGTTCAAAGGGATCGCTGCTGGGGACATCGGTCAGATACTCATAAATCTTGTCACTGCTCCAGGCGGGCTCCTGAGCCTGCCACAGGCGCTTGTCGGCACCCCGGTAGCCATGGCGGATATCGTAGTCGAGCAACCCTTGGAATACGGCATCATCCGCTGCCTTCTGGCGTTTGGCCGAGATAGTGGTATAGACGTTAAACCCCTTGGTATAGGCATCGTCCCCGTATTTGTCGACCATGTACTTGCGGGCCATTTCACCGATATAAGCCGCATTCAGCATGATGTCGGCGCCATGATAGCGGGTGGCTATGGGTTCGTTCTTGGCAGCTTCATATTGTTCCTGGGTAATTTTACCCAGCTCCAGCATCCGCATCAGCACCACATTGCGCCGCGCCTGGGCGCGTTGTGGGGAGCGGATCGGATTCAGCAACGAGGGGGCTTTGGGCAGACCTGCGATCACCGCCATTTCGCCAAGGGTTAATTGATCCACCCGTTTGCCATAATAAACCTGGGCTGCAGCCCCGACCCCGAAGGCGCGATAACCCAGCATGATTTTATTGAGATACAGCTCCAGTATCTCGTCTTTGCTGAGTTCCTTCTCGATATGCCAAGCCAAGAATACCTCTTTGAGCTTGCGAAGCAGGGTTTTTTCTCGGCTCAAAAAGAAATTACGGGCGACCTGCTGGGTAATGGTGCTGGCGCCTTGACGCATCTGTCCGGTCGTTAACCAGACGAAGCCTGCGCGCATGATCCCGATAGGATCGATCCCCGGGTGCTCATAGAACCGGGAGTCTTCAATAGCCAAGAATGCATCGATCAAGGGTTGGGGTATTTCGCTGATCTTGAGCGGAATTCTACGCATTTCGCCGTATTCTGCGATCAATGCATCATCTGCACTGTAAATCCGCATTGGCGTTTCAAGTGAGGCTTCGCGTAGACTTGTAACATCAGGCAGGCTGCTCTCTAGTGTGAAGTAAAAAGCCGAAATACCTGCTATACCAACGACTGCGAAAAACAGGCCGAGCCAAAACAGGCGTTTAAGCCATTTGAGCATGTTGATTCATCCATTTGAGAGAAGCGCGTGAACTGCGCTGCAGTATATTTGTTAACTAGTTCAAATTCGAGCGTTTTGGTTGCTACACTCCTATAGTGTTGAGCCTTGGCTCTGTATAGGATTGATGCACAAAATATTATTCTATTGCCCCTAACCGCACGGATGCATTTATGTTTGGTTTAACAAATCAAGGTAGTCTGTTTCCCATGATTGGGATTGACTTTGGTAGCCAGACCATCAAAGCCGTGGTGATCTCTGGCAAACCAGGCCGTTTCCAAATCGATGCTTGCATTGAGGTCCTAACCCCGAAGGGCAGTCTGGTCGATTACCAGATGCAGGATGTTGAAAAAATTTCCCAATCGGTAAAACAACTAGTCAAGTTGTTGCCCAATCGTTTTCGATTCGCGGCGACTGCAGTTTCCGGTTCGAACGTGATAACCAAAGTGACTCAGGTTGACAACAAGATGACTGAGTCAGAACTTGAGAGTCATATCGAAATGGAGGCCGAGCAGCTGATCCCGTTTCCTCTGGATGAAATTAGTCTGGATTTTGAGGTGTTAGGTCCGAACCTGAGCGACCCTACCCGAAACGATGTTCTGGTCAGTGCGGCTCGTACCGATAGTATTACCAGTCGAGTGACAACCCTGCAGGATTCCGGTTTGCAAGTCAAAGTTGTGGATGTAGGCCTGCATGCGTTAGGGCGTTCCATCGTTGCATTGCTACCGGAACTGGTCGGTGACAAAGCCCAGGCGGTGTGTGCTCTGGTCGATATTGGGGCTGTTTCGCTGACGTTCGGCGTCATGGTCAATGGCGAAATTATCTACTCGCGTTTGCAAAGCTTTGGTGGTGACAATTTCACTCAATCCATCGCCTCCTTTTACAACCTTCCGCAGGATGAAGCAGAGCGCACCAAGGTCCAAAGCCGTCTGCCTGCTGATGCGGATATGGATGTGCTGGCGCCCTATATTACCCTGCTGGTACAGCAAGTTCGCCGTAATATTCAACTGTTCTGCAGCTCTTCCGGTCATCGGGAAGTCGATATGTTGATTCTTTCTGGCGGCGGCAGCCTGATCCCTGGTTTGGCCGAGCAGTTGGCAATGGAATTACAGGTTGAAGTGAAACATCCGGATCCCTTCAGTGTGAGTCCCAAGCATCGGAGTGAATTTGTCAAACATGGTGCTAAATACATGACTGCACTCGGGTTGGCATTGCGGAGCTTTGTACCATGTCAAATATAAACTTATTGCCTTGGCGAGAGGCTTCCAAACAGCGTCAAAAGCGAATTTTTCTTTCCATCCTGGGTGTCGCGGCGGTTGTATCGATCAGTTTGGTTCTGTTAGTCGATTTTGTATTTCAACAAGCTTTGCAAAATCAGGAGCAGCGGAATCAGTATCTGCAGAGTGAAATTACCCTGCTGGATGCGCGGATTGGTGAAATTAATAAACTGAAAAAACGTCGGAGCGATCTAATCGAGCGGATGCGGTTAATTGATCAACTGCAGCAAAGCCGTAATCAAGCCGTGCATCTGTACAATGATCTGCCCACTTTGGTCACCAATGGTGTCTACCTGGATTCGCTGGCGTTGCAGAACGGTCAGGTTGATGTTGTCGGCAAAACTGAGGCACATAGCCGAGTCGCCAACATGATGCGCATGATTGACAAGAGTGGTTGGCTTGGACAGACCAGTATTAGCTCGATTTTCGTCTCCAATGACAAAACCCTGGCGTTAAGCGAGTTCTCCATGATGTTTAAAGTCCTGAATCAGGACCTATTGACCAAACCCAATCCGCAGGAGAAGAAATAATGAACCTGCAAGAGTTGAATGAATTAGATTTTCAGAATGTCGGGGTTTGGCCAAAGCCGGTTAAGATTGCGCTTGTAATTATATTATTCGTGTTGATTGGTGTTGGTGGTTATGTCTATGTGATCGCCGACTCCATTACGGCACTCGACAGTAGCCGTAGCAAAGAAGTTGAACTGAAGGCTCAATTCGAGATCAAAGCCGGATTTGCCAGTAATCTGGAAGCCTATAAGCAGCAAATGATTGAGTTGGAGGCCTTGCTTCAGGCGCAGTTACGTCAGTTGCCGAACAAGAACGAAGTGGCTGGCTTATTGGACGATATCAGCTTCATTGCCATGGATAATGGATTGAAACTGCTCCGGATCAACTGGGAACCAGAAATTCAGCACGAGTTTTCTACCGAGTTACCGATGCGCATTGAATTATCCGGTTCGTACAATCAGTTGGGTAAATTTACTTCGGATGTCGCCGCGTTACCGCGCATAGTTATTCTGGATAGTTTCACTACGGTACGGGAGAAAGAAGGTCATGGCCTGCTGATGAGTATGTTAGCCAAGACCTATCGTTATAACGAGAAACCGATCAAGAAAGCTGGGACTGAAAATGGAGGGAGTAAATAATGAACCGCTTATTTCTCTCCAGTTTGATGCTCCTGTTACTAGCGGCCTGTACCGGTAGCGATGAACTTCATGATTACGTGACCCAAGTCAAGAGTCGTCCTGCACTGCCGATTGAACCACTACCGGTTGTCAAGAATTTCGAGGCGATGAAGTTTTCGCCGGAAATAGATAGAACTCCATTCACTGAGCCGCAACCTGAACTGGCAATGCCGACTCAGGAAGCCAAAAAAGATTGCCTGCAACCCGATGGTAATCGGGTGAAAGAGCCTCTGGAGCAATATTCTCTAGATAATCTTTCGATGCGGGGGACTATGGGAATCAATGGTCGGTTGTGGGCCTTGATTAATTCGCAGGAAGGCGAGGTTTATCGTGTCGCACAGGGACAATACATGGGCTTGAACCATGGTTTGATCACATCGATTAAGCCTGATGCCGTAGAGCTTCAGGAATTTGTTCCCGATGGCAAGGGTTGTTGGGTCAAGAGAACAACCAAGCTGAATATTTTAGTGGCGGAATAAGTCGCGCAGGCAGGAAAGGATTATGAATCAACAAAAATCAAGGATCGGACAATTTGTCATGCTGGCTGTTTTAGCTGGTGTCTGGTTGCCTGCTGAAGCTGCCTCCCGGCTTGAGCAAATAAAGGTCAATCCTCTGATGGCGGGCCAGTTACAACTCGAACTGAACTTTGACCAACCAGTGTCCTCTTTTGTCGACCGGTTAAAATATCAACCGAATCAACTGGTGTTACAGGTTGCTGACTCCAGCTCTGCTTTGGTGATGAATCAGATACCCGTTGAGCGTAAAGGTGTGCAAAAAATCGATGTCGTACCGAATGGTACCGGGCTGGATGTTCTGGTCGATTTGAAGCAACTCATGCCTTATCAAATCAATCAGAGCGGAAATTCATTGCTGGTGACTTTGGGGCAGGCGGAGCCAGCGGCTCCTGCAACCCAAGCGGCTGCAACCGCAGCAGTAGCCAGTACAGTTCCGGTGGCGACACCATCAATCGACGCAGCTTCGGTATCGGCTAAGGGGTCTCCCACTAGTGCCTCGACGATCAACCGGATCAAGAGCATCGATTTTCGCCGCGGGAAGGATGGGCAAGGTCAATTGTTAGTTGGGCTGGATAACTCCTCGGCAGCGGTGGATATTACCAACCGAGGCAGTCATGTGATTGCTAAATTCCATGCGACAGCCGTCGCCGATGAATTGATTGCGTTGATGGATGTGACCGATTTTGCCACTCCGGTTGGTAAGATTGACGTATCCAAACAAGGCAATGATATCGTTTTGGACTTATCGATTAGCGGCGGTTTTGATTACCGGTATGATCAGTCCCAAAACCTGTTTGTTGTCGAGGTGGCTGCTAAAAAAGTAGCTACTACCGCGAAAAAAGATGCCGGCAAGGTCAAGTATCAGGGCAAGCCCATCTCCTTGAATTTCCAAGATGTTCCTATCCGGACAGTCTTGCAGTTGATCGCAGATTTTAACAACTTCAACTTGGTGACCACGGATTCAGTTGCCGGAAATATTACCCTACGCCTGGACGGTGTGCCCTGGGAGCAGGCGCTGGATACTGTGTTGAAGGTGAAGGGGCTGGATAAGCGACTGGATGGTAATATTTTGTTGGTGGCGCCGGCTGAAGAAATTGCCAAGCGTGAGAAACAAACCTTGGAGAGTAAAAATCAGGTGGCCGAGTTGGCGCCTCTGGTGACTGAATATATTCAGATCAATTATGCCAAGGCGGGAGAGATCGCCAGTTTATTGTCGACGGACAAGACTCGTCTGCTCTCTTCTCGTGGCGCCGTCAGTGTCGATGATCGTACCAATACTCTGTTGGTAAAGGATACGCCTGAGGTGATCGACCATATCAAACGGATGCTGCAAGTGCTTGATATACCGGTTAAGCAGGTAGTCATTGAGGCTCGGATGGTGACCATCGATGATGGTGTCGATGAGCAGCTTGGCGTGCGTTGGGGTGTCACCAAAGCCGAAGAGAACGGTTCGATTTCGGGCACTATAGAAGGCAACGATTCGGTGGCTGATGGCACTGTCCCAACGGGTGATGATGTCAGTGATCGCTTGAATGTGAATCTTCCGGTCGCCAACGCCGCTGGGAGCATCGCCTTCCAAGTAGCCAAACTGGCGGATGGCACCTTGCTCGATTTGGAATTGAGTGCATTGGAGACGGAAAACAAGGCCGAGATTATTGCCAGCCCGCGGGTCACCACCGCTAACCAGAAAGAGGCGATCATCGAGCAGGGGACTGAGTTCCCGAGTAACACTTCCAGCTCTAGTGGCGCGACCACGGTTGAATGGAAGAAGGCGGTGTTAAGTCTTAAGGTCACTCCGCATATCACTCCGGATAACCGTGTAATTCTCGATTTGACCGTAACTCAGGATACGTTGGGTAAAGAAGTGAAAACCGGTACCGGTACGGGTACCGCGATTAACACTCAACAAATCAGCACCCAGGTTCTGGTCGATAATGGGGAAACGCTCGTGCTTGGTGGTATCTATCAACAGACCATCAAGAAAGATGTCACCAAGGTCCCTGTCTTGGGTGACATTCCCGGGGTTGGCGTCCTGTTCCGGAATACCAGCGAGGCAAATAGCAAGCGAGAGTTGCTGATCTTTGTAACACCGAAGATCGTGGTTGAGTCCATCTGATCAGGGGTTATGTCTTAAAAAGCCCGGCGTTTGCCGGGTTTTTTTATTGAAGAGATCCAGTCTGGAACCTGCTTGCGACTCAGCGTCCATCGGCGGCAGTTGTGCGCAAATTTGCCCTGTTCTGGGATGTGCGGTTGCCATCATCTGGAGGCTGCTGCATAATTCCCCGTCCAGTTTCGAACGTTAGGGATTTTTTGTCCTGGGTTCCCGCCACTATTGCGGGCAGGTTTGTTTTGACTATTGACGAATAAAATGGCTGAAAAACGCAATATTTTCCTTGTGGGCCCCATGGGGGCAGGTAAAAGCACTATTGGTAAACATCTGGCGGATCAATTGCATATGGAGTTTTATGACTCTGATGTGGAGATTGAGCGTCGTACCGGTGCTGACATAGCTTGGGTCTTCGATGTCGAAGGCGAAGAAGGATTCCGCAAGCGAGAAGAACAGGTGATTGGTGATCTGACCGAGATGCAGGGCATAGTCCTGGCAACCGGTGGTGGCGCAGTCAAGAGTGCGCAGACGCGAAATCGCCTTTCTGCCCGGGGGATTGTGGTTTACCTCGAGACACCGATTGAGAAACAGTTTGCTCGAACTCAGCGCGATAAACGTCGCCCCCTGTTGCAAACTGAAGAAGATCCTCGCGATGTACTCTTGCGCTTGGCTGATGAGCGTGAGCCGCTCTATCAGGAAGTTGCGGATTATGTGGTGCGGACTGATGAACAGAGTGCCAAGTTGGTCGCCAACCAGATTGCTCAGTTGCTAGGGCTGTAATTATTAGTTGAGGTAGGGGTGCCATGGAACGGTTGAATGTTGAACTCGCTGACAGAAGCTATCCCATTTCGATAGGTTCCGGTTTGCTGGCCCAGCGTGATTTGTTCACTCAGGCCATTCGTGGTCGTCGGGTGATGATAGTCACTAACGAAACGGTGGCACCTCTCTATCTACAGCGTCTGCAACAGACTCTGGATGGTTATCAACTAGATGCTTGTGTTTTGCCGGACGGTGAAGCGTATAAGACGCTCGATAGCTTCGGTCGGATTATGACGGCTCTGCTCGAAGGTGGGCATGGGCGCGATACCACCATAGTGGCGTTGGGTGGTGGAGTCATTGGCGACCTGGCTGGGTTTGCCGCTGCTAGCTATCAACGCGGTGTCGGGTTTATTCAAATCCCGACCACCTTGCTGTCCCAAGTGGACTCCTCGGTGGGTGGTAAGACCGGCGTCAACCATCCGCTGGGCAAAAATATGATCGGTGCTTTTTATCAACCCAAAGCGGTGATTATTGATACCGATTGTCTGGCAACCTTGCCCCGGCGTGAACTGTCGGCCGGTCTGGCTGAGGTGATTAAGTACGGCATCATCTGGGATGCAGAGTTTTTTGCATGGCTGGAGCACAACATTACGGGCTTACTAGCACTGGATGCCTCGCTCCTGAGCCAGGCTATTTTGCGTTGCTGCAGCATCAAGGCCGACGTCGTATCCCAAGATGAAACAGAAACCGGAGTGCGCGCGCTACTCAATCTGGGACATACCTTTGGTCACGCTATCGAGTCGGAGCAGGGTTATGGTAACTGGTTGCACGGTGAGGCGGTGGCAGCTGGTACTGTTCTGGCATCCCAGACAGCGTTGCGGCTCGGCCTGCTGAGTCAGCCCCAGGTGACGCGCATTTGTGCCTTGTTGGCTGCGGCCGAGCTTCCCTTGTCCGCCCCTGCGGAGATGGATTTTCCGGTATTTATCCGCCATATGATGCGTGATAAAAAGGTTCTGGCAGGGAAGTTGCGCTTGATCCTGCCGACCAATATTGGCCAGGCGGATCTGTTCTCTGATGTATCGGAAACAGTCCTGCAAGCGGTCATTGAAGCGGATCGCCGGATGTGACTCCGCAACAACTACCGTCTTTGCCCAGCCAGGTGCAACTTCGGCAGCGGTTGCACCATTTACTGGCGATCTCTTCTCCTTTCATTTTTTTATCCGGTGCAGTAGGCAGTGGGCGTACGCTACTGTGCGAGCAATTGCTCTCGATGTTCGAGTCATCCTGGCGGGTGGCTTATTTGAGCTGTCATTCGGTACCGGTTATGAGTCGATTGCGCGAGTCGTTGATTTCGCAACTGGTGCCGATGTCGGTGTTCAATCCGGACGATCCTTGTGCCGATTCCTTATTACGGCTGCTGGGCCGAGAACCGAGTGCTTTACTACTCGTAGTTGACGATGCCGATATGGCTCCCGATGACTTGGTTTCCGAGCTTTGGGACCTGTATTCCATTAATGCCGCCTTGCCTCATCCGCATAAAATCAGTGTGTTACTCTGTGGGCAAGCGGCTTGGTGCGAACAGAGTGTGCGGCGCCTGGATACGCATGTGGGTCCGGCGCTGGAACTTGATATCGAGCCCTTGCCGACTGATGAGCAAATGGCGTTGCTGGAGTATTGTCTACGCCGTGCCGGCTATTATGCCTTACTGCCCAATCCTGCCGCTTTGGCCGACAAGTTGCGGCAGTGTGCTGGAAATCCTGGTCAAATTGTTGCGCTCGCGGAGAGTATCATGAGCAAGAAAAGCATACTGAAAAGACCTGCCCTGCCAACCAATAAAGTATTGGCAACGCTGGGGGTCGTAGCAGCTCTGGTGTTGTTGCTGAGCTGGGTTATTCCGCCTTTGCTGAACGAAAGTCAGGAACCAGCCAATTCAGCGGGGACCGAGACGAACAATCCGTCCCCTTCCGCCGCCGTTGCGACGACCGTGATCCCTGCGGCACAAAGCGTGCGGGTGACGGAAGAGAAAGCCTCCTTGCCGGCCGATGCGACCGCACAGCTGGATCTGGATGAGCCATTGCCAGCCGATAAACGGCGGGTGGTCATTGCTGACACTGTGGTCAAAGAGATTATGGCGAACCAGCAAGGAAATAAGCCGGTCTCCGCGGCGACAGCTACTACTTCGGCCGCTAGTGCAACCGGAGTCACTTCCGGCGCCGTGACCTCGTTATCTCAGATGCAGCCGCTGGTGGCAGAGCTTACGGCCGGTCAATCGCAAGTGGTGAGTGGCTCTGTAGCCTCGCAGGCTTCGGCGAGTGCTCCTACCGAGACCAAGGCCGTAACACCGACGGCGAAGAGCACAGCGGTGGTGAAAGCGCCCACGGTCAGCAGCAAGGCGACGCTGGGCAGTAATAGTGAGTTGAAGCAAAAATCATTGCGCAGCTACACGGTGCAATTATCGGCGGGTACTGAAGTGACACCTCTGCTCACTTATGCCAAAAAGCAGAAATTGACCGGACGTTACTGGATTTACCAGACCGAATACCGGGGTAGTCCCTGGTATGTGTTGATCCAGGGGGAATATGCATCGGCCAAGCAGGCTAAGGCGGCGATCAATGCCATGCCCGCAGCATTAAAGCAGAGTCAGCCTTGGCCCAAATCCTTTGGTCAGGTGCAAAAAGAGATGAAATAACCACAATCGTGGTATCAACTTCGTGAGGGGGCTACAATGCGCCCCCTTTTTGTGGCGAGTGGCCGCTTCAGCATGACAACGCATCGATGAAAAAAACGCGCGCATTTCTCAAGTGGGCCGGAGGCAAGTATGCTCTGGTCGAAGCGATCACGGCCCGACTGCCTCAAGGGCGAGTATTGGTCGAGCCTTTTGTCGGTGCAGGATCTGTTTTCCTTAATACCGATTACGAAGCTTATTTGCTGGCGGATATTAATCCGGATCTCATCGATTTTTATAATCTGCTTAAATCTCGGCCGGATGCCGTGATCCAGCAAGCCCGTCAGCTATTTCACGAAAGTAACAATCAGCGGGATGCCTATTTCGAATTGCGATTGGCGTTCAATCAGTGTCGGGAGCCACAAGAGCGAGCGGCGCTATTTTTATATCTGAATCGCCATGGTTACAACGGTCTCTGCCGTTATAACAAAAAGGGCGGTTTCAATGTTCCTTTTGGTAAGTACAAGCGTCCCTACTTCCCGGAAGAGGAACTGTGGGTTTTCGCCGAAAAGGCCCAACGCGCGACCTTTATTTGCGAATGCTACTCCAAAACTTTCGAGCGTCTGGAAAGCGATCATGTGGTGTATTGCGATCCGCCCTATGTGCCATTGTCCAGCTCCGCCAACTTCACCACTTATGCGGCGAAGGGCTTCTCGCTGGATGATCAGGCTCTACTGGCACGCCTGGCTCGACATACGGTGCAGGAGCGCCAGGTTCCGGTGCTAATCAGCAACCATGCGACAGCCCTGACTTACGAACTATACCGGGGCGCGGCGTTGGATGAAATTCAGGTCAAGCGCACTATCAGCCGAAGCGCCGGTAATAGGAACAAGGTCGGTGAACTGTTGGCGCTCTATCTGCCTGGAATGGATTTTGACAAGCCGTGACCCGTTTGTGGTCTAGAGTCGCCCCCCGGCTTGGAGTACTATTTGGCCGATTTATTTCTCAATGCGGATGATTGAACCGATGAACGATTTTTTGATTGCACCCTCCATACTGTCGGCTGATTTTGCACGCCTAGGCGAGGATGTGAGCAATGTCCTGGCGGCCGGTGCGGATGTGGTGCACTTCGACGTGATGGACAATCACTATGTGCCGAATCTGACCATAGGTCCCATGGTTTGTCAGGCGCTACGCAATTACGGTATTCAGGCGCCAATCGATGTGCATCTGATGGTGAAGCCAGTGGATCGTTTGATCCCGGATTTTGCCAAGGCAGGTGCTTCCCTGATTACCTTTCACCCCGAGACCTCTGAACACATCGACCGCAGTTTGCAGTTGATCAAGGATCATGGCTGTCAGGCTGGCCTGGTGTTCAACCCGGCGACACCGCTGCACTATCTGGACCATGTGCTGGATAAGCTGGACGTCATCCTGCTGATGTCGGTCAATCCAGGATTCGGCGGGCAGAGTTTTATCCCGGGTACCCTGGATAAGCTGCGTCAGGTTCGTCGTCTGATTGATCAGAGTGGTCGGGATATCCGTCTGGAAATCGACGGTGGCGTCAAAGTGGATAATATCCGCGAGATTGCGGCAGCTGGTGCCGATATGTTTGTCGCCGGTTCTGCCATTTTCAGCCAGCCCGATTACAAGGCGGTGATCGATCAGATGCGACATGAACTGGCTCAAGTCCGTGGCTGAACAAGGCCGTAAGAGCTCCGCCATTGACCTGCTGTTGTTTGATCTGGATGGCACTCTGATTGACAGTGTGCCCCAGTTGTATCTGGCGGTTGATGCTGCCTTGCAAGCCTGTGGTTTACCGGGAGCCACGCTTGAACAGGTAAAAGAGTGGATTGGCAACGGCGCCGATATGCTGCTGCGTCGCGCCATGACGCACTCTTACGAGGTGCTGAACGATATCGATCTGGGACTGCTCGCCCGGGTTCGTGCCGAGTTTGATGCTCGCTATCTGGCTGGACTGGACCGGAACTTTACCCTGTTCCCCGGGGTATCGTCGGTGCTACGTCAGTTACATGCCGTCGGTTACCGTCTGGCTGTTGTGACCAACAAGCCCCATCCTTTTGTGGCGCCCTTGCTGGCGGAAGCGGGTTTGAGCTCGCTGTTCGACTGCGTTCTCGGCGGCGATCTGTTACCGCAGCGCAAACCGGATCCGGCGCCTCTGCTGCATGTGTGTACGCAATTGCAGGTGTCACCGGCGCGAAGTCTGATGGTCGGTGATTCCAGAAATGATGTTTTGGCGGCGCGAGCGGCGGGGATCCCCGTTGTCGGCCTGACCTACGGTTATAACCATGGTGAACCCATAGCGGCCAGCGAGCCGGATTGGGTCATGGATCATTTTTGCCAGCTCGGCGACTTGTTGCTGGCGCATTGACAGGGAATTGAGAAGCTCATGACGAAACCCATTGTGTTAAGCGGTGCCCAGCCTTCCGGGCAATTGACGATCGGTAATTACATGGGCGCGCTGCGCCAGTGGGTGCGCATGCAGGATGATTATGACTGCCTGTATTGCATCGTGGATCTCCATGCCATTACGGTGCGCCAGGATCCTCAGGCGCTGCGCAAGGCCTGTCTGGATGCCGCGGCCTTGTACCTGGCGGTCGGTATCGATCCGGACAAGAGCACTGTCTTTTTACAATCTCATGTCCCGCAGCATGCGGAGTTGGGATGGGTGCTCAATTGCTATACCCAGATGGGTGAGCTGTCCCGCATGACCCAGTTCAAAGACAAGTCCCAACGGTACGAGAATAACGTCAACGTCGGTTTGTTTGGCTATCCGGTGCTGATGGCGGCCGATATTCTGCTGTATCAGGCCAATCAGGTCCCTGTCGGTCATGATCAGAAGCAGCATCTGGAGTTAACACGCGACATCGCCTATCGTTTCAATACCTTGTATGGTGACATCTTCACCATGCCGGAGCCTTTCATTCCAGAACAGGGCGCCCGGGTGATGAGCTTGCAAGAGCCGACCAAGAAGATGTCGAAGTCCGATGACAATCAGAACAACATCATCGGCCTACTGGAAGATCCCAAGTCGATCATCAAGAAAATCAAACGGGCAATGACAGATTCTGAAGAGCCGCCAGTGGTGCGCTATGACATTGCCGAGAAACCCGGTGTCTCTAATCTGCTGACCTTGATGCATGGCGCGACGGGCCAATCGATTGTCGATTTGGAACAGCATTTTGCCGGCAAGATGTATGGCCACCTCAAAGGTGAGACGGCTGATGCTGTGGTGGCTCTGCTGGAGCCGGTGCAGCAACGCTTCCATGAGTTGCGTGCCGATGAAGCCCACCTGCTGACGGTATTGAGCCGTGGTGCCGATAAGGCTCGTGCCCGCGCCGAACAGACGCTGCAACAGGTCTATGCGGCGGTCGGGTTTGTGCCTAAAGTTTAACAATATCCAGCCCGCGCCGGTTTGACGGCGCGGGGTTTTCTATCCGCCGCCACGGGTGTGCGGTTTTTATTCCCCGATTATCGAAGAAGACATGTCCCAGACTGAACAGATTGAACCCCACGAACTGGAAAGCAAAGATTACTGGCTACGCCGTTTTCGCAAAGCTAAAACATTGAAGACCTTGGAGTTGATGGTTCCTAAAGCGGTCGATCAATACCATAAGCAAGCACCCGTGCTGGCAGCTATCTACTTGGCTGAATGTCAGCGCGAGCGGGAATTGGAGTACGGTGTTTTATTGAATCGCTGATCTCCCCTGCTGATATTCTTCCCGCAGGAACTGAGCGGGGAGCTGACAAGCTTTGTCACAATTTGCGTCTGATTTTGACAAAGTAATGTCTTTTGCTCGCGATATACTGGGGTCATCCTTGTCCCTGCCTGTTGTCATCCTATGCGCACATTACGATTCGGCGCGTTACTGCTGCTGACGTTGATCGTTGCTGGTCTCTCTTATTTTATCGTTGCCGCTTCCGGCTCTCATCCTCCTGCTGTTGTGGCCCGAGCGCCGACCCCGGTGCGGGTCATTGATGTACCGCTTGCCAAGCGGCCCAGTCAGTTGCCGCTGGTTGGTAAACTGCAGGCCAGACAGTCGATTGTCATCACTCCGGAAGTGAGTGGCCGCATCACAGCTCTGCCCGATACGACCCGTGGTGAGGTTGCAGCCGGAGCGCGATTGATTCAACTCGACAATGCCAAGCAACAAGCCGCACTTGCCGAGGCCGAGGCGTTTTTGCGCAATGAACAACGCAAATTACGCGACATGCAGCGGCTGGCGCACAAGGGCGTGGTGACGCAAAACGATCTGGACGGGCAAACTGCAGCCGTTGAACAAGCTTTGGCGCGGCGGGATATGGCTGCCTTCGAGTTATCTCAACGTCGTTTACTCGCGCCGTTTGCCGGGCGCGTCAGTCTGTTTGATGTCAGTCTCGGTGCTCTGGTCAACCCGGGGGAGACCCTGCTGCACTTGGATGATCTGGCGAGTATGCGGTTGGATTTGGCGGTTCCGGAGCGCTATTTCTCCCGCTTGCAGCCCGGGACAGAAGTCATGGCAGTGACGGCCGCTTGGCCTGATCACACCTTTAGCGGCACCCTGGAGGCCATCGATAGTCGGGTGGATGCGGATTCGCTGAACCTCAAGGTCCGCTTCCAGTTTCCCAACCCTCAGCGGTTGCTGCGTCCTGGGATGCTGATGCAGGTCACCCTACCTTTTGCCAGTGAGCCTCTTCCTCTCATTCCGATGCAAGCGGTGGAGTTTCAAGGCAGTGATCGATTCGTCTATCTGCTTGGCCCGGAGAATCGGGTGAGGCGGCAGGCGGTAGTCTTGGGTGAGTCGGCTGACAGTCAGGTCAGCGTTCTCTCCGGCCTGAAAGCCGGGGATCGTCTGGTGGTTGAAGGCCTGGTGGCGCTCAAATCGGGACAACAGGTCAAGGTCATCTCCGATACCGAGCCGACTTCCGCCGCCACGTCTACCGGAGTGCAGCCATGATCCTCTCGGATGTCTCGATCCGCCGACCGGTTCTGGCTCTGGTGATGAGCCTGTTATTGCTGATCTTCGGCTTGGTGGCTTTCTCGCGCTTGGCGGTGCGTGAGATGCCGGATGTGCAGAGCCCATCGGTGAGTATTGTTACCACCTATGAAGGGGCCGCGCCGGATATCATCGAAAATCAGGTCAGCAAGCCGCTGGAGGATCAGCTCTCCGGCATTAGCGGGATCCGCAACATCATCTCCACCAGCCGCAAGGGGCGCAGCAGCATCACCATCGAGTTTCAACAGGGTTGGAACATGCTCGAAGCCCTGTCTGATATTCGGGATGGAGTGTCCCGGGCGCGGCGCCAACTGCCGGACGATATTGATGAGCCTGTGGTCTCGCGGGAGAACGGCGAGGGGGAGGTGGCCATCTGGTTAAACTTCTCCAGCCAATTGATGGATCGGGTGGCGCTGACCGATTACGCCAACCGCAGCCTCATCAAGTCCTTGAGTCTGGTCAATGGCGTCAGCTCGGTGAATTTATCCGGGGACCTGGAAAAGGTGATGTACATTCGCCTGAATACCGCCCAGATGAGTGGTCTCGGGGTCGCCGTCAACGATGTGCTCAACGCTCTGGCGCGGGAGAATATCGAGTTGCCGGGCGGCGAGATCCGCAATGCCAGCATGGTCTTCCCGGTTCAGCTGGAGCGTCAGTTTCAGGATGCCGCCAGCTTCCGCCGTTTGCCGTTGCTGACCCAGGCCTCGGGAAAGGTCCTCTATCTGGGGGATGTGGCCGATATCGAAGAGGGCGCGAAGAATGAAGCCAGTGCCTACCAGCGTAATGGTCAGGTCAGTGTCGGTATCGGCATCATTCCCCAGTCGACCGCCAACCCGCTGGAGATGGCCAATGGCGTGGTGCGGGAAGTTGAACGACTACAACGCTTTCTCCCGGCGGGCGCCGAGTTGGTGGTGGATTACAACAGCACTCTGTTCATCCGCCAAGCCATCGATGAGGTCTATCTGACGTTGGCTATTGCCGCAGCTCTGGTGGTCGCTGTGTTGTATCTGTTTATCGGCCAGTGGCGGGCGACGCTGATCCCGGCGGTGACAGTTCCGGTCTCGCTGGTCGCGGCCTGTATCGGTGCCTGGTATTTCGGCTTCTCAATCAACCTCATCACCCTGCTGGCGCTGATCCTGGCGATCGGTCTGGTGGTCGATGATGCCATCGTGGTGGTGGAGAATATTCACCACCATCTGCTGCAGGGGCGCACGCCCCTGCTGGCTGCCTGGCATGGTACCCGGGAGGTCGGGTTCGCGGTCGTGGCGACCACGGCGGTGCTGATCATGGTGTTTTTGCCGATTGCCTTTATGCAGGGCATGATGGGGCGTTTGTTCACTGAGTTTGCGGTCTTCCTTGCACTGGCGGTGTTTTTTTCGGCGCTGGTCGCTCTGACATTGTCACCCGCCATGGCGGCGCGGCTGTTGAAGACGCATGAACAGAGCAACGCCCTGACCCGACGTTTGGAAGCTGGCATGACCCGACTGGAGCACAGTTACCGGTGCGGATTGGCCTGGTTACTTCAGCGCCCCTGGATTGCGCCTCTGGTGATGCTGCTGGTGCTGATCGCCATTGCGGCGCTCTATATGCGAGTGCCGAGCAATCTGGCTCCGGTCGAGGATCGCGGCGTCATCTACGTCATGGTGCGAGGGGCGGAAGGGACCAGTATCGAGCGGATGAAAAAGAATATGCAACTGGTCGAACAGCGGCTGTTGCCCTTGGTCGGCCAAGGGGTGGTCAGTGCCATCAGTTTCAGTACTCCGGCGTTTGGCCGGGGCGGGGATCAGACCGGCATGGTGACGGTGCAGCTCACCGACTGGGCGGAACGCCAGGAAACCGCCCAGCAATTTTTGGCGCGCTTGCCGCGCTTGTTACAGGGCATTCCGGATATTTCCCTGCGACCGTTTCAGCCCGGATTTCGCGGCCGCTCCCAGGCGCCGGTGCAGTTTGTGCTGCAGGGCAGTGATTACGCCGAGCTGAACCAGTGGGCGCTACAACTCAAGCAAGCGGTGGCGCAGAGCCCGGTACTGGAAAACCCGGATCTGGACTACACCGAGCAGACCCCCGAGTTGCGGGTGCGGGTCGAACGGGAGCGGGCCGCCGAGTTGGGTATTCCGCTGCAGGATATTGGCCAGGCTCTGCAAACCCTGCTGGGCGGTACCAGCAAGACCACCTTCATCGAGAAGGGGGAGGAGTACGATGTCTACGTGCGGGCCGATCCGCAGCGCTTCATCAGCGGCAACGATCTCAGCCATCTCTACCTGAGATCCGCCAAGGGGGAGATGGTGACTCTCTCTACCCTGGCTCAAGTCGAGGTGATCGCCTCGGCGCAACGACTCGGGCACTATCAGCGGCAAAAAGCCATTACCCTGAGTGCCTATCTGCCTGTCGGTCAGACTCAGGGTTCGGCGCTGGCCTGGCTGGATCAGTGGGCGGCGGACCACCTCCCGGCCGGTATTACCGTGGATTATGCCGGTGAGTCGAAGGATTACCGGGATTCCCAAGGGGATGTGCTGGCGGTATTTGCACTGGCGCTGCTGGTGGCTTTTCTGGTGATGGCGGCACAGTTCGAAAGCTTTCTGAATCCGCTGGTGGTGATGTTCACCGTGCCGCTCGGCATCCTCGGTGGTTTGTTGGGACTGTGGTTACTGGGTCTGAGCCTGAACCTGTACAGCCAGATTGGTATGCTGTTGTTGATTGGTATGGTGACCAAGAACGGTATCCTGATTGTCGAGTTTGCCAATCAGTTGCGCAGTCGTGGCCAGGATTTTTTCTCGGCGATCCTCGATGCTGCCGTGCGGCGGTTACGCCCCATTCTGATGACCTCGGCAACGGCGATCATCGCGGCGATCCCCCTGATGCTCTCTCGTGGCGCGGGTTACGAGAGCCGGGTGGCGGTGGGGACTGTAGTGTTTTTTGGGATGTTACTGGCCACCTGTGTCACTTTGGTGCTGGTTCCTGCTTTCTATCGTCTATTGGCGCGCCACACTCAGGCTCCAGAACGACAGAGCCAACTGCTGGAACAAGCCCTGGCGGCGGAGCGAACGACTCGGGATGACAGGAGTTCGTTAGGCGGATCCAGTCCGGATCCTGCTGCGGATAGCGCTAATTCATCCGCTAATCCATAAGATGGCCGTGTCGTCGCGATGGGGCGGCGACACGGCTGGGGTATCTGTTCTGGATGCCTGTCCACGCCCGACTGACATGGTGTCAGAGCACGGGCGCGACATCCGCCATGGCCTGCGCTGCGGATGGCCTATTGCTGGGGATCTTGGTCTTGTAACAACGATGACTCCGCTCGCATTCGTTGCGCTTTTTCCTCGAGTGAACCGATCGATTGCTGCTGAACTACACCGTGGAATACCGGATCCTGCGCCACTTCTTTGATACCGTTGATGCAGAATTGTGCTCCCATGCAGATCAGCAAAAAGCCCATGATCCGTGTCATGGCATCGATTCCGGTGGCACCGAGTAATTTGCATACCGGATCGGCCAGCTTCAACACTCCCCAACTCAGCAGCGTCATCAGTGCAAACGACAGCACTACGGCGCTGTAAATGGTCAGCCGGGAATACTCAGCGGGCAGTTCGGCAATTTGTGCGGCTCCGCTGATCACCAGCGCCATGGTTCCTGGTCCGCACAGGCTCGGCATGGTCAGGGGAACAAAGGCAATATTCTGATCCGGATCCACACTCTGGGTGGCTCCCGGTGAGGGGAATAACATGCGAAAGCCGATGAAGCCAATGATGAGGCCGCCACCGAGTCGTAGCCCCGGGATCGAGATGCCGAACAGATCCAGAATCGAGGAGCCGATAAAAAAGCTGATACATAGGGTGCTGAACAGGTAGACGGCCGCCATGTTGACCTGGCGGCGCACATGCTCCCGGGACATGCCTTTGCTCAATCCCAGCAGCAAAGTGGCCGTGGTGGGGGGGTTGACCATGGGCAATAGGGCCAGCAGGGAAAGAAATACGATCTGAAAGAACATGGTTGGGCTCTTGGTGATGACTATGTTGATGATGGCCGAGTTATAGGGGGTAACGGAAGGAGGTGCAATGCTTGAGTCCGGCTTTTGTCGTTGAATTCATATTCCGTTCAGTGTTCCGTTATGCTTGGGGTTCGAGTCTGCTTGTGCTTCAGGTACACTGACGCCGTTGAAGAGGGGTCGTCTGGCGGCCCGATATCCTTCGTACGGAGAAGTGGCAGCCGATGATACTGCTGATTGATAACTACGATTCCTTTACCTACAACCTGGTGCAATATTTCGGCGCGCTGGGGCAGACGGTCGTAGTCCGGCGCAATGATGCCATTACCCTGGATGAGATCGCGGCGCTGGCGCCGGAACGGCTGGTGATCTCTCCCGGCCCCTGCACCCCCGATGATGCGGGCATCTCGATGGATGCGATCCGCCATTTTTCCGGCCAGTTGCCCATTCTCGGCGTCTGTCTGGGTCACCAGGCATTGGCTCAGGTGTTTGGTGGGCGTGTCATTCGGGCTTCTCGGGTCATGCATGGCAAGACCTCGCAGGTCCGGCATTCGGATCAGGGCCTTTTCAGCGGCTTGCGCAATCCGCTGACGGTGACCCGCTATCACTCCCTGATTGTCGAAGCGGAAACCTTGCCGCCGATTCTGGAAGTGACAGCCTGGAGTCTGCCCGATGAGCGGAATCCGGTATCTGAAATCATGGGGGTGCGGCATCGCCAACTCCCCATAGTCGGGGTGCAATTCCACCCCGAGAGCATTCTCAGCGAACAGGGAATGGAACTGCTGGCCAATTTTGTGGCGTTGCGTTGAAGGATGGTGCGAGCTCCATCACGCGCCAGGATCTTCTTCACAAGCCAGGTTGGGCAGCTATGCTGAAGTGAACCGGGGGCGCATGGGGCGTTCCCGGCTGGAGGACTCATGACTGAATTACAATTGACCACGCCAGATGATTGGCATCTGCACCTGCGGGACGGCGCCATGCTCAACGAGACGGTTCCGGCTACGGCGCGTGCGTTTTCCCGTGCCGTGGTGATGCCGAATCTGGTGCCGCCGGTGCTGGATGCGGCGGCGGCCTTGGCATACCGGCAGCGTATCGAGGCGGCCCGCCCCGAGGGCAGCTCATTCACGCCACTGATGACTCTCTATCTGACTGATGCGACCACTCCGGAAATGATCCGTGCCGCCCATAGCAGCGGCGTGACCGCGGTGAAGCTCTATCCGGCTGGGGCTACGACCCATTCGGATTTGGCGGTGACCAGCCTGGATCGTCTGGAGCCTGTATTCGACACCTTGGCCGAGCTGGGGATGCCATTGCTGGTGCATGGTGAGGTGACTGACGAAAACGTGGATATTTTCGATCGGGAACGGGTGTTTATCGAACGTCATTTACAAGGACTGGTGAGCCGTTTTCCACAACTCAAGGTGGTTCTGGAACATATCACGACGGCCCAGGCGGCGGAATTTGTGCTGGCTTGCTCCGACAAGGTGGCAGCGACTCTGACGCCCCAGCATCTGCTGATGAACCGTAATCATCTGCTGGTGGGCGGGATCCGTCCACATAACTTCTGCCTGCCGGTACTGAAACGTCGCCGTCACCAGGAGGCGTTGCAGCAGGTCGCTATCAGTGGTAATCCGAAGTTTTTCCTCGGTACCGACTCTGCGCCCCACCTGCAGGAGCGTAAAGAGAGTCCCTGCGGCTGCGCCGGTTGCTATAGTGCTCCCGCTGCTATCGAGCTGTATGCCGAGATCTTCGATCAGCTGGGGGCGCTCGATAAACTGGAAGCTTTCGCCAGCCACTTTGGCGCCGACTTCTATGGCTTACCCCGCAACCAGGGCACTGTGACCCTGAAGAAGGAAAGCTGGCAGGTTCCCGAACGCCTGCATCTGTTGGGCGGCCAGGTGTTGGTCCCTTATTGGGCTGGGCAGCCTTTGAACTGGCGTTTGGTGAACCAAGCCTAGTCGGATCCTCGACCGGATTTTTGCCAGTTAATCGTTTGGTTCGCGTCCATAGCAAGACCGTTAGTGGTGATGCCACTGACGGTCTTTTTTTCTATGGGGCCGGTCCCTCCTCATGCCAGCTAGTTAGCGAAGGCGAGAGCGGGAAATTGGTTGCGTTACGCAATTTTTTACCCTGCCCCTGATGCAATCCCGAAAAAGTGATGTATTATGCAAAAACACTGATTATTTTCTCACAATTGAGATGGCGGCAGGAAGGAATAGCAGATGGAACAGGTAACACGGGCTTGGTTCGATGAGGTGGTAGTGCCGACCTATGCGCCCGCACAATTTATCCCGGTTCGGGGCCTGGGCTCCCGGTTGTGGGATCAGCAGGATCGCGAATATATCGACCTTGCTGGCGGCATTGCGGTCAATGCTCTGGGCCACTGTCATCCGGCGCTGGTCAAGACGCTGACCGAACAGGGGCAGAAACTTTGGCATGTCAGTAACTGGATGACTAACGAGCCTGTGTTGCGCTTGGCTCGCAAGATGGTGGATGCCACCTTTGCCGATCGTGCCTTCTTCTGTAATTCAGGCGCCGAAGCCAACGAAGCAGCCTTCAAGCTGGCCCGCCGCTATGCCCATGAGCAGCATGGGGCACAGAAGGATCAGATCATCGCCTTCTTCCAGGGCTTTCACGGCCGGACCTTCTTCACCGTCAGCGTGGGTGGCCAAGCCAGCTATTCCGACGGCTTCGGACCCAAGCCGGGTCAAATCCAGCATGTGGCCTATAACGATTTGGCCGCATTGCAAGCGGTGATCTCGGAGCGGACTTGCGCTGTGGTCATGGAGCCGCTGCAGGGGGAGGGTGGGGTCTTGCCCGCCGATCTAGCCTTTGCCAAGGCGGTGCGGGAGCTGTGTGATGCTCATCAGGCCCTGTTGATTTTTGATGAAGTGCAAACCGGCATGGGGCGTACCGGCAGTTTGTTTGCCTATATGCAGTTGGGCGTCGAGCCCGATATTCTGACCACGGCCAAGGCGCTGGGTGGCGGATTCCCGATTGGCGCCATGCTGACTCGCGAGGCGATTGCCCAGGTCTTCAAGCCCGGCGTACACGGCACCACCTTCGGGGGCAACCCGTTGGCCTGTGCTGTGGCCGAGACCGCCTTCGATCTGATCAATGATCCTGCTCTGCTGGCCGGAGTGAAGGAGCGCGAAGGCTGGTTCCGTGAGGCTCTGGCAGTCATCAATGCCCAGTATCACTGCTTTAGCGAGGTGCGTGGCCAAGGTTTGTTGTTGGGGGCGGTATTGGCCCCTGAATATCAGGGCAAGGCCAAGGCGTTTGTGGACGCCGGGATCGAGCAGGGCGTGCTGGTGTTGGTGGCCGGGGCTAACGTGGTGCGCTTTGCGCCGGCACTGAATCTCAGCCGTGAGGAGTTCGATCTGGGTATGCAACGTTTTGCGGCCGCAGTGGCTGCTGTGATCGCTGCCTGATTGAGACCGCGACCCGCGGCCCTGCACTCATCTCTCCCCAGAGCCTGTGACTGGGGTGGACAGAGCAAATGCAACCAAGCCGAACCTTGTGGTTCGGCTTGGTTGTTCTAGGCTGCTGCTTATTCCGGATGGGAGCCATTCTAAGCCGAGTGGTGCGTCAACAACTGGGCGAGGATGGCCAAAGCCCGGCTGAGTTCTTCCCGCGTAGCGGTGGCCATTAATCCCAATCGTACGGCGGCAGGTGTCACCTGCCCTCGGGTGGTGAAATAACTGGCAGAAGAGACCAGTACGCCGGCCTGCTCGGCTTGCTGGCTGAAGTGTTCGGCGCTGACGCCTGGGGGCAGACGCAGCCAGCCATGCAGTCCTCGTAGTTGGTGCTGATAGCGGCTACCCAGCTGGTGATAGGCCAATTGCTGACGTGCCTGTGCCTCTTGTAATTGGGCTAAGCAAATTTGCTCGGCATCGCCGCTGTGGATCAGCTGGCAGCTCAGCTCTATCCCTAATGGCGATGGCATCCAGATCTGGGTCCGGATCACGCGCTGCACGGCTTCCGCAGCCGCAGGCGGCAGGCACAGAAAGCCGGTGCGCAGACCGGGCAGCAGACACTTGGATAGGCTGGTCAGCGACAGGGTGCAATCCGGGGCGAGTTGGTATAACGAAGGCAGCTGGCCGCGAACGGTAAAACCGTAAATATCATCGTCGATCAGGGTCAGGCGATAGCGTCGCGCCACGGCGATCAGCTCCTGTCGGCGTCGCAATGGCATGATGGCGGTGGTGGGGTTTTGTTGACTGGCGGTCACAAACAGCAGCCGCAACGGCATCCGGGCACAATACTCAGCTACCGCCTCGGGGAGTAATCCCTGTTCATCCATGGCGAAGCCCTGCAGGGGACGCCCCAGCCCCTGACACAGGGCGATCAGTCCCGGGTAACACAGACTCTCGGCACCTATGATTTCACCCGGCTCACTCAATGCCAGCAATAATGCCTGCAACCCTTGCTGCGCGCCGTGTACTGGCAGGAGGTGATGTCCATCTGCCAACGGGATCCCCAACCAGCGTAACCACTCCAGAGCGGCATTATGCTGGTGGGGCAACAGCGCCTGGGCTGGATAGCCCAGTTGCTGGGCACTGAGCTGTCCGGCCAATAGCGGCAGCATGCGTTGCAAGGCGGGCTCAGCCAGTGCCAGCAACGGCTGGATGATGCTCAGATTGAGCGGGATCTCGGGGCCTGGACTGCGGATCACCTGCTCCAGCGCCAACTGTCCGCTGACAAAGGAGCCTTGACCTACCCGGCTATGGACCAATCCCTGCTGCTCGGCAAGACGGTAGGCGCGAGCCACTGTGGTGGGATTGATCCCGAGCTGCTGTGCTAGTTGGCGGATCGGGGGCAAGCGTTGTCCCGGGCGTAAGTGTCCGGTGTGGATGTCGGCTTGCAGTCGGGTGGCTAATTGGCCGTAACCGGGATGGAGCAGATCGGCAGGAAACCAGTTGGTCATACAATTCCTTATTTTGTATGACTCATATTGTGCGCCACAGATGGCCACTTGTCTTGAGCCCGTTGTCGCCGGGCCGTAAGGTGGTGTCACTGTCTGGCAGAGCATCCTGCCCCTATCCACCATGGGAGTTCGACGATGAAAGTAGCATTTATCGGTTTAGGCGTTATGGGATACCCGATGGCGGGGCATCTGCAACGCTTGGGTCATGAGGTCTGTGTCTACAACCGCACCACAGTTCGGGCAGAACGTTGGGTTGCGGAATATGGTGGCTGCCTGGCTCTGACCCCGGCGGAAGCTGCGGCAACGGCAGAGTTAGTACTGCTCTGTGTCGGGAATGATGAGGATGTTCGATCTGTGGTGTATGGCGAGCAAGGTGTTCTGGCGAGGATGGCGGCCGGGAGCTTGCTGGTGGATCACACCACCACCTCGGCGCTTCTGGCCGAAGAGCTAGCCCTGCGCTGTGCCGGGCAGGGCGTGCGCTTTCTTGATGCTCCAGTTTCCGGTGGGCAGGCCGGGGCTCAAAAAGGGAGTCTCAGCATCATGATCGGGGGCGAAGAGGCGGATATGGAACGGGCCCGGGAGGTACTGAGTTGTTATGGACAGCGCATCACCCGGGTCGGACACCATGGTGCCGGTCAGCGCTGCAAAATGGTTAACCAGATCTGTATTGCCGGTATTCTCCAAGGCTTGGCCGAAGGTTTTACCCTGGCCAGGGCTAGTGGCCTGGACATTCAAACCGTGGCCGGTGTGTTAGGCGGCGGGGCAGCGCAATCCTGGCAACTGGATAACCGGGCAACCACCATGGCGGCCGGCGAGTTCGATTTTGGTTTTGCCATCGAGTGGATGCATAAGGATCTGGGGTTTTGTTTGCAGGAGGCCGAGCGTTTGGGCTTGACCCTGCCCATGACCCGGGATGTCGATGCCCAGTATCAGGCATTGATGGCGCGTGGGCTGGGGCGTTGTGATACCTCGGTGCTTATCCGCCAGTTCGACTAGGTTCGTCAATTCGATTCGGCTTATCCATTCGATCCGGCTCGACCGTTTGAGCGGGGTGACTCTCTGCCTGCTCTGTCATCTGTGACAGGGGAGGCAGTTCATTCGATCCAGCAGCGGGAGGACTTGCGTGGAGTCGAGTGATCGCTCTATGCTCGATGGCCTGCAACCATTGCGGCATGTGGAGGTCGAAATGCCCTGTACCCCTGTGCGAGCCGTGTTGTTTGATGCCTATGGCACTCTGTGCCAGATCAGCGACCCGCGACGTCCCTACCAGCGACTATCCCGTCGTGTGACCAATCGGGTGTTATTTACCAAGGCGGTCATGACCCAACCCTTGACCCTGCGTCAGGCGGCGTATCGGGCCGTAGCTCAGGTTTCCGAAGCTGAATTGAGTCGGCTGGAGCAAGATCTGGCGCAGGAGCTGGCGAGCATCCGTTTGTTCCCGGAAGTAGTCGAGGTGCTATCGACCCTGAAGGCCAGAGGCTATCGTCTCGGCGTCATCGCGAATCTGGCACAACCTTATGCCTTGCCACTCCAGCAATTGCTGCCTTTCGAGCTGGATCTCTATGCCTGGTCATTCGAGCAGGGTCATCCCAAACCGCACCCGCAGCTTTACCGCTGGGCGTGCGATGGGCTGGCGACGCCCCATGACGCCACCTTGATGGTGGGGGATACCCGGGTACCGGATTTTCACGGTGCCCAGGCCTGTGGTTTGCAGGCGCGCTGGCTGCGTCGCCGGGCGCTATTGCCTAGTAGTGAATCGCAGACGTTGCATGACTTATCATCATTACTCGACCAATTGCCTTAGCGCTGTCGCTGCTCCGTCATGGCTCAACATCATTCGCGGTGGCTGTGAGAGCGGGTGGCATGATGCGGTTTCCGGCCTCCATGATGGCTTGGCGTAACCAGATATGGGCCATGTCATGATGTAGCAGCGGACTCCAGACCATCATCAATTCGATAGGCGGTATGGGCAGTGGCGGTTGCCGCAGCTGTGCCTGTTGCCGCTTGAGTGCCAAAGCTGCAGCCCGAGCCGGGATGGTGGCGATCAAACCACTTTCCAGCGCCAGATCGATGGCCACATGATAGTTCCGGGTGAAGACTCGGATATGCCGGCTCAGCCCTTGGCCCGCCAGCGCCTGATCGACCCAGCCGAGCTTTTGCAATTCGTTGAGTCCTATACCCACCCCGACTCCGTATCCGGTCTTGCTGACCCAGACATGTTCTGCTGCCAGATAGTGTGTCGGATCCCACTGCTGGAGTGCCGGATGGTCGCTTGCCAGCAGGCAGAGGAACTCATCGCGCCAGATCCGTTTCTGATGAAAAGAGTCCGGGAGCTCGGCAAATATGTTCAATGCCAGATCGACACGCCCCTCCTCCAGTTCATGAAAAGTCACATCGCTGGGCGTCATGATATCCAGAGTGATGCCGGGAGCCTGGTCCCCCAGTTGCCGTAGCAGGGTCGGTAGCAAGGTGGATGCCGCGTAGTCACTGGCCATGATCCGGAAGCGACGTTGGCTCTGTTCCGGAGCGAAAGCATGGACTGGAGACAAGGTAGCCTCCAGTTGCAAGACCAGTTGCCGGATCTCCGGCTGCAGGGTCCGGGCTCGGGGTGTGGGTTGCATGCCGGTTTGTGTGCGTACCAGCAATGGATCCTGAAACATCTCCCGTAGCCGCTTCAGCCCGTTGCTCATGGCCGGCTGTGTCAGCCCCAGTTGGGCGGCGGCTCGGGTGACGGATTGTTCGCGCAGCAGCACATCCAGATAAACCAACAGATTGAGATCGTAGTGACTGATATTCATGAGAGTAATCCTAATGGCGTATCTCATTAATCTAGTTAATCTCCCGTGCTGGTAACAGCAGGAGTTGCTTGGGGATGGTAATAATCAGCGCGTATGAGCGTCTAGGCTCTCGCTGGCCGAGTCAACAAGCCCCAAGGGGAGAGGCTGGGTGTGCAGGGAAAAAAACAAAGCCCGCAGGCTGCGGGCTTTGTCGAGCTGGACTGGGTGATCAGCGGGTGCCGAATACCACTATGGTCTTGCCATGGGCAGAGATCAGGTTCTGATCTTCCAGCATCTTCAGGATCCGCCCCACGGTTTCGCGGGAGCAACCGACGATCTGGCCGATTTCCTGACGGGTGATCTTGATCTGCATACCATCCGGATGGGTCATGGCATCCGGCTGGTGGGCCAGATTCAGCAACGTCTGGGCGATGCGGCCGGTGACGTCCAAGAAGGCCAGATTGCCGACCTTCTCGCTGGTGGTCTGCAGGCGACGCGCCATTTGCGAGGAAAGACGGATCAGAATTTCCGGGTTGACCTGGATCAGTTGGCGGAATTTCTTGTACGAGATTTCGGCCACTTCACAAGGGCTCTTGGCGCGCACCCATGCGGTACGAGTCGGATTTTCACTGTCATCAAACAGTCCCAGCTCGCCGATGAAATCGCCCTGGTTCAGATAGGAGAGGATCATTTCCTTCCCTTCTTCGTCCTTGATCAGCACGGCGACCGAACCCTTGACGATGAAGTAGAGGGTTTCAGCTTTCTCACCGGCATGGATCAGGGTGCTCTTGGCGGGATATTTGTGAATGTGGCAATGAGACAGGAACCATTCCTGAGTCGGGTCAGTTTGCGGCTTGCCAATAACCATTGTGAGTCCTCTTGATTACACTACCCAGTGACCAGAGTCCTGGGTCTTATCCTTAGAATCGATGACCTAGCATACGGGGCACGAGCCCCAAATGGCAAGATACCTTGCTTCAGCCAGGGGTTTTAAGACGTGAGCCGTGTCTCCGGATTGATTCACCCGGAGGCTGGAGTCGATGTTGATACCTCGACTCCGGATAGAGCTATTACGCTAAGGCTGGATAGTTGTTCAGCCTGAGGTATGGCAAGCATCATACCCATGGCGGTAAGGAAACCAAAAGGGTCTGCGGAGCTCTGCGCCAGTTGTACTATGAGGTTGTGATCCTGATCACTGGCATGATTGGTCAAAGTTCAGGTCATGGTCTACCGCGGTAAAAAAGGCAGGATCCGGGGCTCGCGGTGGCGGGTGACCTCCGGTTGTTTATCAACCGGCTGTCGGGGCATTCAGTCCTCATCCTGCGAGGAGCGGGCCTGCAGTTCATGCCGAGGCATGATATTGACGGTTTCATGCAACTCGCTAAATACAATCACCGCCTCACCTTGCTGCAAGTGTTGCCGCACATGGGCCACCTTGTCGGCCAGCGGGATCTCTTCTGCGCCATAGTCGGTACCTTCTCGCAGCACAAAGTGCTCAATCAGGTTATTCAGCGTCTCTGCGTCTAGCTCTTGCCAGGGGATCAGCATGGGAACCTCGTGGGTGACATTACATAAAATGTTGGGTTGGCCCCGGACTTTCCAGGAGCTGACACAAGGTAGTGAGCGCTTGATCCAGGGCCTGATTATCCAGAGGGTGGCTGATGGACAGGCGCACGGCCTGCGGCGATGGAAAGTGGCCAGCGGCAAACAGTTCAGCTCCGGCGAGACCAATCCCGGCGGCCTCTGCGGCCTGAATCAAGGCTGCCGAGCGCCAGTGGGCTGGCAACTCCAGCCAAGCGTGCATACTACCGTCCTGATAGTGCAAGTTGAAGCGCCCCAGATGGTGCCGTAACAGTTGGGCACGCTGTGCCAGTTGCTGGCGTTGCTGCAGCAGGAGCCTATCCGCTTCGCCCCCTTCCATCCAGCGGCAAGCCAGCTCGACCAGAAGTGGGCTGACCATCCAGCTGGCTCCGCGGATCGCCTGACTGGCCGCCGCTTTCAGCGCTGCAGGCACCAGCATGTAGCCAATGCGCAGGCCGGCACTAGTGCCTTTGGAGAAACTACCCAGATAGATGACGCGCTCCGGTGCCAGATTGACCATGGCCGGAGGGCGGTGTTCGGGTAGCAGACCATGGACATCATCCTCGATGACCCAGAGTTGATAGCGTTCGCAGATGGCCAGAATGGCATGTCGGCGTTCGACACTCATGATGGCGGTGGTCGGATTCTGCAAGGTGGGGATCAGGTACAGTGCCCGATAATGTCCGCTTTGACAGGCTCTCTCCAACGCATCGGGGAGTAGTCCCTCGGCATCCATCGCCAGCCCTTTGAGTTGCAAATGCAGGGGATGCGCCAGGGTATTGAGCCCCGGGTAGGTCAGACCCTCACACAGCAGGCTTTCACCGCACAGGCCGAGCGTCATCAAGCTGAGCAGCAGGCCATTTTGCGCGCCGTAATTAAATAACAGCCGCTCGGGATCGGCCGTTATGCCATGGGTGGTGAGCCAGTCGCAGGCTCGTTGCCGCTGACTGCAGCCGCCCTCGGCGCTGTCATATTCCATCAGGGCATTGATTTGCCCTGGCTCCTGCATCAGGACTTGCATGGTGTGCATAAAGGGTTCGGTACGATCCAGGGCGACCGGCAGGTTTTGCCACAGCTCGATTCGCTCCGGATTGGGTTGCCGGATATGCCAGGCGCGAGCCTGGTTGGATTGCAGATCGCGGACATAGGTACCGGATCCGACTCGGCCCTGCAGCAGCCCCAAGTGTTCTGCCTCGCTATAGGCGCGAGTGACGGTACCGACAGTGACACCCAGACGATCCGCCAGGGCGCGGTGAGTCGGTAGCCGCTGGCCACTCGGCAGTGTGCCACTGGCGATGTCATCGCGGATGGCTTCCAGCAACTGACGGTAAAGCGGCCCGCGGCCACTGAGGTGAGGCGTCCAGATTGTCATGGTGACAATAAATCCGTTGATCCTGAATTGTCATCATAATACCGTGGGTTTGTGCCGTAAAACAGCACAAATGTGAACTTCCCTCTATTTTGTATCGATACAATGTTGGCATCCGGATGCATTTTCTTTACGTCAAAGAGAGGCTGTTATGGCGTTAGAGTGGTTATTACCCCTAGCTGGATTCGCTTGGGTTACTTGTATTACACCGGGTCCGAATAATGTGCTATTGACGGCATCGGGCGCTCGGTTTGGATTTCGTCGAACCTTGCCCCATGTGATCGGTATTTCGGCGGGTATGGGCGTCATGCTGTTGTTGGTGTCGCTGGGGCTGGGGGCTTTGTTCCAACAATGGCCGCTAGGGCAAACGGTGTTGCGGGTGCTGGGATCGGGTTATCTGTTGTGGCTCGGTTATCTGATTGTGCGTTCAGCCCCGTTAAATAGTCAGGACCAGGGCCCACTGGCGTCAGGATCTGCAACACAGCAGCCCTGGGCGGTGCATCAGGCATTGCTGTTCCAGTTTATCAATCCCAAGGCCTGGCTGATGTCCATCTCGGCGATTGGCAGTTTTACCCTGCTGGGGAGTGATTACTGGCTCTCGGTTGGGTTACTGATTGGCGTGTTTTGCCTGATCTGTCTGAAAACCTGTCTGGTCTGGGCCCAATTCGGTGTGCAAGTCGGTCGTTGGTTGCGTTCGCCCCGGGCGTGGCAACGTTTCAACCTGGTCATGGGATTACTCACCGCTGGGTGTGTGGTGATGATCTGGCGTTAATCCGGCGAACATGAGAATCTGCCGCTGATTTTTTTGCCATGAGGTTCCGGGTCCAATCGCGTTGGCCGCCTGTATCTGGAACTGTGCATTCGATGATGAGGAGTTTGGATGGATTTTGCCTGGTTTCTGCCTTTGTTGGGGTTTGCGCTGATCACTTGCGGCACCCCGGGACCGAATAATATGTTGCTGACGGCGGCGGGAGCGAATCTGGGGTTTCGTGCCAGCATGCCGACGCTGGTGGCTGTAGTCAGTGGCTTGAATCTGATCATGCTGGCCACGGCACTGGGGCTGGGTGTGGTGTTTGCTTCACAACCCATGCTGCATCAGGGGTTGCGCATCATCGGCAGTGGCTATCTGCTTTGGCTGGCCTGGAAGCTGGCCCGAGCCGGTGAGCCCGGTGAGCGTCAGGTCTCGGAGATGCCTGGTTGGCATCAGGCCGCATTCTTGCAATTACTGAATCCCAAGGGCTGGTTCATGGCGTTGTCGGCGGTGGGCGGCTTTACGTTGGCGGATAGCAGCTACTGGCCATCCGCCATAGTAGTACTGGCGACTTTCTTTGCCATGGGTCTGATTACAGGTGCATTTTGGGTGCTGTTCGGAGCTCAGGTTCGTCGTCTGATCCGCACCGCCCAAGGTTGGCAACGCTTCAATCTATGCATGGGGGTGTTAACAGCCGCCTGCGTGGTGATGGTCTGGATGTAGATTTGGGGTTGCCTCAGGGCCCCTCACTCGCTGGTCGGCGCTGTTTTAACCGCGCCCCAGCTAGTGTTTACAGCAAATGCGTGTAGAATTTGCGCCGATTTTGCGCCTTTTGCTGACTAAGACGAATTCGATGACTCAACCTCTGCATGACCCGGATCTGTTCGCCGAGATCCGCCCTTACCATGATGATGAAGTGCCTGCCGCTCTGGCCCGTTTAATCGCGGATGATGAACTGTTAGCGGCGATTGCCCACTTCCGTTACCCCCTGCTATCCCGCTGGTTTGGGTGGCTGCTCAAGCCACTGATCCGCTTGGCCATGCAACGCCGCTGGGCCAACGTCAAGACAGTGCGTGATGTGCAGATGGAAGTCGCCCATTTTATGGAGCAGATGATTGCCGGAACGACCGATGGCGTCACTTATTCCGGGCTGGAACAGCTGGAGTCGGGGAAGGGGTATCTGTTTATCTCCAACCATAGAGATATTGCGATGGATCCGGCCTTCGTCAACTGGGGCCTGTATAAGTGCGGCCTGGAAACGGTGCGGATTGCCATTGGCGATAACCTGTTGCGCAAACCCTGCGCCACCGAACTGATGCGTCTGAACAAGAGTTTCATCGTCAAGCGTTCGGTCAAGGGACCGCGGGAGATGATGAAGGCCTTCACTGAACTCTCCGCCTATATTGCCCACTCCCTGGCCGATGGCCATTCCATCTGGATTGCCCAGAAAGAGGGGCGCGCCAAGGATGGGGATGACAAGACGGATCCGGCCATCCTCAAGATGTTCTATATGGCAGGTAAGCAGCAGAAATTGCCGTTTGCGACCTATATGCAGCAACTGAATATAGTGCCGGTCGCTATCTCTTATGAATTTGATCCCGGTGATGAAGCCAAAGCGCGTGAGCTGGTAGAACGAGCCCAGAGCGGCAGCTACGAAAAGGGCGAGTTCGAAGATATCGATAGCATAGTGGCAGGCATTGTCGGTCATAAGGGGCGGGTCCACGTCAGCCTGGGTAAACCGCTGACCGGCGACTATGACACGCCGGAAGAATTGGCGGCTGCAATTGATCTGGCGATCCATGGTCAGTATCGCTTGTTCCCCAGCAACTTGCTGGCGGCCGGGCAATCGGATGGTGTGTCGCCGGAAGAGCGTCAGCGCTTTGAAGCGCGCTTGCAGGCGATGCCGGAAGAGTTGCGTGCCACGGCCCGTGCCATGTACGCCAAACCGGTCGAGAATCGCGCCGAGTGTGTCGCCGAGATGGTGGATGCCTGAGGCTGCTCCCGGTTTATTGCCCTGAATCATCAACAGAGGGAAGCCATGGCTTCCCTCTGTTGCCTTCTGGTTTTCAGAATCCAATCTCCATGGTGGTTATTACGGATTAAGGAGATGACCGATGTTACCCGTAGTACCGTTCGTCGATATGCCCTGGGGCTGGCTTCTGGGGGCTAGCTATGGGCTGATGAGCCTGCTGACATTTGGCCTGATGGCGCTCGACAAACATAGGGCGCGACAGGGCGAGTGGCGGCTCCCTGAGCGCGTGTTACACCTGTGCGAATTGCTGGGTGGCTGGCCAGGAACTCTGCTCGCACAACACTGGCTACGGCACAAGAGTCGCAAGCTGAGTTATCGACTGGTGCTATGGAGTATCATGGCGCTGCATCTGCTGGTTGCTTGGCTCTGGCTGCTCTGACGAACAATAAAAAAGCGAACCCTCGGGTTCGCTTTTTTGTCGCCTGCGGCTTTTGCCACGCGCGTTGCTTTTACAGTGTATGCCTCGTGCGTTGCTTAGGCGACGGCTTTGAGGGCGGCCGCGTCGCTATCCATCACCAGAATGGAGGTGCGGCGGAAGAAGTTGAACTCGGTGGCAGAGGCCCAGGTGTAAGCACCCATCATCTTGCCAATCACCAGCTCACCCAGCTCCAGCTCCGGCAGCATGATCTCTTCGGCGATGACATCCACACTGTCGCAGGTCGGACCCGCCAGAACGGCAGGATGACGCTCACCCTTGGCGTACGGCGTACTCTTCGGGTAGAAGACGTGGTCAAACAGCTGACCGCTGTAGCTACCGTAGAGGCCATCATCCAGATAGTACCAGGTGCGGCCAAAGCGTTCGGCCTTCCCCATGACGCTGGAGATCGAGGTCATGGCCGGAGCCGAGATGAAACGGCCCGGTTCAGCGAGCAGGCGGATGCCATCCGGGGTCTTGGCCAGGGCGCTGCGGATCGGTGCGCAGAAGGCATCGATGTCCAGCTCGCCACCGGCGTAATCCACCGGGAAGCCGCCGCCGATATCCAGCACTTGCAGAGCCAGATCCTGAGCCTCGGCCTGGCGCAACAGCTCATTGCACGCCTCGATGGCCTCCACGTGACGCTTGGCGTTTGGCACCTGAGAGCCGACATGGAATGACAGCCCGATGACGTCGATACCCAGATCTTTGGCCTGTTGCAGCAGTGGCAATACCATCTCGGGTGTGCAGCCGAATTTCTTGGACAAGTCGACCTTGGTTTCCGGATTCGGGAAGCTGACGCGCAACAACAAGCGGGCTTGTTGCTTGTAAGCGACGAACTTCTGCAGCTCGACCGGGTTATCAAAAACAAAGATGTTGCAGCCATAATCCAGCGCGTAGCGAATATCGGAGTCGCGCTTGATGGGATGGGTATGAATACATTCGTTCGGGTTTATCCCGGCCTCGCGCATCAGGTCGACTTCGCCATTGGTGGCAAGGTCAAAGCTGGCGCCTTCGGCTTTCAGGACATCCACTACGCCCATATGGGGCAGGGGTTTTAACGCATAGTGCAACGTCACGCCCGGCAGTGCATCGGCTAACGCCCGATACTGACGGCGAATAGCTGCCTGATCCAGGATCAGCAGGGGAGAACCATATTGGGCGACCAGGCCGCGGTAATCAATTCCCGGAACGAATTGGCTGTTCATCTTATGCAAACACCTCACAAAAGGGCCATGGCCCTGAACCAAGTTAACCTCCGGCAACGAGAGGCCGGAGCGACGATCTACTAGTTGATGCGTAAACGCGCGCATTATCGGGCATCTGCCTGACTATGCAATAGTTGTGGCTAATCCCTCAGCCGTTGAGCAGGTTTTTTTGCTGCTTCTGGAGCATTAACAGCGAGTGGATCTGTGGTGTATTGGCTTAAAAATCTAACATCATCGACAAAATGAGCATTAAAGCTTGTCGATCAGTCCAAAATTGCCCCCATCACAAGAATATTGTCGCAAAGTGGACTTGATGAATAAATTTGCTCAAAAAGATAAAAAAAGCCAGCAAGTGCCGGCTCAAGAAGCTCGCTGATTCGCATGGCATCGGCTACCAGCAGGCGGTGCTGGTGGGGCTGTGGGTGCCAGTCTGATCGAGAGTATAGGTACCGCAACTGTCACCACTCATGACGCCGGTCGGTACGGCCTGCAGCGTGAAGGTGGTGGCGCTGATCGCGGGCGAGCTGGCCAGACTCAGGTTGTAGTAGGCACTGCCCCCGTCCCGCGGGGCCTGAGTAATGGGTAGGGTGACGGTTTCGCTGCCACACTTGTAACAGCCATCGGCGCTGAACTTGCGCTCCATGAACTGCGCCAGCTCCAGCAGGGCTGCTTTGGCTTCACCGCGGCGTGTGGATTTGACGTGTTCCATATACGACGGATAGCCCACCGCCGCCAGAATGGCGACCACGGCAATGGCAATCATCAATTCAACCAGCGTAACACCGCGAGATCGTGTGTGCGCAACCAACATGTACTGCTCCTTGTCGGGTGGATCTTAAGAGGTCTGGTGCCTCGGTCCCGGCTACGACGAAGCCAGGCGACGGGCACCAGAACTGAATGCTCAACCGTTAGCGTAATTGCCGCCAGGATTGACGTCCCTTGGCGTTCGGGCTGATGATTTCCAGCGTTTGCTTGATGCTCCCGGAAGAGCCGCTGGCATATTTGATTTCCGTGGTGCCATCTATTTTTTCGACAAAGGCCGATTTGGTCAGGATTTCATCAAAACCCTTGCCGCTGGCCGGCAGGGTCACTGACTTGCCATCTATGGTCACGGTCTGGTTATCATTGCTATCGATTTTTCCGTCATTGTTGATATCAAATACCGGATAGCTCAGGCGTGAACCGGTCAATGGGGCCAGCTCCAGTAGCCAGGATTTTCCACCATAGTCGCAGGGATCGGTGGAGGGCAGCATACTGGTGACCACCAACTGGTCCTCCCGAAGTTGAATATCGGTAATGACCCGCTCACCCACCCCGGTGCTTAGCCCGGGGGATAGCAGATTTAGATACCAACCTCGCTTGCTGCCGTAATTGACCTCATTATTCGAGATTATCCGGGTGCTGGTGGCGGAGACTTCGGCCAGTATGCTCTGCTGCACCAGATCACTCTTGGCGATCAGTGTCGGGCTGGCCTCCAGCTTATCCCAAACGCCGTACAGGGCTTGCAGCTGTAATGAGCTGCGATCCTCGTTGGTGAAATAGCTGCCGGTAGCAAACAGCACCATGACACCACCGTTGGGATGGGCAATGACCATGGGGCGTGCGGTAATCGGCTGCCGGTTGCTTGTGGAACAAGTGGCATCGACACAAGCGGTATAGATGAGTCGCGTCGACCAATTCGTGCTGTCGCTGGAGCGGACATCGAAACGCCAGAGGTTACCCAGCAGATCGCCGGCATACAGCAGATCGGTCTTGCGGTCACCATCCAGATCCACGGGTACTGGCGTGCTCAGACCATTGAGCTTGCCGCTGAGGCTGGCATTGGTCTGTAGTACGTTAACTGGCGAGCCATCTTTCAGATCCAGCACCACCAGCTTGCCCTCCTGCTCCGCGCTGTCATAGCCATTGGGTATCAGCGCTACCCAGCTATTATCGGCCAGCTGGCCCATGGTCGGCTGCGGAATGGTATAGCCCATATCGGCGCTGGTGAACTCCCACAACACGCTACTGGTACCAAATTGGGTTGGGTCGGTCACATCTAATGCAAAGACGGATTTACCACCGGCCCCTGTTGATCCCAGCAGCACGGTTTTCCATTGACCATTAAGCTTGGCATCGCCAACTTTCGGACTGCCATCGACCAGATACTGATGGCTCTTGGCGTACTCTTTATCGGTCAGCTTGTTCAGCTTGCTGACCGTTTCGGCCGGGATATAGGCAAACTGTTCGACGCCATCGGCCTCTTTGAAAGCATGTAACATGCCGTCATTGGCACCGACATAGAGCATCGGAGGTCGGTCGGCTTTGCTGGTGACGAAGCTGGCATCGCCGACCCCATAATCCTGATTGCTGACCATCGCCGGGCTGGAGTTGACAATATCCCCCAGCAAGTTGGTACGGGTCCGGAACAGGCCATTGGGCTGGTTCAGCTCTTTGCTTTGATCGCCGCGCACCCAGGCAAGGCGCAACTCGCCATTACTATCCGTAGTTCCTGCTGCATTTTTGTTCAGGGCCGCTTGTTGGCTCGAGTCGAGCTTATCCCAACTAAACAGCACGGTTTTGGCCGGACTGGTGGTGCGGGTATAAATGTTGCGAGCACTGGCGGCCGGTAGTTTTTTCGAGGCTTGCCAGACTGCTGTGCCCAAACTGCCGTCACTGCTGCTGAGGGGATAGGCGGTCAGCTCGCCGCTCCAGTCGCCGGAGCTGAAACTGGCTTGATAGATGCGGCTGCTGGTACCGAGCCGTGCCGTATTGCTGACCATGGCGCTGGAAGATCCGGTGCGGGCTTGTACTTGGGCGAAGGCGTCGGTCAAGGCAGCAACAAATTGTTTGGGGTTCGTCGCACTATAAAAACCACCTCGGCTATTGACGGCTGCATGCCATAAGTCATCGACTTTTTTCGGTAGTTCCTTACTTTCTTCGGCCGCTGTGATGGAGGGCCAGGATAGAGTGCCGGCGGTGATCTTCTTTAGCGTGTCACTGGTGGGGGTCAGAGTACCCTCAACACCAAAGCTGACGGTAAAATTGACCATATGTTGCCAATAGGCCGGATCACTGCTGGATGGGGGAACCTTATTATTAATTCCACTCTGTAAGTCGTTTTTCCAGTAATATGCTGCGACATCGGCTAATGTATTACTGCTGGTGTCTGAATAAGGTGCTTTTGCTTCATATTTAATTTTTGTTCCACCAAGATCGTTAGTGATCAGTTCTCCATCTATGCCATCCTGATTTCCCGTGGCAATAGTTGCTGCCGCATCTTTCCAATAACCATCTGTCATCAGAATATGGTAACTCTGACGGCAGGTTTTAAAACCACCATAATTCGTATCGCCGGGGTTATCAGCCCAGGGGCTATATTGTCCGTTAGCCCGAGAGTAATAGATGCCTACATCATCCATAGCTCGTCGCAGTGGCGTGCCACTACTGGTTTTAGGAATATTGTATAGCCAATCAAAAAAACTTGATTTGACGGTCGATGTATATTTCCGGACGCCGCTGCGTAGTGTTGTCGTTTTGCTGCCATCAACGACTCGACTTGATGAATTAATCTGACCATAACCAACTCGCACTTTATCATTTAATTCATAAAAAGCCCTGCCGATGCCTGCTTTAGCGGCATTCATCCGAGTGCTGTAATAGAGCTTCCAATTCGCAAAATTTTGACTTTCCTGGGCGAATGTACAATTGGTTGAAGATGAGCAATCATCCCGATCCGAGCTGCCAATATATTTATCAACCTGATCGTAAATGGGATTGAAGTTGCCATCCTTGTCATAATAAAAGCAGTCGTAGTCATCTCTATTGTTGGTGTAATAGGTGGTGTAAACCACTTTTCCCTTAATTATTTCTTTTTTAATGTATGAGGTTGCATTGCATTCTGGTGTGGCATTTTCTTTTTCACTGCCATCAGCGTTTATCCATGGTAAATAGTGAACTGCAGGATCGTAATAGAGTTTGTTATAGGCAGACGCATAATATTGCCAGTCGGATGGTTCTTTATTGTCAGCGCTTAAATATGTATCAGACATAGACCCGGAATCATCGATGGTAAACATGATATTGGGTTCGATAGCATTATCATTTTCCAGATATAAAGGTTTATTGGCGATGGTATCCGCCGCTGCTGAATAGCTGATCACTATGAATAGGGTAACAGCAAACAGGTTAATATAATTCGAGTGGCTATTGATGTGTGACATGGTGGCCGTCTCCCTATGCATTAGCGTCGAAAAGTCGATTGCAGTACTGCTCGACTGGTCGTGGTCTGCCCGACGGCACTGGCCGTGATTCGGTAGATGATCATGGTGTTGAGTGGCTGATCGGCTTCCAGACTCAAGCCTTTATTGGTGACCTCCGGAAGCCGCTCGACCAGATATTTGGGCGTGGTCGCCACGCCGCTCAGAGCGGCGCTATTGCGCCAATTGGTGGCGGCCGCTTGCCAGTCGACGGGCACACCCGATGTGGCGACATCATACAAACCCGCGGTTCCTGTAGTGTCAAATGTGGCACTGGCACCCGATGCGCTGGCCATAAACGCCTCTCCCCCCCGCAACGCAGCCTCGGCGGCCAGAAACGCTTGCTCACTATCGCGACTATTGCCGGCCATTTTCTCTTGCAGGGTACTACCCTGCATGGCGGCTAGACCGCTTAACGTCAGCAGTAGCAACATGATGAGGCAGATGACTAACACCATGCCCTGTTGCGCTCGAGCAGAGGAATATAGGTTCATCGTGCAGCTCCTAGTTCAACCGATTGCGCAATACGGCGGTAATAGTGGTTGGCATATACCAGCGGGTATCGGCAGCCGAGAAGGTAGCGCCATTGAAGGTGAAGGTTTGTTTCTTGCCCACTATGCCGGTTTCCTCGCTACCGAGGAGTAATTGCAGCTTGAGGGTCAGAACGTTGCTCCAATTGCTGACGTTATTGGCAGTTTGGTAACTATCTGTCTGACGATCCCCGTTGGTGTCCACACCGTAGAGGATCTGCAAATCAAAGACATAGTCCAGCAAGGGCGTCGCCAAGGCACCGTTGAGCTTGCGATAGAGGGCTGGCTGCCCAGTGGCACTATTAGTTGCCAGATAATAGGTACTGGTTTGATAACTCATCAGTTCGGCGTTGGTGCCAAAAACCTCGTTTTTATTGTTCGGATCCCAAGACGAGATGGAATTGCCCGGTACGTAGGTGCCCGCATTGCTGTGCACCACGTTCACCTTGCCTCCGGCGGCTGTCAGCCCGGTGATTTGAAAGATACGAGCCTTGCTGCAATCGGTGACCAGAGCGATATCGCCATCTTTTAGTAGCGTCATGGCTGCGGGGGCGGCAAACAGTTGGGCGGCATTGTTGTTGGCCACAATCGGCACCGGAATGTTACCAGGCCCCTGAATCAACAACAGATCGGTGCCTGCTAATGGTTTGGGATCTCCGGTCAAGTGAGTCGATAATTCTGTCGGGAGAGTGGCGGTCAGATTGTTGTAGCCACGCAATCCGGCGCCGAAATTGTAGGTCAGGGTGGTGGCATTGTTCAGCGTATTGGTGACGGCAACATTTTGTTTGCTCAAACAACCGCGGTAACCGGTCATGCGCAACTCTTTGCTCAATAGATCCTGGGCAAAACGGGCGTTGTCTTGCACCACACCGACTGAGTTGGTGGTCCGGTACGTGGTGTTATTGCTGACAAACAGTTGTAACACCGCAGCTGTGAGTAACAGGCCCAACGTGATGGCAACCATCACTTCAACCAGCCCGAAGCCCTGCTGTCGCATTCGCTTTATCATGGGAAACCTGACCATCACTTAGATCTCCGTACGATAGATAAATTGCCGACTGGCACTGCCATTTTTCAACCGTGATTCATCCCATTGAATCGTGATGGTGAAGGTCGTATTCGTGTGGGCAATCGCGCCCTTGCCGGCGGGTAGCTGTGCCAGGCGCGCTTTCCAGTTTTGTAAATCGATGGCGTGAATGGCTGTTCCGGTCGGAGCGGCGGCGGTGAGTGAACTGTCATAGCTGCCGGCTAGTGCGGCATTGCGGTTAGCGCGCATCAGGTCACTGATTTCACTGACCAGCTCGGTCGCTTGGGTGCGAACCAGTGCAGTCTGATTACTCTTGAGCGAGGTCGCTTGCATGGCAACCATGCCGAGCACGCCCAGACCAAGAACCACCAGGGCAATCAAAACTTCCAGCAACGAAGAACCGCGCATCTGCTGCGCGTGCGGCAACTTCATGATTTGATTCTCCATTGTTAGCTGCTGCAACTGATCCGGCTCAGGCTGGCACGCCCGGAGACCTGGACCGTCAGCAGGCGCTGTTCATTATTCTGACAACCGCCTGGCTTGAGTTTGAAGGTACTAGCGCTGCTGGGTACTGCGAGCGTTCCATTGGCGGCAATCCGGAGTTGGTTATGGCTGGCGTTGACGGTGCTCTTTATGCCATCGAAGCGGCGCAGCAGACTGTCTTTGCTGCTGTCAAAGGTTGCATCGCCATCATCCTCTCGAATTTCCCAGCCTGCCCGCCAGTTGCTACCGGTTTGCGGAACAATCCACATGGATACCCCACGTTTCACCGCCTCGCTGCGCGCCAGTTGGATCGAGCCGAGCAAGGTGTTTCCCTCCGTACTGGCGGTGCCATCGCGGATCAAGTTGTTAAATGCGGGCACTCCCACGGTCGCCAGGATTGCAACGACGGCAATCGTGACCATCAATTCCATCAGGGTGAAGCCATGACTGGTGTCGTTTGACATCTAATTCTCTATCGGGCTAAAAAACAGCTTTGGCGAGCAAGTCACCACCTATCGGTAAATATCGCATTGGGAGGGCTGGGCCGCTAGTTTTGCCAATAGACAATTATGATCCAGGTCACGAGAGACGGTGTTTTATTATATATCGACATGCTCATCTTTCTTGGGTGGATATATTGGTTTTCGTGTGAATCCATTCTTGCGTTGGCTATTATATAACCTCACGACTAGATATGGCTCTGTTTGAATCTCCACGCTCAACGCCGAATTTAGGCGGCGATACGGTGTTGGTGTTGGGCTGCAAAATCGTAACTCTTGATGTTTGAAATGGTTTTCTGAGTTTGTTTGCGATGCGGTGATTTATGAGAACTTTATTCCTTCAGTTCGTGTCGCTGATGATAGCGATTTCACAATGTTTTTTATGTTTATCTTGTTGATATGTATTGAATAATTATTGGGCTTGGATATTTTTAACCGTATTAATCCGAACGGATGAATTGTCTGATAAAAGTTATCATCCTGAGTCCTGAATTCAGGGCGAAACATGATTGAATTGATTGTCTCTCGCCAAAACGTACCCACCTCGCAAAATGTGAAATTGTTATCGCTCTTTTCTTGAGCAATAAGTCGGGAAGTGAGACATTTGCCATCATGCAAAGAGCCATAAGAGGCTGTTCTTATCATGGTTGGCAAAGGAGTGTGCGGGCATGATCAATCAGGGTTCATTTCAAAAGGGTGGGGTACATCAAGCATCAACCATCAAGTGGCGAAACTGCTCCGGACTGACCCTGATTGAGGTCATGGTGGCGATTGCGATCGTGGCCATTATTGGCACCATAGGTGTGCCGTCGTTTCGCCAGGCCATGCAGGCGCAACAGACTGAGGCTCAGCGAGAAGCCTTGCTCAACAGCATCACTACAGCTCGACAAACCTCGCAGCAACGTTCGTTGCCCGTGCTGTTATGCCCATCAACCACCGCCAATAGTTGCAGTACCAATAGCAACGACTGGAGTAAAGGCTGGTTGGCCTATCTGGATGCCAATCGCGATAACACATTTAACACCGGCGAAGAGGTGATATCCGCCCATCAATACGAGGGATCGGTCAAAGTCATCTCGACCGTTTTAAACCTGGCATTTCGTGCCAACGGTATTGTCACTGTGGCGAATATTAAAGTTTGTTCCAATGACGAGAACAGTACCAATAAGGCCATTGATATTAATCCGTTAGGCGCCATCACCCTGAGTGGAGGGGCGAATGCAAATTGCCCATAACCGGGGATTTACCCTCGTTGAATTATTGATCTCTCTGGTTGTCGTGGCCATCGGACTGCTTGGATTTGCCAGCTTGCAGATGGGCAGCATGCAGCGTCTGGAGCAGGCTAAAGTGAGTCAGAATGCCAGTGGTGCACTGCGAGATCTGGTGGAGCGGATTAGCTCGTTACCGGTGGCTGCGAAGGCTGGCGAGTTCGATTTTGATAATCTGGCCAATGGTAATGCTCCCGTTGCAAGCAAAGATTGCACTGCCGTCGCCTGCACCACCAAGGAACAGGCTGACATGGAGTTAGCGCGCTGGTTTGCCCGGATTAAAGAGCGGGCGCCTTCGCCTCGATTTTCTGTGGTCTCGGCGGCTCAGGATGATGGCCGTTTGGTCACTATCAGCTTGGTTTGGGATGCCGCATTAACTGGTCAGGGGGCAGCCGATGCGGATGTAGTCACTAATACCGCCAGCATGAAAACTGCGCATCAGCGTGACAACGTGGAAATCTACATCCCATGATTCAACGACACAGCAAGGGCTTCACACTGGTTGAGTTGATGATTGGCATTGTTCTGGCCCTGTTCATTGTTTGCGGCCTCTACGCCATGTTGGGCAGTAGTCAGTTGAGTTATGCACTCAGCCGCGCGAATAATGCATTGAATGGCTCCGGACAACGGGTAACACAACTGATCTGGAATCATCTGCATCAAGCGGGTTATATCAATTATCAGCGTCAGATCTTGCAACGGAAATTACCTGCTGGTGGAACATCGTTAAGTGCCAGCAAATGGACGGAAGGGCAGAGTCTATTTGCCGAAAATAACATCTCTGCAGTGTCTGGAATATTGGATAACACCGATCGCCTGACCCTGAGGTTTTGGGGGTCTAGTATTTCGGATAATGATCCCGGGCAATTGAATAATCAGGCCACCGATGGCCGAATGTTTGACTGCAGTGGTGGATTTGTGACCAATCAAGATCTGGTGCAAATTACGCTATATGTGAATTCTTCTGGCGATTTAATCTGCCAAGACAATCGAAATAATACCGTGGTGATGGAGCGTAATATCGCCTCATTGCAATTTCGCTTCCGACGAGCGGGGACAAACCAGCAGTTTGTGACGGCGAATGTATTGACTGCTGCGACCTGGCCTACGGTCGAGGCGATCGAATTTGGCGTTCTCACGACTCAGGCCTCCGGTCAGGGAGTTAAGGCAAAGGCCAGGAGCTACCAGATCCTGGAGCAAAGTGTGAATGCAGCTGCTGACAATCTCATTCGCCAGTCATTGACGGGTAGTATCACCTTAAAAAATTAATGGATTGAGTGCATCGTATGAAACAACAAGGGATGGCGTTGATTGTGGCGCTGGTGATTACGCTCATCATCGGAATTATTGCGGTAGCGATTGGCCGCAGTGCATTACAGAATCAGCAGAGTGCCAGCAGTCAGTACGATATGCTACGAAGTTATACCGCTGCGCAATCTGCGATTAATCGTGCAGAGCGAGTATTCAAACAAACCGTTATCAATGATGAGGCCAAAATTTATAGCTCCCATGCACAGAGTATTAGCTCTGTTCTTGACAGTGCCAATTGGTGGCAGACGCCATCCAACTGGCAAACTAAAGCGACTGCCTACGCTGGGTTGACCAGTGGTAATCCGCATTATCGTATTGAGCAGCGACAATTCATTCCTTTCTCGGCAGATATTGAAGAAAAAAATGGCCAGCAATACTTTCGGGTAACGGGTCGTGGTGAAGGCCCCGCGAGTGCCGTCAGTATGATTCAAGCCTATTTCACCGTCGTAGTACCGAAGCCGAAATAACCAGGCAGGACAAACAATGAAAAAAATAAAAGGATTTACCTTGGTGGAGCTCATGATCACGGTCGCGATTGTGGCCATTCTGGCCAGCGTTGCCGTGCCTTCCTATTTGGAGCATGTGCGTACGGCAAGGCGTGATGATGCTAAAAAGACTTTAATGGAGGCCGCGCAAACCATGGAGAGTTTTTACGCGCTGAATATGACCTATATAGGGGCCAATACAGGTGCAACCACGGCCCCCGCAATCTTCAGTGATAAATCGCCGGCAGATGGAACTGAGCGTTATTACACCTTGAGTCTGGATCCGCAGCCAACGGCTACAAGTTATACCATCAAGGCGGTACCACAAGGCGGTCAAGCCAATGATAAATGCGGCACCTTGTCGATTAATCGCCTCGGTGTTCGCACTGCTGCACAATCTGGATGCTGGTAAGGATGAAGATCATGATGAAGATATTTCAAACATCAGTGGCTTTGCTTTTGGCAATATTATCTTTGTTCATACCATCTTGGGCAGCTGAGCTGTCTTTACCAGATGGTCCATTATTTGTGGCCTATCAAAATAATACACCATTAGTGATGTTAGTGATGGGGCGCGACCATACGCTATATTATGAGGCTTATAATGATGCTACTAATCTGGATACCGACAAAGCCCCAGACACCCATTTTAAGCCCAGTATTTCATATTACGGATATTTCGATTCAGATAAATGTTATGCAGCCAATAGTGAGCGGACTCTATTCACTCCTACAGGGGCTACTCATGATGGTGGTAAATGTGGTAAACCGCTGTGGAGTGGTAAATTTCTAAATTATTTAACCACGAGTCGTATCGATGCGCTGCGAAAAGTACTCTATGGTGGTTCACGATTAGATGATTCTGATGTCAACACCCCGACATTAGTCAGATCTTTTATTCCACAGGATGCACATAGCTGGGGTAAAACCTGGGATCCAGCCATCATGGATACAGTAGACAATGGGAATTTAAAAGCTTCAGATTATGGTGATCTCGAGGATGACTATGGCTATTTCTTCGCCAATACATCATTGGGTTATGATCAGCCTCCGTTATTGCGGGTGCTAAAACTTTCTAAAAACATGAAGCAAATTAAACAAGCATCATTTGCTCATAATATTTCAAGTCTATATTTTAGAGGGACCCCCAATAACTGGGGATCCACTGCAATGACGTTGGTCGCCAATAACATATGGGAAGTTAAAATTTCGTTCAGCGGTTTAGCTGGGCAGCGATTTAAACTTACTCAATATGACAACTGGACTAAACAGTTTGGAGCGAAAGGCAGAAATTGGGATGGCATTACACTAGTCACCAAGGACGGTAGTAACGATCCTAGTGATGTTCCAACGGCAGTTGTTGGTGATTATTATGTGACATTCAATGACCAAACTAATAAGTTTTATATAAAAACTGAGTCATCCAAGTCATCTTCTAGTGAAGAGTATGATACTAAATTATATATCTGGAATTGGCTCAGTAAGGAACGTCCAGTTGCCGGTAACTCGATGTTGGGTTTCTCTGGTGGTGTAGAAACTAGTGGTTACTTAAAGGATTATCAGGTTAAGGTCAGGGTTTGTGTCGCAGGACTGCTAGAAAGTAACTGCAAAAAATATGGAGAAAATTACCTTCCTACCGGATTATTGCAAAAGCGCGGTGAGGGCGAAAAACCAGAAATGGAGTTTGGATTGATCAGTGGTAGCTATAAAAATAATATCAGAGGTGGTGTTCTTCGTGCCAATATCGGGAAAATGAATCAAGAGATAAATCCGACTACTGGATTATTTACCAAGCGTAGCAGTGGTGGTGGGATTATCGACACTCTGAATAAATTAAAAATAACAAAATTCCTGTATACAGAAGATAAAGATCACACATATCAATATAGAGATGACTGTGGATGGATTACGGGTGAAGCATTAACGAATGGAAAGTGTTCTTCGTGGGGCAATCCGATTGGTGAAATGCTATTTGAAAGTCTGCGTTATTTTGCCGGAGCTAAATTGGCATCACCCTTATTTACTGTTGGTACAGAGGATGAATTAGGCTTGGTCGAGGAGGTGTGGGAGGACCCGTTTGCCGTTACGGGCCGTAAAACCTGTGATATTCCAGTTAATCTCATTATTAGTGATGTTAATACATCCTTCGATTCAGACCAAGTTCCAGGCTCTGCCTTTGAAGATTATGCTGATACTACGCTGAGTGATTTGGATGTCGCGGCAAGTACGAAATTTATATCAGGAAAAGAAGGTCTTGATAACAATACTTTCTATATTGGTGATAATCAGGGGACTACAGGGAAAAATACGCCGACTGCAAAATTAATTAGCGATCTTGGCCACATTCGTGGCTTGGCTCCTCAGGAACCCAGCAAACGAGGCAGTTATTATGCGGCCGGGTTGGCTTACTATGGCCATGAGAATGATTTGAACAAAACTGCTACTGGAGCTCAAAAATCGAGAACATTTTCGGTGGCCTTGGCTTCGCCATTGCCTGAAATAAAACTTGATATGGGTAAGAAACCGGGCAGTGATGAGAGTGCTGAGCATAACTATATTACCGTAGTTCCATTTGCTAAGTCAGTCGGCGGTTCTAGCATCACTAATGCTGAAAACGGATTTCAACCGACCAATACAATTGTCGATTATTACATAGAAAAGTGGACCGATACGGAGGCTAGCTTCCGAATCAACTTCGAAGATGTAGAGCAAGGTGCGGATCATGATATGGACATGATTGTGCTTTATAACTTCAAGGTGGATGGCGACAATTTAATTGTTACTCTAACCTCCGAATATGCGTGGGGAGGGATTGATCAACATGCAGGTTATGTGATCTCGGGAACAAACAAGGATGGTCTTTATTTGGATGTTGAAGATCAAAAGGATGGTGATGACAGCAAAGCTCAGGTTAATTATTATCTCGACACAGTTGCTGAAAACGATTCACCCCATCCCAATAATGCGCGAAGTAATTCCAGCTCTCCGGATCGTGATAAATTGATGCCACTGACCCGTCAACGAACGTTCACTGTCAATCGTGACATCACCGCCGCTCAATTATTACGCTCTCCTCTCTGGTATGCGGCCAAATGGGGGAGTTTTAAAGAGGAGGAAGGCAAAGAAAACAGCCTTCCCGAGGGGGTTGAGTGGGACAAAAATAAAGATGGTGAACCGGATAATTTTTTCTTGGTAACCAATGCCTCGACGTTGGAAGCGCAACTGCAAAAAGCATTAAATGAAGTTGGTAACACCCCAGGGTCTGGAAATAATATGTCCTATACTTCCAGCCAGATCACCAACAATAGTGTGCTATTTGATTCAAAATTCGAGGCAAAAAATTGGTCCGGTAATGTGCTTGCTTACCCCATGGTCAACAATAAAGCCAGTTCGGAGCCTCTGTGGCAGGCGAAGGACCAAATTACAGCACAAGGTGCCGATGGCCGAGTTATTTTCACCATGGAAAATGACAGTAAAGCTGGATCTAAGCGAGTATTCAAAGCACCCAGCAGCGTAGCTGCATTGGCTGATGGCGAAGCGAGTGGATTGAGCAAAGCTCAGCTTGATTTACTACTCACGGATATACCGTCAAGCCTTCTTGCCGTGGATGAAAGCCAGTTACCAAGTGTAAAACTGACCTATTTACAGGCGCTGGTGAATTATTTGCGTGGCAGCCGGGTCAATGAAATCACGGATAACTCTGATTCGGCGAGCACAGATTACTCCTTCCGTAAACGCGATGGCGTACTGGGTGATATCGTTCATTCGACCCCTGTTTATGGAGTCTCTGCGGGTGATAAACAACCATTTGTAGTTTTTGGCGCCAATGATGGCATGGTACACGTATTGAATGCTTTAACCGGGGATGAGTTATTTGCCTATATCCCAAGTACCAGTTATAAAAATCTCTATCGCCTGAGCCAAGAAACCTATAATCCAAACCATAGATTCTTTGTTGATGGCGGTATCAAAATAGTAGATATAACCGATGGCGATGCGACTCGTACCATTGCCGTGGGAACCTTTGGCTTAGGAGCCCAGGGCGCTTGGGCTTTAGATTTGACGAATATTAAAGGACTTTCAGCAACCACCACAGATGCAAATAAGGTGTTGTTGTGGGAGTTGAATGACACGGATTCGACTGATGCTAGTCGAATTGGTTATATGATGAATGCTCCCGCCATCATCTCGACTGCAAGCGGGGCCAGTAGTAAATGGGTAGCTATTTTCGGGAATGGCTATAACAACAGCGAAGTTGATAACGCAGCGGATTCTCTTGGCGAGGGGGCTTTACTTGTCGTCGATCTTCTCACCGGTAACTTGGAAAAAACCATGCTAACTGGTCGAGGGAAGGCTGAAGATCCAATGACCGCACTTAAACGCCCTAATAGTCTCACCGAGCCGGTAATTGCTGATAAGGATCTGGATGGAGTAGGAGATACTCTGTATGCCGGCGATCTATTTGGTAACGTGTGGAAAGCCGATATTGCAGGTAAGAGTGTATCCAGTTGGGCTTTTGATAGTGGTACTGGTATTAAGCCGAAGCCACTATTTAGCGCTGTGAGTCGAGAAGGAAATAGCCAGCCGATTACCCAACGTCCCAGCGTCGCCTATCATCCAGTCGAGGGGCTACTCGTTATGGTTGGCACTGGCAAGTATATTGAGACCACGGATGTTGATGTCGATAACCAGGACACCCAGACTATCTATGGATTATGGGATAAACCTGGCCGCACGACAGATATCACCCGGTCAACTTTGTTAGAACAAACCATTACGAACGAGATTGCTGCTACATCAAGTGCTAAAGGCCAGCGGGAAACTAGTAAGAATCTGATTGATTGGACCCAACATGATGGTTGGTATCTGGACCTCTACTACGGAGGCAAGAATAATGGTGAACGAATGAACTCCAGAATTGTGGTGCGTAATACCACTGCGGCGTTTACCACGCTGATCCCGAGTACCGATCCGTGTAAGGGAGGGGGCTCTGGTTGGTATATGGAAGTTGGTATTTATACCGGTAGTAATAGTTATGTGAATAACGATCTGGTTGACCATTCGGCATTATTGGACAAGATTCCCAGCGAACCAGTCATTACCTTTTTTACCAATGGCAATGGGGATAAAGAAGTGATCAATAGGGTAAAAATTAATGGTGGTACTCCCTATGAATCACCCGGAACAACGGTGAATACTGGTGCCATATCTTGGCAGATGTTGTACTAAGTCATTTGTCGTAACTAGAAACCAAGAGCCGCAATCGCGGCTCTTTATTTTTCAACTCCTGGATTACAACTCGCACCGAGTTGTCAGTTATTTATCATGCCGCGGCTAACTATATAATGACCAAGTTATTTGTTGCTTCAGTATGATAAAAGGCATCCATATTGGATGCCTTTTATCAGCTGGAAGCATTCACGATATATGTGCTATGGGCATATCACCTCGAGTTATGGTGTGGCACAACTAAAGCTGCTGGGTGAGGGCACTGTACTCTTGACCATCATGACGCTACAGGCATTACCACCATTCAGACTAATGGTTGCTATGTCGTTACCATTACTATCTTTCGGGTCGGTTTGTGTGGCGGTCAGCGTAATGCTGGACGGGGTCATCACAAATCCGGAGGCACCAAAGTTCAAGGTCACAGCGGCTTTTCGATTGACGGCACAATCAAAATAACCGGCGATCATACTGCCGGATGGCTTATTGACGGTACAACTGACACCAGCCTGATTGACCGAGAGGGTATTCCAGTCGTTGGCTTTACAGACTTCTGGCGCCTGTCCAGTTTTCTTCGGGTCAGTTAAGCATTTGATATCACCAGTGACATGCAGTTTGGCGTTATTCCCCGTGCTTGCGGTAATTCGCACATTAATGTTGGCGGATTGGTTTGCCAGATCCTCGGGTGATATGGCTACTGTGCTGGTGATACCGCTATTACTGGTGCGGATGTTGGCGGTCACCGGAATAGATTGCACGACACTACCTGTCGCGGGTGTTGCCTGGAGTGCCGAGAGCCGACCGCGACTGTAGGTACCGTAGTAGTTCTGGCTGGCATCGACGATGGTTTTTACCGTCTCGTTGGTGACGGTGGCATAGCTCTGGTTGGCGGTGGTTAGTGACCAGTTAGCCAGCAGGGTCAGGTTCAGTTCGTTGAACGGAACCTTGGCCAATAGCTCTTCATCTGCGCTATCGAGTTGGCTGAGATACTGACCCGTTTCATCATTCAGCAAGTCGACATAAACGCCACGGGCGATCAATTGCGCGGTGGATCCGGCTTGCAAGGTTAAGTCCGTGCTCGTGGCGCCGCCATTGGTGACATTCCCACTTGAGCTGAGCCAACTATTTAACGATGTCGGGGTAAAGTTGCCGCTACGGCCTGCTTTTTGCCAGGCGAAATGGGCTCTGACCACCGACTGCACATATTTTTCATAGTTCTCCTGATTCGATGGATCCGAGAGAAAATCCGGTGACATCACATTGATCACCGCCAGATTCCAATCCGGCATCGGCTCGTAGAAGCCATCGACACGCAGCAGGCGACAGGCTTCCAAATAGCTGCCACTACCTGCAGTGACCAGGTTGCTGCCACTCAGGCGGTAGTGACCATGCCCCTTGCGCAGCACGTTGTAATATTGATCGAATGAACCATTTGTACTGTTGACGCCATCGAAGTGATTTTCGCAGCAGATATTACACAAGGGACTCTGGGCATTCTGGTTGCTGGTATTGAGGCCATAACTCTTGTTCACGCTCTGCCCGAGCTCCCAGTATTGCCCGAGTGAGTCTAGTAACGGATAGGCCGGCAATTTTTTACTGGCATTACCACTTTGCAGGCTGCAGTTGCAGGAGAGGGTTGCCTGGTCTTCCTGGATCTTGCGGCCTGACTGGGTGTCGTAGGTAATGGTCTCGGTTTTGACCACCACATTGTCCCCGGATTGGTAGACAGTCGGCAGTGGTTTACTGGTTTCTTCCTTAGTGCCGGCCTTGATGGTCACGGCCACCACATCGGGGGCCGAGCCGGGGGCATAAGCAACCTGTGGGCTATCATCCATGCCACCTAGACTGTCGCCCTCGGTATTGCCAATACTGGTACTGGCGGCAATGCTGCTGCTCAGACTCAAGGTTTTGGCACTGCCATTCTGATCGGTCCAGGCCACCGTGATGATGATGTCTTTGCGCAATGGATATTTCAGATTGGCAGGCAGCGGGTTTGGGGTGTTGGTTACTGTCCAGCCCAGCGCGTAAGTAGTGTTGCCTATGGTGTGATTGCCTGCAGCAAGGCCGTTGGTGAGATTTTGGCCGACATTGGTTTGAATATCCTGATAGGCAAACTGTCCCGCTGTGGTGGCGAGAGTGGTGAAGCTGCGCAGGTCATCCAGTTTGTTTTCCGCCAAGTGCATAGCGCTTTCTCGAGCGCTGCTGCTGCCTTCTTGTTTCATATAGCTATTTTGCAGTTTAACGAGTCCCGCTGCACTGACCGCGACTATGATAAAAGCCAGCATGACTTCGATCAGACTAAAACCGCGGTGGATATGGATTCTGTTCATGATGACTCCTACCAATCACGCCAGCTACCCGGCACCTTGTAGAGGGACACAAAGTCCTGGTTGTTTTGAATATTACTGAGGGCCTCGGCATCGTAGACGGCGTTATAGGTACCATTGGCGTTGCCGATCTCATGGTTCGAGATCAACGAGCCCCACACAGTCGCGCCACCGGTCATCTTCAAATCGTAATTCGGCAGATTGGAAGGCTGGCTGTCATAGGAAAAGACGATGCCAAATATCTGCATGTTACCGTTCATGACCAGATCGCCATTGCGGATCAGCAGCACCACAGGTTTGGTTCGGCTACCAACTGTTCCCTTAGGGCTACAGCTACCATCAACGATGTAAAAACCAGAGCTGGCTGATGTGAGCGTGTCGCAGTTGGTGAGCAGAGCCTTGGCTCTTTGCTCGAGGGTTAACATACCGGAGGCGTCATCACTGACACCGAACACATATTGCAACAGGTTGTCTGGAAAGTTCGGATCATTGCTGAGTATGTCACTCTCGATTTTCCCTGGTTCACTATAGGGCGAGGAGCTGCAGGTACCATCCGCCCATTCCTGCTGGCCACAGGTGGTACCCGAGCCATTGGTCAGATCGACGGGTTTGTCGGTCCAGATGGATAAGGGAACACCCGGTCCGCCGCCATTGGGGTTGGCGACGACCATATAGTTACCGCCCACAGCCATACCTCCCGCCAGAGTGAGCGGTGCATCGGGAGCGCCGACCACGGTGGGCATAATCACCGTCTGGACGCGAACGGTTGCTTGACCGGCACTACCATCTATCGAATTTCCCTGTGCGGTCAGAGTTAATAATGGCAGCGTTCGGGGGCCTACCTGAATAGTAGAGGTTGCCAGCGTCACGCCGGTTGGCATTGCGGGCAGGGTACCGACACCGGCTGAGGCGATCAGCGCCAATCCTCGTTCCAGACGGGCTTCGGCATTGGCGAGGGCCTCGCGATAGCGCATTTCATTGGCGGCAATCCGTTGTTCTCCGACCAATACCTTGCCGGTCATGATACTGAGCGAGATCACCAGCAGCAGTATGATGAGGGTGATGGTTAGCGCAATAAACCCTTGTTGGCGATTAGTATTGGTCATTGCGCATCCTTACCTGTCGTTGCAAGGTCAGAGACAGGGCCGGTTTTTGTTGGCTCTGTCCAACCATAGAGACGGTGATGGTTCTTTGTCCTGTCGGGACCGAGAAACCGGCGGCGGGGGTAATGGCAAAGGTGACGGATGAGAGTTGTACCTGGCCATCTTGGCTGATGTTGCTCCACCCCTCGTCATCGTTACATTGTGTGGGGGTAGTCAATTGATCGGCGACTGTGGCCCATTGTCTGAATTCGAGACCTAGCGCGGCGCTTTTAAAGCGGTAACCCAGGATCTCATTGGTTCCGGCAATTGCGCCATCATCGTTGGCGTCGTAGCGCAGTAAGATGCAGTCATAGAGCGGTGCTGCGACCGAGATGCGTTGCATATCCTGCCATGTGGTGGTGCTGCTGCCGGCACTGGCCATCAGACTGAACATGGCGGTGCGATCGGTTGGGGCTATGACCGGGTTGCCATTGGCATCGCGGGACAGATTCAGCGAGGCATTGGCAAAATAGCCGGCGCGGCGAATATCCCGCTCCATCACATCGAGCAGACTCTGCATACCTAGATTTAAGGCTGAGAGTTGTACCGAGGTGGCGTTGGCCCGAATAATCGAGACATACAGGGTCGTCGCCGTGCCGACAATAATCAGTCCGGCCACCAGGGCGACCAGCAACTCGACCATTGAGAAACCACGTCCGAGATTCAATCGCATGCTGCTACTCCATTCAACTGCGTACCGCTCGGGGTACAGAGTTGGGCACGTCCAGTGGCCGTGAACCATATCCGCAATTGTTTGCTCTCCAGCGTGAATGAAACCCGATCATCGGCCTGAGTGGGCTGCAGCACACCGCGTCGCGCACCGACCGCTAGACGGTTACTCGTTGTGAGTTCCTGCTGCATGACTACTTGTGGATAGTCGGCGCGATCAGCTCCCCGGATGATGCCGTCGCTGCCGATATCGCAGGTCGCAGAACAGCTATTACAGCTACTGGCGGGTCGATCCGATATCCGCCAGCACCAATCACTATCATCGAAGAAATAGAGTGCCACATTAGGATTGTTGGTTTTTGCCGCCTCGGTGCGTGCCAGTTGCAGATCCGAGGCCAAGGCTTGCCCGACCCCCGCCAGTTGCTGGTTCTGGCGCAGTTCGAGAAAGCTGGGCACACCGATGGCGACCACGATCAGCAAAAGGACGATCACCAGCAGCGCTTCGATCAAGGTAAAACCATCATAAGGGCGCCAGGAAGTCATGGGTGGCCTACTCTTAGGGAAATGGGTGTAACCGTCTTGTTAAAGTGTAGGCTATATTATCCAGCCTCAGAGCGGATGCAATCAGGAGCTTTAGATTATGAGATGTCGCGGGATCACGTTATTGGAGCTGATCATCACGGTGGCCATCATCGCCATACTGGCATCGATTGCCTATCCATCCTTTCAGGCCCATATGCTGAAGAGTCGGCGCGCCGAGGCGCTGGAGCATCTGCTGTCCGCCCAGTTGAAACAGGAAGAGCAGCGAGTCACCAGTGGCAGCTATACCACTGATTTTGCCCTGCTCGGTGGCGCGAGTATCGATCACTATACATTTGCTTCTACCGTAAGCGGAGCCAGCTACACACTGACGGCAACCGCCAAGAGTGGTTCGCCCCAGCTCAAGGACACCGGTTGTACCAGTCTGACGATTAACCAGCAAGATCAAAAAACGCCAGCCAATTGTTGGGGATAACCCTTAGCTCCTTAGCTATAGCTATCCGCTAGAGATTGCAAAAACAGAAAGGCCCACTGGGCCTTTCTGTTTTGATGCGTTCGATGGATGGGGGATTACTCTGGCTTGGCGAGCCATTCGACACGCCAGCGGGCCTCATCGCTCTGGGCCAGCTGTGTGCACAGGCGGGGAAGCAAGGTTGTCAGCTGGCCATCCAGCTGCCAGGGGGCGTTGAGGATCAGCATGCCCGAGCCATTCATGCCCCATTCATCCGGCTGGGCAGCCACTTCCAGCTCGGCGACCAGCACCGAGGGAAAACCGGCATATTTGAATAGTTCCAGCATGCTGCGGCTGCGGTCGGCTTCTTTGCCGAGGATGGGATACCATAGGGCATAGATGCCGGTTGACCATTTCTGCATCGCCTTTTTCAGGGTCTGCAGTACCCGTTGATAATCTTCTTTGAGCTCGTAGGGCGGATCCATCAGCACCAGACCCCGGCGCGGAGTCGGTGGCAGTAAGCCGAGCAATCCTTCGAAGCCGTCACGGTGGTGAATGGCGCTGCGGCTGTCGCTGCCCATATGACGGCGCAGGATCTCGATCTCCTGATTGTGCAGCTCCATCAGCATCAACTTGTCTTGCTCACGCAGCAGATGGCGGGCAATTTCCGGTGACCCTGGATAAAAGCGCAACTCCGACTCATTGAGGGTGGCGATGATGTCCCAGTAGGCGGCCAACTCTGGCCACTGCTGGCGTTCCGGCCACAGACGGGCGATCCCATCCAGATATTCCGCTTTTTTCTGCGGCCATTCGCCACTTAAGTCGTAACAGCCGCCACCGGCATGGGTATCCAGATAGCAGAAGGGTTTCTCCTTGCTCTTGAGCTGTTCGATGATCAGGGTCTCGACGGCGTGCTTGAGGACGTCGGCGTGGTTACCGGCGTGAAAGGCGTGACGATAACTCAGCATGGGGATCCCTCGGATAACGGCGGCAGGGACGTGCCGCCTGCGCTGTGGATGATGGAAGCCTGAGCCAGCAAGAGTGCTATCAGGTCCTGACGTTGGGGTGCGGCAACACCGATAGCTTCAAGATAGTCCGCCAGAGCACAAGCCGGAGTTTGCCTATCCGCCGTGTTGGCCTCTGCCGTGACCGGATAGGCCTCTGGTTGTGTCTCCAGGGTGGCCAGCAGTCGCTGCTGCATCTGTCGCTCCAGGGATAATTCATGGGTCAACAGCCGGGCATAATCGCTGGGCGCCAACTTGGGTTTGAGCGCCCGGCGCAGCAAGCGCCAATCCTGCAATACCGGTAACAGGGGCGCTGCCGCATAAAGCAAGGGTCGGTAGCTGCCTTGCCAGCCACGGGTCTGCAGCAGCGCGAGCAATAGCAGCAGGTTCACTTCGGCGCCGTGCTCGTGCTGGGCCTGCAAGCAGGCGGATTGCACTGCGGGGGCAGCATACAGACTCTGGCTTAACTCCCAGAACTCATTCGCTGTCAGCAAAGGCTTGCTCCCGGGCTTCGAGCTCTTCGCCGAGCGTCATCCATTCCATCTCGACTTCTTCCAGCTGATTCTTCAACGGCCCTTGCTGGGCCAGCAATTGAGTCAGTTTGCTTTTGGCGCCTTCGGTGTAGAGTTCTGGATCGGCCAGCGCCAGCTCTATGGTGGCAAGCTGCTGCTGTAGCTTCTCCATCTGGGCTTCGAGCTTCTCCAGCTTCTGTTTCAGTGGGCGCATCGCCTGACGGAATTCAGCTTCCCGACGCTTCTGATCCTTGCGCGCGGCGGCGGAGTTGGTGCCGCCTTCGTTGCTGCTGTCATTGCTACTCTGGCTCTTCTCCAGCTCCAGCAGCCACTTGTGGTAGTCATCCAGATCGCCATCGAACACCTCCACCCGCTTGTCATGGACCAGATAGAGATCATCGGTGGTGGTGCGCAGCAAGTGTCTGTCGTGGGAGACGATGACCATAGCCCCTTCGAAGCCTTGCAAAGCCATGGTCAGGGCTTCGCGCATCTCCAGATCCAGGTGGTTGGTCGGTTCATCCAGCAGCAACAGATTGGGTTTACCCCAGACCACCAATGCCAGCACCAGGCGGGCTTTTTCGCCACCCGAGAACGGGCCGACCGGATCCAGTGCCTTGTCACCGTGGAAGCCGAAGCCGCCGAGGAAACTGCGGAGCTCCTGTTCGGTTTTCTCCGGGGCCAGACGTGCCAGGTGGGCCAGCGGGGTATCGTCGTTGCGCAGATACTCCAGCTGGTGCTGGGCAAAATAGCCAATCTTCACCCCTCGGGCTAACTCCAGTTTGCCGGACAAGGGCGTCAGCTCACCGGCCAGCAACTTGATGAAGGTAGACTTACCGGCACCATTGCGGCCGAGCAGGCCAATGCGCGAACCGGGCACCAGATTGAGTTTGATCTTCTCCAGGATTAGCTTGTCACCATAACCCGCACTCAAGTTTTCCATCATCATCAGCGGCGTTGGCAGGGCATCCGGCTCGCGGAAACTGAACTGGAACTGGGAGTCGACATGGGCAGGAAGAATGCGCTCCATCCGCTCCATAGCCTTGAGTCGGCTCTGGGCCTGACGAGCTTTGCTCGCCTTGTAGCGGAAGCGGTCGATATAGGACTGCATATGGCTCAGCGCTACTTGCTGTTTCTCGTAGAGTGACTGCTGTTGGGCCAGCAATTCAGCGCGCTGCAGTTCGAAGTCGGAGTAGCCGCCGGTGTATTCGTTGAGCTTGCCATTTTCGATGTGGATGATGCGATTGATCACCCGATCCAGAAAGTCCCGGTCGTGGGAGATCAGGATCAGGGTGCCGCGATAGCTCTTGAGCCAGCCTTCCAGCCAGATCACGGCATCCAGATCCAGGTGGTTAGTCGGTTCATCCAGTAGCAGCAGATCGGAGCGGCAGAGCAGAGCTTGGGCCAGGTTCAGACGCATACGCCAGCCCCCGGAGAAGGCTCGAACCGGTGACTCATGCAGGGTACTGGCAAACCCCAGACCATGCAGCAGGGTTCCGGCCCGGGCGCGGATGCTATAGCCACCGATGGCTTCGAGCTTGCCATGCAGCTCGGCGACCTTGATGCCGTCGCCCTGTTGTTCGGCCAGAGCCAGCTCCGCCTCCAGGGCGCGGTACTCCCGATCTCCGTCCATTACATACTCCAGCGCCGGTTTATCCAGCGCCGGAGTCTCCTGGGCCACGCTCGACATTTGCCAGCCGGAAGGGACCGACAGGGTGCCGTTATCGACCGCAAGCTCCCCCTTGAGCAGGGCAAAGAAGGAGGACTTTCCGCAGCCGTTCTTGCCAACCAGCCCGACCTTATGGCCGGGGAATATGGTGGCTGAGGCGTTGTCCAGCAGCTTGGTATTGCCGCGTAACAGTTCGATTTCACTGGCGATGATCATGGTGCATCTCGTCGTTCAGGCAGGGATGACCTGCGGGCGAAAATTGAGGATCCGCTGCAACCCTCAGGGGCGATAGCGTTGCTGGGCTTGCTGGTATTGTTCCTGCGTACTGAACCCGGCCTTGCGGAAGGCTTGTTCTTCACTCAAGCCTTGCTTGAGATGCTGCAGGGTCTGGTACAACTGCCACTGTTCTTGCCACTCGATGAGGCCGAGACCCAGCTGCTGTTTGAACTGATCCAGGACTTCCCGCGGCGTGAGCCCCTGCGTCTGCTGGCAGGCATTGGCGATCGCTGTCAGGTCGCCGCCTTGTCGCACCGTGGCAAGGGCGCACTGTATCCCTTGGCTAATGGGCTCTGCGGCATGGCTACTGACTTTGAACTCTGGTAACAAATCGGCCAGCAGGCGACTCAAGCGACCGCTATGGCCTTGCCAATCCAGAGGGGTGGCAGCTAATTGCTGTTCCAGTCGTTCCAGCAGGGGCATCAGCAGCGGGTGATGACGCAAAAAACCCGCCGCGCGAGGGCGATCGCCCCGGACCCGGATCGAGAAACGGATTCGGTTGAGCTGACAGCCTTGCCACAGGGTCAGGCCGTGCAGGCAATCGGCAGGCAGCCAGAACAGATCGCCCTGACGTAATACAAATTCGTCGCGGCCAAGACGCATCAGCAGGCTACCGGCGCGCAGGTGAAGCAACTGATCCGAGGGCTGGCGATGACGACCAAGCAATTCGAGTCGGTGGGCCGACTGGGTTTCAAAATGAACTGGATAAGACATGAACGCCAACAGGCCTAAAAACAATGGGCCGGATTATACGCAAAAATGCGGCTACAAGGCAGATTCGCTGTGTTTTTCCTGGTTTTTCGCCGTGGCAGGAGAGTGTTCACTCCGATTTTTTTCCGGTATGCTGGGCGCAACTTTTTTACGCCCCACTGTTGCCGGGGCGCCAACACCGGGAACCTGACATGAAAGTAAGCCATCTGAGCGTTGTTACCCTCGACTATTCCGTTTCTGACGAGTCCGGCGACGTGCTGGACAGCACCGAAGGCCGTGAGCCGCTGGTTTACCTGCATGGCGCAGGTTTTCTGGTTCCGGGTCTGGAAAAAGCCCTGTATGACCGCGAGATCGGCGACAGTTTCGAACTGGATGTCGCGGCTGCGGAAGCCTACGGCGAATACGAGGACGATCTGGTTCAAAGCGTCCCGGGCGAACTGTTTGACGGCATGGAAGTGGCTGAGGGTGACACCTTCGTTGCCGATACCGATGATGGCCACCGTCCGGTGACTGTGGTCGAAGTGACCGAAGACTTTGTCAAGGTTGATGCCAACCACCCGCTGGCGGGTGTGAATCTGCACTTTAGTGTCACAGTGCGCGATGTGCGGGCCGCCACTGCCGAAGAGATTGCCCATGGTCACGTCCATGGTGCCGATGACCATCACCATGGCCACGAAGGTTGCTGCGGTGGTCATGGCCACGCTCACGCTCATGGCGATGATCATGAGTGCTGTGGTGGTCACGGTCATGACCATGATCACGACCATGCCGAAAAGGCGGATGGTTGCTGTGGCGGCGGTGGTTGCGGTCGTCATTAATCCGCAGCAGCTTGCTGGACATAGAAAAATGCCCTCATCATGAGGGCATTTTTTATGGTTTTGAACCAGAGGCGGCGTGGCGAGATTATGCCGCGATAAACTGCCGAATGCTGGCCTCGATCCCTGCGGCATCCAGACCCAGCAGTTGCAGGATCTCAGCCTGGGTACCCTGTTCGATAAAGCGATCTGGCAAGCCCAGATTCAGCACGGGTTTGTACAGGCGCAGTCGCTGCAAGGCTTCATTGACCGCCGAACCGGCACCACCGATGAGTGAGCCTTCCTCCAGCGTCACCAGCGTCTGGTGACTGGTCGCCAGCTCTGCCAGCAAGGCTTCATCCAGTGGTTTGACAAAACGCATATCCACTAGCGTGGCGTCCAGTGCCTCGGCAACCGGCTTGGCCTGCTGCAGCAGAGTGCCGAAGGCCAGAATGGCAATCTCTTTGCCTTGACGCAGCAGACGTCCGCGGCCGATGGGAAGTGACAGCATGGCAATGCGCGGTGTGATTCCGGATCCGATCCCGCGGGGATAACGCACGGCCGCCGGTGTTCCCAGCTGAAAACCTGTGTACAGCATCTGCCGACATTCGTCTTCATCCGATGGTGTCATGATGGTCAGGTTGGGGATGGTACGCATGAAGCTGATATCGAATGCCCCCTGATGAGTCGGGCCATCGGCCCCGACGATCCCGGCGCGGTCGATGGCAAATAGCACCGGTAGATTCTGCAGCGCCACATCGTGGATCAACTGATCGTAGGCGCGTTGCAGGAAGCTGGAGTAGATGGCGACAACCGGCTTCAAGCCTTCGATGGCCATGCCAGCCGCCAGGGTGACGGCGTGTTGCTCGGCAATGGCGACATCAAAATAGCGGTCCGGGTATTGCTGGGAGAATTCGACCATACCGGAGCCTTCCCGCATGGCCGGAGTGATGCCGATCAGCTTCTCGTCTTGCGCTGCCATGTCGCACAGCCACTGCCCGAAGATGGCCGAGAAGCCGGGTTTGCCGCCGCTGCTCTTGGGCAGGCAGTCATCGTCCGGATTGAACTTGGGTACACCGTGGTAGCCGATAGGATCTTTCTCGGCGGGCTCGTAGCCCTTGCCCTTCTTGGTCATCACATGCAGCAACTGGGGACCCTTGAGTTGGCGCATGTTCTTCAGGGTACTGATCAGGGCGTTGACATCATGGCCATCGATGGGGCCGATATAGTTGAAACCGAACTCCTCGAACAGGGTGCCCGGGATCACCATCCCCTTGAGGTGTTCTTCGGCCCGACGTGCAAGCTCTTTGACTGGCGGCAGGCCGGAAAGCACCTTCTTGCCCCCCTCGCGGATGGTGGTGTAGAGCTGACCGGAGAGCCAGCGAGCCAGATGATTGTTCAGGGCACCGACATTTTCGGAGATGGACATCTCATTGTCGTTGAGGATCACCAGCAGGTCTTCATGCAGATCACCGGCGTGATTGAGTGCCTCAAATGCCATACCGGCGGTCAGGGCGCCATCCCCGATGATGGCCACGGCCTTGCGGCCCAGACCTTCTTTCTTGGCGGCGATCGCCATGCCCAGTGCGGCACCGATGGAGGTGCTGGAGTGCCCGACGCTGAGAGTGTCGTACTCGCTCTCTTCCCGCCAAGGGAAAGGATGCAGGCCATCTTTCTGGCGGATGGTCTGCATCTGCTCCCGGCGTCCGGTCAGGATCTTGTGCGGGTAAGCCTGGTGACCCACATCCCAGACCAGACGATCGTGCGGGGTCTGGTAAACATAATGCAGGGCCACGGTCAGTTCGACGACACCGAGGCCTGATGCCAGGTGACCGCTGCTGCGGCTCACCGAACGCAGCAAGTATTGCCGCAATTCATCGCACAGGTCGGTCAGACGCTCCTGCGGCAGTTGCCGCAGTTCATCCGGAGTGTTGGCTTGGGCCAGGAGCGGATAATGACTAATATCGAGACTCATCAAATACTTCTATAGGCGATCAGTAGGCTCGTTCGACAATATAATCGGCGAAGGCGCGCAGGATGTGGGTATTGTAGGGCAATGGCGCAATCGCCGCTAATGCCTGACGGTGCAGGTCGCGGGCCAGCTCACGGGCCGCCTCAAGACCCAGCAGGGCCGGATAGGTACTCTTGGCCAGTGCGACATCGGATCCTTGCGGTTTGCCCAGGGTTGCCGTGTCACTGGTGATATCCAGAATATCATCCTGAACCTGGAAGGCCAGACCGATAGCCGCGGCATATTGCTGCAAGGCGGCGAGTTGATCCGGCTGGATCTGGTGATGACACAAGGCTCCCAGTGTCACGGCGCATTCAATCAGCGCCCCGGTCTTGTGGCGATGGATTTGCTCCAGAGCCGTCAGGTCGACCTGACGCCCCTCGGCTGCCAAATCCAGCGCCTGGCCGCCACACATGCCGGCATAGCCGGAGGCGCGGGCCAATTGACTCAGCATCTGGATCTGGTTTTTGGCCAGCACATCAGGGAGCGGGTGATCGGCCAGAATGCTGAATGCCAGGGTTTGCAAAGCATCCCCGGCCAAAATGGCCGTCGCTTCATCAAACGCCTTGTGCACGGTCGGATGGCCACGGCGCAGGTCATCATCGTCCATGGCGGGCAAATCATCATGGATCAGCGAATAGGCGTGAATGCATTCGATAGCCGCCGCCGGACCGTCCAGCAGCTCATCAGAAACCCCGAGCAGATTGCCGGTGGCATAGACCAGAAATGGGCGCACCCGCTTGCCGCCCAGCAACAGGCCGTGGCGCATGGCGGCCTTGAGATGTGGCGCGACATCGGTGAGCTCATCGATATGGCGTTGCAGCAGCGCATCAATCCGCTGGCGATACTGCTGGGAGAAGGCTTCCAGGCTCACGTCTTATTCTCCTTGCTGCGGCTCGAAGGGGACGAGCTCGCTCTGCTCCTGCTCGCTGAGCAGGATTTGGACTTTCTGTTCAGCCTGACTCAGCTTGAGCTGACCGGCCCGAACCAGCTGAATGCCCCGTTCGAATTGTTTGAGGGCGTCTTCCAATGGCAATTCACCCTGTTCCATCTGCTGCACTATGCCTTCCAGCTCATCCAGAGTGGCATCAAAACTCAGGGTATCAATTCGTTTGCCGGCCATGACGCTATCCTCGGACGTGGGGGTGATAAACCGGCGCCATCTTACCATCGTTCCGGAAACAGTGGCAGCCACCATATATGGGGCCGGCAGAGTCTGGTACATGGTTTTTTGTGAGAAAGGCCACGGAAGTTTTGGGGGTTGCCGCAAGCTTGGTTATAATTCCGCCCCCCACTGCATCGTACGGTTTCTCGACCCGGGCTTCAGGCCTGTGGTCGGCGTGTGTTGCGGCTGGCCTGTTGCGGCTATCTTGCCTGGATGAGCGAGATAGCCATGTTGTCGGAATTATTCGACTCGTTGCGGTTAACAAGAGCGTGGTCCATGAAATTTATCATCAAGCTGTTCCCCGAAATCACCATCAAGAGCAAGTCCGTGCGTCAGCGCATGATCAAGGTGTTGCAGGGGAATATCCGCAATGTGTTGCGGCGTGTCGAACCCTCGGTACGAGTCCGCATGGATTGGGACAAGCTGGTGGTGAGTTGTGACAATGACGCCCCGGGCATGCGGGATAAACTGGTGGAAATCCTGCGTTGCACACCGGGTATCCAGTGTTTCCTCGAAGTGCAGGAGTTCCGTTTCAGCTCGGTTCACGACATCTATGAGCGCACCGCAGCGCTGTATGGTGACCAGTTGGCCGGTAAAACCTTCTGCGTCCGCGTCAAGCGGCATGGCCAGCATGAGTTCACCTCCATCGAGGTCGAGCGCTATGTGGGCGGTGGTCTCAACCAGAATCATGCTACCGGTGGCGTGCGGCTGAAAAATCCGGATCTGCAGATCAATCTGGAGATTGAAGATGACAAGCTCTACCTGATTACCGAAATTCATCCAGGGTTGGGCGGATATCCGCTCTCGACCCAGGAAGACGTGCTGAGCCTGATTTCTGGCGGATTTGACTCCGGCGTCGCCTCTTATCAATTCATCAAGCGTGGCTGCCGGGTGCACTATTGCTTCTTCAATCTGGGCGGTGCCGCCCATGAGGTGGGGGTGAAGCAGGTTTCCTACTACCTGTGGAACAAGTACAGCGCCTCGCACAAGGTGAAGTTCCTGGCCGTCCCCTTCGAGCCGATCGTGGCCGAAATTCTGGAGAAGGTGGATAACAGCCTGATGGGGGTGATCCTCAAGCGGATGATGATGCGCGTAGCCTCCCGTCTGGCCGAGGATTTAGGCATAGAGGCGCTGGTTACCGGCGAGAGTCTGGGTCAGGTTTCCAGTCAGACGCTGACCAACCTCTCGGTCATCGACCGCGTCACCGAGACGCTGATCCTGCGTCCGCTGATCGTCAGCGACAAGCAGGATATCATCGATGAAGCCCGCCGGATTGGCACCCTGGAATTTGCCGAAACCATGCCGGAGTACTGTGGTGTCATCTCCAACAAGCCCACGGTCAAGGCGCGTTTTGATAAGGTGCTGGCGGAAGAGGCCAAGTTTGATTTCGGTATTCTGGATCAGGTGATCGCCCAGACTCGTTGGATGGATATCCGCGCCATTGCCGAAGAGGCCCAGGCCCAGGTGCAAGAGGTCGAAACGGTGCAGGATTTGGCGGCCGATGAGGTGATTCTGGATATCCGCTCCCCGGATGAGCATGACGAGCGTCCGTTTGAGGTACCGGGTCACGAGCTGTTGCATATTCCCTTCTACAAACTAGCGACTCAGTTTGGCGACCTGGATCAGGGTAAGACCTATCTGTTGTATTGCGAGAAGGGTGTGATGAGCAAGTTGCAAGCGCTCTATCTCAAGGAGAAGGGCTTTAGCAACGTCAAGGTATACCGCAAGGCGTGACCCGGTCACCCGGAAAAAAGGGGCTCTTTGAGCCCCTTTTTTTTATGCTTCGGTGCAGGGATAACTCCGCAAGGCCTCCGGGGAATGGTGCACGATTCGATATTTCGATTCATTTGAAAACAGCTTCTGAGTGAAACCTATGGAAACGGACTCGAAAGGAGGGCGCTCAAATAGTGCTCAATTGGCTATATTTGTCGATTTCGTGACGCAGATCGCCTTGACGGGGTGCATGGCAGGAGGGGTTTGGCGTGATGCGTGTCACATAAAAGTGCTGATTTAACGCCTTCATTACAATTCACAGGCTTGAATTCGTGATCTGGATCTCTGCTCTGTCGGGGCTAACCCTGCGGTATGGTGACCCAGATCGCAAAAAAAACCCGTTATCGGCAACGTTTTCAGGAGAGTGGTACATTCAAGGTGCACGAAGTTCAGGAGTTCCAGGTTCGGCAAAACTTGGGCTCCCCACCACTCAACCATTCAACAAAGCTTCAAACGGGGTGTTGTTATGCTATCACCAGATACCAAGGTCAAGATACAGAATTTTGGCCGCTTCCTGTCCAACATGGTCATGCCCAATATAGGGGCGTTTATCGCCTGGGGCTTTCTGACCGCCTTATTTATTCCGACCGGTTGGTTGCCCAATGAGACACTGGCCAAGATGGTCGGCCCTATGATTACCTACCTGCTGCCACTGTTGATCGGCTATACCGGCGGTAAGCTGGTTGGTGGTGAACGGGGCGGTATCGTCGGCGCCGTGACCACCATGGGGGTGATCGTCGGGACCGATATTCCCATGTTCATGGGTGCCATGATGGTTGGCCCCCTGGGCGGCTGGGTGATCAAGCGTTTTGACCGGGTGATTGATGGCAAGGTCAAAAGCGGTTTTGAAATGCTGGTTAACAATTTCTCGGCCGGTATTATCGGCATGTTGCTGGCAATACTCTCCTTTTACCTCATAGGTCCCTTTGTCAAACTGCTCTCCGGCATGCTGGCTGGTGGTGTGGCCGTACTGGTGGAAAATCACCTGCTGCCATTGACCTCGATCTTTGTCGAACCGGCAAAGATCCTGTTCCTGAATAACGCCATCAACCACGGCATCTTCTCGCCACTGGGGATCCAGCAGGCGACCGAGCATGGCAAGTCGATTTTCTTCCTGATCGAAGCCAACCCGGGTCCTGGGTTCGGTATCCTGCTGGCTTACATGGTGTTTGGGCGTGGTAATGCCAAACAATCCGCTGCCGGTGCCTCCATCATCCATTTCCTGGGCGGGATCCACGAGATTTACTTCCCGTATGTTCTGATGAACCCGCGCCTGATCCTGGCGGTGATTGCCGGTGGTATGACCGGGGTCTTCACCCTGACGCTGTTTGATGCCGGTCTGGTTTCACCGGCCTCTCCGGGCTCCATCTTTGCTGTATTGCTGATGACGCCAAAAGATTCTTTGCTGGGTGTTCTGGCCGCTATCCTGGCCGCTACGACAGTTTCTTTCCTGGTGGCGGCGCTGTTCTTGCGTGTGCAACAACCGAGCTCCCAACATGAGGATGATCTGGATGGCGCCACCCGCAAGATGAAAGCGATGAAGGCGGGCAGCAAGGGTGCTGTTCCGGCTGCGGCCAAATCTTCTGCGACCACTTCCGTTACCTCGGGCCCGATGAACTATCAGGGGATCGAACGCATCGTGGTGGCCTGTGATGCCGGTATGGGATCCAGTGCCATGGGCGCCAGCCTGCTGCGCAAAAAAGTGCAAGAGGCCGGTCTGCCCATCAAGGTGACCAACCTGGCGATCAATAATCTGGACGAGAGTGCCGATCTGGTGATTACCCACCGGGACTTGACCGAGCGGGCCCGTCGCCATGCGCCTCACGCCCGCCATATTTCCCTGGATAATTTTCTGGATAATGGGCTCTATCAGGGGCTCATCAGTAGCCTCAAGGCGGCCAATGACGATCAGTATCAGCAGACGCTATCCATTGCCGCCAATGACGATGACTACCAGGCGACCACGACGCCGCTGTTCACTCTGAGCGCCGACAATATTCGCCTGGGCTTGCAGGCCAAGGACAAAGAAACCGCGATCCGGGTGGCGGGCGAGATGCTGGTCAAGGGCGGCTATGTCGAGCCGGAATATATTACCGCCATGCTGCAACGGGAGCAGTTGGTGTCTACCTATCTGGGAGAGTCGATCGCCGTTCCCCACGGCACCATTGAAGCAAAAGACAAGGTCAAGCGTACCGGTGTGGTGATCTGTCAATACCCGGCTGGCGTGCAGTTCGGCGCGGATAAGGATGATGTTGCCCGCCTGGTCATCGGCATCGCGGCCCGCAATGACGAGCACATTCAGGTGATTACCAACCTGACCAATGCGCTGGATGATCCCTCGTTGATCGAGCAACTGGCGACAACCCGGGATCCGCAGTTTGTGCTGGATCTGCTGAGTGGCCATCGCGCCGCCTGATTACAGGGGTGTGGTGCCCCGGGTGCCACACCCGTCACTCTCTTTGCTTCAAGGAATCTAGATATGAAAGCCCTGCATTTTGGTGCCGGAAACATTGGTCGCGGTTTTATCGGTAAGTTGCTGGCGGAGTCGGAGGCGGAACTGACCTTCGCCGATGCCAATACCGAGCTGGTGGATCAGCTCAACCACTCTCAACAATATAAGGTGCATGTGGTCGGCAGCCAGCACCAGATTGATGTGGTCAGCCGCATCGTGGCGGTCAACGCCAATAGCGGCGAGGTGATTGATCGGATCCGCCAGGCGGATCTCATCACCACCGCCGTAGGTCCCATGATCCTGGACAAGATCGCGGCGACCTTGGCCAGCGGTCTGCAGCTGCGTTTTGACGATGGTAATCTGACCCCGCTGAACATTATTGCTTGTGAAAACATGGTGCGTGGTACCTCCCACCTCAAGAGCGCAGTACTGGCGCGTCTGCCGGAGGTCTACCACGAGCGATTGGAGCAGTGTGTCGGCTTTGTCGATTCGGCAGTGGATCGGATTGTGCCTCCTGCCGCGGCGGCGAACGATGATCCGCTGGAGGTTACAGTTGAAAGTTTTAGTGAGTGGATCGTCGATCAAACCCAGTTTAAGGGACAAGTCCCGGCGGTGACGGGCATGGAGCTGACTGGCAATCTGATTGCCTTCGTCGAGCGCAAGCTGTTTACCCTGAATACCGGCCACTGCATCACCGCCTATCTCGGTGCCTTGGCGGGTTACCGCACCATTCGGGAGGCGATTGCCGATGCGGTCATTCAGGAGAAGGTGCGCCGCGCCATGCAGCAAAGTGGTGAAGTACTGGTCCGTCGTTATGGCTTTGATCGTCAGCTGCATCATGCCTATATCGAGAAGATCCTCGGCCGTTTTGCCAATCCCTATCTGGTGGACGAGATCGATCGGGTCGGACGCCAGCCCCTACGCAAACTGGGTGCCGATGATCGGCTGATCAAACCCTTGCTGGGGGCTCTGGAATACGGTCTGGAGCATGATGCCTTGCTGGAAGGGATCGCTGCTGCGCTGTGCTATCGCAACGACACAGATCCGCAAGCGGTTGAGCTACAACAGATGATCCAGAATGAAGGTGTTGCCAGTACACTGGTGCGAGTAACCGGACTGGGCCTGCATGAGCCGCAGATCCTGCAGATTGTGCGCCTGTATCAGGATATGAAAAATCGATGAAATAAAGCGTGGGCCGGAATAGCCCGAATCGGATGGCGGCTGGTATGGCAACCGCCGCCATCATCACTGGTCTTCCCGAATAAAATAACAATCTATGACTTATGTAACCCAAGAAGATGAACTCTTCGAACGCCTGGCTCCGGCGGATAACCCGCGAGGATTTTTTCTCGAAGTGGTTGCGGTGATCGAAGAAGGCGCCGACCACCTGTTACGCAGTGCGTTTCGGCAGGAGGAGTTTGCGGTCAAATATGCGATTGAACCGCTGTTGAATCGACAAGGGCCTCTTTCCGAGTTGACCGTTCGCCTGAAATTGATGTTGGCGTTGGGCATGTTTTCTCTGGAGACCTACCAGGATCTGGAGCTCTGTATCAAATTACGGGACTGGTTGAGCGACGATATTCGCAATTACCGCTTCAGTGATGAGGCGCTGTTTACCCGTCTCAAACGTCTGCATTGTTTGCAGAGTCTGGGGATCCCCGAACTACCGACTCTGGCCGCCGACGATGACAAGCTGTTATACCAGATGCAACTGGATCGGCAGGATCAGGTGATTCGCTCGGCGCTGCTGTTGAGCATTGCCACCATAGTACAAGAGTTGGGAAAAGAGAGTCCTATCTGAGTAAGATGTTGGCCTGAACCAGCTGCTGGCGATGGAGTCGGCACCGAACCGTGTCTCCACCGCCTCGATACCAGGTATTGCCTATTTCAACAACATGCCTGCTGCCACCTTGTCGGCGATGGTGTCCCCTTCGAGAGCCCGCACCGCAGCCAAGGCAAAGGCCATGCTGGTGCCAGGTCCCTGGCTGGTAATCAGCCGCTCGGCCTCATCCACCACAACCGCCTGGGCGATGAAGCCGCTGGCGGGTAATTGTCCTTCGGTGCCCGGATAGCCGGTGACCTTGGCCGGGCCAATCAGATCATGGTGTGCTAGCACGACCGCTGGCGAGGCACAAATCGCCGCCCGCCAGCCACCGCGCGCCCGTTGCTCCTTGAGCATACGGATGAGCAGGGGATTGTCGCGCAGGTATTCAGCGCCAGGCAGACCACCAGGCAGCAGGATGAGATCAAAGGGCTGATCGGCAACCGACTCCAGCAGCACATCGGCGACCAACTTGACGCCGCGGGAGGCGGTGATCTGCAAACGCCCCTGGGGACAGATGGACGCTGCCGTGACCTGGACGCCACCGCGAACGAGCGTATCTATGCTGGCAACGGCTTCCAGCTCTTCACAGCCGGGGGCCAATATCACTAACGCGTGATGGGACATAATGACTCCTTGGCCGTATCGGCCCTGTCAGATGGAAAAATTTGAGATACCCGCAGCGGCAGGGCTTCGATGGCTGATGGCATCATACAACTGCTGGTGTAACGGCATGTGCAAGCCCAGCGGTTGAGCCTCGCGCAAGATAAAGCCGGTGATATAGTCGATTTCGGTCGGGCGTCCGGCGGCTAAGTCCTGCTGCATGGAAGAGTAGTTTGACGCTGTGGCTGTGGCGACGTCCATCACCCGGGCGACCCAGGCTTCCTCGGGCAGGTTGAACCCTTCACGCAACAACAGGGGCATCAGCTCATGACAGAGCGCTTCCACCTCTTCCTGACGGGTGAGCAGAGAGCCATTGGTTTCGCCGCTCAATGCTGTCAGCGGATTGATGATGGCGTTGATGACCAACTTCTCCCATTGCTTCATGCGGATCTCATCACTCCAGGCTGCATGGGGCAGAGCTTGTGCCAGCACATCCACCACACCGCGCCAGGCGTTCCCTGCGGCATTGCCAGCTCCGAACCAGGTTTCACCACGGCCAGTATGACGAAACTCTTCGGCGCTCAGACGCAAGGCGCCATTACTGGTGATGCCGATCAGCAGCGGATTAGCAGGGAAGGCGCGCTTGACCCAGGCCTCGGTGCCCATGCCGTTATGCAACAGTAGTATCGGTGTGGCCTCCGGCAATTGGCCGATGAGAGGCTCCATCGCAACCTGCACCTGGTACACCTTGGTGGTAACCAGAAGCAGGCTGATGTTGGCGGCATCTTTGGTTTGCAAGAAATCGGGGGTGAATTCATGACGCTGGCCTTCCAGATCCCACCAGCTCAGCAGCAAGGGGTGTTTTACCTCTTTGGGCACCTGCTGGGGAGGAAAGGTACGCAACAGGCTGACCTGATGTCCGGCTTGTGCCAGTAATCCGGCCATGACGCCTCCCAGTGCTCCGCAGCCGAGCAGGGTCCAGTGCTTCATCTTCCTTCTCCCGTGATTGTCATCGCCAATCGGCTTCGCACGCACGTATCGGCGAAGTCATCCTCTTCCATATTAGGCATAGAATCGGTACGGTCCCACTGTTTCGGCTGCCCCCGATGCTACTCGGTGGGGGGACGGCCTGGCGCCGGATCCTTGCGGTCAGGAATTATGGTTCCGAATGGTGTCCTTTGCAGGATTCTAACAGAGAGACCCATTCAGTGTTGTGCTTTTTTCTGATAGATTACGGGACTTTATATGAACACAGGAACCTATCATGCCCTCTTTTGACATCGTCTCTGAAGTAGCCATGAACGAGGTGCAGAATGCGGTGGAGAATGCCAATCGCGAGCTGCAGACCCGTTTCGATTTTCGTGGTGTGGAAGCCTCATTCGAATTGAATAAAGAGGTGATTAAACTGGCTGCGGATGCTGATTTCCAGCTCAAGCAGATGGTTGAAATTCTGCGTGATAAAATGATCAAACGTAATATTGATGCCAGTTGTCTGGATATTGGCGAGCCGGAACATTCAGGTCGTCGCTATTTCCTGGAAGTCACGATTAAGGAAGGCATTGAAAGCGACATGGCCAAGAAGCTGGTCAAGCTGATCAAGGACTCCAAGATCAAGGTCCAGGCTGCCATTCAGGGCGATGAAGTTCGGGTCACCGGTAAGAAGCGGGATGACTTGCAAGAGGTGATGGCGCTGGTTCGTGGTGCCGACCTGGGACAACCCTTCCAGTTCACCAACTTCCGCGATTAAGCCCCCGGCTGGGTGCCTGAAATAAAAAAACCGGAGCATCTGCTCCGGTTTTTTGTTATCACCACGGGGCGATTAGAACTTGTAGGTCACATCGAAGTAGTGACCGAAGCCGGTGGTCTTCAGGCCATAAACGCCGTTTTGCAGACCATAGACATCGTTGAAGTACTTCAGACCATAACCAACAGCGTAGCGGTCGGAATGCCAGTAGATACCGTGGAAGAAGCCGGTACCGTCAGCGGAGGTGTCCTTGGCGCCAAACATGTAGTCCAGGTAACCTTGATAGGCGACGAAACTACCGTTGGAGAAGGAGTAGAACGGCTTGAACCAGTTCATGGAGTACTGATAGCCATTCCAGCCAGTGGTAGCACCTTCCTGAACATGACGGGCATACAGGTTCATGCCGACTTTACCGAACCAAGGTACTTGCACATCGCTACCCAGACCGATAAAGGATTCGAACAGACCATCCGGACCGCCGATACTGTTCAGGTTGGCGATATACAGCTCCTGAACCGGGCCGAAGGAGAGATCCTTGCCGGTCAGGGCATCCAGTGACAGGCGCGGTGCAAACTTCATGTACAGGTTGTCGCCTTGATGCTTGTCATCGTGACGGTTGTTAAACACGTCGAAGACGTCAACGTAACCGTACAGATCAAACAGACCAGAACGACCACCAAACTCCATTTCCATATAGGTGTCGTCATAGCCACCCTTGGATTCGGTGTAGGGCAGTTGATCGATGGTGTGCATCAGGTTGAACTGCATCCACTTGTAATCATTCTTGTGGATGTTGCCGTCGCTGTAATCGGCGGCGAACGCCGGGGTCGCCATGGCAGCAGCCACAGTGATCGCCAGCAGGGTAGCGTTGAATTTGGCCATTTTGTTTCTCTCGTCTCGTAACGTTCTTGTTGGATTCCGTAGCGCTCATTTTTATTGAACCGAAAGCGCGTCGGCATTTTATTGTGCGCCACCTCTCATGAGAAGCCGTAGCCCCGGAAAATCGTTGGCGAACCGTGCGATTTTTGCATTTTTTTCCAGCATAACGAGAGGAAAGCCGAAAAGTGGCTATTAAATAAACGTTTTCGTCCACACTTCGTTGTGCCGCTACGGCGCGCCGAGAACCGTGGAGCTCGCCAGGAATTGTCATGTGGAGCACACCCGTGCAGCCGAGCCGTGTCTGCGGGGATTCTCCGGGACTCGAGTTGGCACAACATGAGGGCTTGCGGTATGGTAAGCCACTCTTTCCACCGTCAATTTGAATGTTCCCATGAGTGATAAATCCTGGGCAGAGCTTCTGTTCTCCCGCCGCATGCTGATCTGTGTCTTCACCGGTTTTAGCTCTGGTTTGCCTCTGTATCTGCTCATCAATCTGGTCCCTGCCTGGTTGAAGAGCGAAGGGGTGGATATCAAGACCATCGGCTTTTTTGCCTTGATCCAGTTTCCCTATACGTGGAAGTTCATCTGGTCACCGCTGATTGACCGCTTTCCGGTACTGGGAATGGGACGGCGGCGCGGCTGGATGCTGGTCACCCAGTTGGGCTTGCTGCTGGCCATTGCCGGTTTTGGTTGTTTCACTCCCCAGCTGGATACCTGGAGCATCGCCTATCTGGCGCTCGGGGTGGCGTTCTTCAGTGCCAGCCAAGATATAGTGCTGGATGCGTTTCGCCGGGAAATTCTCGATGATGAGGTGCTGGGTCTGGGAAATGCGGTGCATGTCAACGCCTATCGCATCGCCGGGCTGGTTCCGGGCTCGCTGTCGCTGATCCTGGCGGATCATTTGCCTTGGTCCCAGGTTTTCCTGATCACGGCCCTGTTTATGCTGCCGGGATTGCTGCTGACGATGTGGGTCCGTGAACCCCAGCTGGCTCGGGTTCCTAAAACTTTGCGTGAGGCGGTGGTTGAACCCTTCCATGAATTTATCAGTCGTCAGGGCTGGCGTAGCGCCTTGCTGATCCTGGCCTTTATCTTCTTCTACAAGCTGGGTGACAGTATGGCCACGGCGCTGGCCACACCGTTTTATATGGAGATGGGCTTCTCCAAGACCGAGATTGGCATCATCGCGAAAAATGTCGGCCTCTGGGCTAGTGTCATCGGTGGGCTGCTCGGTGGCTTATGGATGATCAAATTGGGCATCAACCGCGCCCTGTGGTTGTTCGGGGTGGTGCAATTGGTATCGATCCTGGGTTTTGTCTGGTTGACCGGTGCAGGTCCGGATCCGGTAGCTTTAGGGCTGGTGATTGGCTTTGAGGCGTTGGGGGTTGGATTGGGGACTGCCGCGTTTACGGCTTTCATCGCCCGGACTACGGATCCTCGCTATACCGCGACCCAATTTGCACTGTTTACTTCGCTGGCGGCGGTGCCGCGCACCTTCTTCAATGCCAGTACCGGCTATCTGGTGGCCGAGTTTGGCTGGAGTGGTTTTTTCTGGATCTGCACCGCATTGGCAGTTCCCGGGATGCTGTTGCTACTCAAGGTCGCGCCGTGGCGTGAAGATCTGCCTCAGACTTGATGTGGTTGCCGATATAAAAAAACCGCCAGAGATGGCGGTTTTTTGTCTGAGCCCTTGGCCTGTGGATTATTTCTTCAGGCTGACGTGCTTGATAAAGATTGGCTCAACCGGCACATCGCTAGCCCCGAGTTTCCCTTCATCCCCGGTTGGTTGCTGGGCAATTTTATCCAGCACCTCCATCCCCTGGGTCACATGACCAAACACCGTATAGCCATCGCTCATGCCTGCATCCAGTGACAGGTTGTCCTGCAGGTTGAAGTAGAACTGGCGGGTCGCGCTGTCCGGATCCTGGGTGCGGGCCATGGCGATAGTGCCGCGCTGGTTGGAGAGGCCATTGCGGGCCTCGTTGATGACTGGTGCCTTGGTCGCCAGCATCTGGAAGTTGGCATCATAGCCGCCGCCTTGCGCCACAAATCCCGGGATCACCCGATGAAACAGCGACCCATCGTAGCTGCCATCCTGCACATAGCTCAGGAAGTTGGCCACTGACTTGGGGGCCTTGGCGGCATCCAGCTCGATGGTCAAAGTGCCATAACTGGTTTCCATCAATACGATGGGATTGTGTGCTGCCGGATGAGCCGGTGCCGGGGTTTTGGTTGCAGCACAGGCCAGAGCCGGGAGCAGCAACAGGGTCAGTAACCAGTGTTTCATCAGTAGCTACTTCCCTTGATGTAGTTGCGCAGTTGGCTGTCTTGCAGCATTTCGTTGAGCAAGGAGGAGATGTGTTCGTTCAGCTGCAGTTCGATATCGCCGATATCTGGCTGAGTTGCACTCTCTTTCATCGCCGACTTGCGATACTCCTTGGTGATGGAAGCGCCATTGCGTTCAGCCTTCAGCTTGATTTTCAGGCTGACCCGGCTCTTGTAGACCAGACCGGGCTTGGTGATTTCTGATTGCATCTCATCGACGATCAGCGTCAGGTGGGTGTCGCCTTGTGCGGAGATCTGGGCGCCTTGGGCGGCTAGCCCTTTACCCAGGCGGTCGGCCATTACGGCACCCGGGGTGATGTTGTTCGGGATCAGAACTTCCGGATCCTTCTTGATTTTGATCTTGATGATCTGGCTACCCAGGCGGGTGTCCTGATTGTCGATGGCAATGGTATTGCCGCTGTAGATGTTATCCGGCTGATCATTGATTTGCGGGTTCAGACTGGCACTTTCCGGCCACGTGGTGGCGCAGCCACCGAGAGTCAGAGCGAGCAGGACAAACAGTATGCTTTTCATGTGAACTCCTAAGATTTGGTTGCGCGTAAAATAACAAACTTTTGGTTAGAGGCAATACAGTCGACCTTGCCAAATAAACGTTGCAGCTTGATGTGATAACCCAGATGACGGTTACCGACAATCCATAGCTCGCCGCCGGAAACCAGGCAACGCTCGGCATCCCGGAACATCTGCCAGGCTAGAAGGTCCGTGATGGTTTGTTGCTGATGAAATGGTGGATTGCACAACACGGCCTGCAAGGAGCCCGTGGCGACTTGTTCCAGGCTATTGCCCAGCAAAAATTCGCAGCGAGCCAGATCGGCCGGACGATTGCTCTCGACATTCAACCGGCTGGAGGCGATGGCCATATGGGATTCGTCGAGAAACAGCAGCCGGGCATCCGGATTATTCATCAGGGCTCTCAAGCCGATCACGCCGTTACCACAACCCAGATCGGCAATGGTGCCACTCAATTCGCAGGGCAGATGAGCCATAAAGAAGCGAGCGCCGATATCCAGACTGCCACGGGAGAAGACGTTGGCATGGTTATGAATGCGATAGCCGCTGTCATCCAGTTCCCATACTGTGGGGTAGGGATTGGCCAAGGCCGGGCGCTCCGTCACTTGGGTGTGGATCAGTCGGGATTTTTTCCAGGCTAACGAGGTCTTGGTGGGCCCCAGGATCTGTTCAAACAGTGCCAGGGTGGAGTTATGGATTTCCCGCGTCTTGCCCGCAGCCAGGATCCGTGTTTGCGGGGTCACCACCTGGCGCAAAGCCAGCAACTGCTGCTCCAGCAGTGCCAGCGTTTTGGGGATCTTGATCACCGCCAGCGCCGGGGCGGCAGGTAGCGGGTCGAGGGAGCCTAATAGTGTGATTGACTCAGCGGCCAGCCCGTTGGCCTGCAGATTGCGGCGCGTCGCTTCCTGGCTCAGGAAGGAGTCGCTGATACTGATGGGGTGGCAATGATGCAGGGCACAGCTCAAGGCACCAAAGCCGTCGTTGAAGATCAGCACCGGCGTCGAGGGTGAGTCGCCGAGCCAGGGCGCCAGCTCCTGGAGCAGATATTCATCAGCGGCTTCCCAGGCTTGCAGGTTGGCATCCTGGCTGACCGGATAGCGCTCCAGTCTCAGGTGTCTCCCGGCCAATTCAACTTGGTTCATGACTCACTCATTACAGACAGAATGGAATAACGGGCGCTATTCTACCTGCTTGGTCTGGATCCACCAATGTTCCTGGTTTTGCCTCGTCGTTCTGGTGCGGCATCTCTCCAGATCTGGCATCCAGAGGCGGGGGTGAACCAGAAGAGAGGCGAACCGATCCCTTCGGTACAAGCAATGGAGTAGGTTTATGACGACAGATCATCTGCAACCCTTTTCCGCTCCCCCCGTGGTCTCGGGTGGCGGGGAGTGGTTGTCGCTGCCGGACGGTGAGGTGCTGTGGTGGCCGGGTTTTTTGCGTGCGCCAGAGGCCAGTGCCTTGCAGCAGTGCTTGCTGGCCGAAATTGCGTGGCGTCATGAGCAGATCCGGCTATTCGGACGTTGGCACTGGCAGCCTCGACTCATTGCCTGGTTTGGCGCGCGGGATTACCGCTATTCGGGCTTGACCTTGCAGGCTCAGGATCTGCCGGCCTGTTTGTTGCCGATCCGTCAGGCGTGCGAGCAGGCGGCCGGAAGCCCCTTCAACAGCCTGTTACTCAACCGCTATCGGGATGGCCAGGATGGCATGGGCTGGCATGCCGATGATGAGGCAGAGCTGGGGGTGAATCCGGTGATCGCCTCTCTGAGTCTGGGGCAGAGTCGCCGTTTTGTGCTTCGCCATCGACAAAGTGGCGAGAAACGGGAGTTCCTGTTGCAGCATGGCGATCTACTGGTGATGGCCGGTGCCCTGCAGCACCATTGGCAACATGCGTTGCCCAAGACTCGGCGCTGCTGTGCGGAACGCATTAATCTGACATTTCGCTATCTCTACTGACCCATCCGCCCTGTGATCGCAGCCTGTTGTACGTCGATCCGCTCTTGAGTCCGACCATGGCTCTGGGTATGGTGCTGGGCGTCCGGATCCGGACTTGGTTTTAGATCATCATAATCCCATCATCGTTATCAGGAGTTTTGCCATGTCGATGCAGCAGCAGATAGCGCAAAAATTGCAGCAGGCTTTTACCCCGGACCATCTGGAGGTGCTCAACGAAAGCCATATGCATCGTGTCGAGCCGGGCTCCGAGAGTCACTTTAAAGTTATTCTGGTCAGTTCAGCCTTCGAGGGGCAACGGCTGCTGGCGCGTCATCGCGCGGTGAATCAGGTTCTGGCCACCGAGCTGGCCGGTATCATCCATGCTCTGGCTCTGCATACCTATACCCCGACAGAATGGGAGCAACAGGGAGCGGCACCGCGCACCCCCTCCTGTGTCGGTAAGCCCTGAGTTCAGGGGCAGAATGTCGGATTGCTACCTGTCGTCTTTACGGCAAATCGGTCGTCATCGCTGGCCTCAACCAGCCGAAAACTGCTGTCAGGACGGGTGGAATGCCTGCTGATAGGCGATCTGAGGCCCAGATACTGATTGGCCCCTTCCTTGCTCGGCATCCCGCACCGTGTCGCGGCGATGTGCTGGCCACAAGGCTCAACGAGTGAGCAGCACCGTCTTCGATGCTGCTTACTCCCATAAGGAGAATAATGTGAACCTTCATCAAGTATGTGTGCGTAGTCTGATCCTCGGCGGCCTGTTGTTGCTGGCTGGCTGCAAGGAGGCTCCCTCTTCGGCGTTACCGGAGTTGAAAGTCAGTGGCCCGACCATGGGGACCCACTATGCGGTCAAGGTGGTTGGCGACTACCCGGGCGGCGAGCCGCAACTGCAGCATGAGGTCGAGCAGATCCTGCAGCGAATCGATCACCAGTTGTCGACCTACAAGCCGGACTCCGAGCTCTCCCGTTTCAACCAGCATCAAGCCACCACGCCGGTCGAGATCTCCCAGGATCTGGCCGATGTGCTGATCGAAGGCCTGCGAGTAGGCAAGATGACTGGCGGCGCCATGGATATTACGGTCGGGCCGCTGGTGAATCTGTGGGGCTTCGGTCCGGATAAGCGTCCGACCAAGATCCCGAGTGAGGAACAGATTGCCGCCGCCCGGTTGCGGACCGGCCTGGATAAATTGCATGTCGAGATCGGCAGCGACAAAGCGACGGTACGCAAGGATATTCCGGATCTGTATGTGGATCTCTCGACTCTGGGCGAAGGCTATGCCGCCGATCAGGTCGCGGCCTGGCTGGATGGCCGTGGCATCAAGAATTACATGGTCGAGATTGCCGGAGCCTTGCGGCTCAAGGGGCACAACGGCCAGGGTGAGTTGTGGCGCATTGCGGTCGAGAAACCCGGTGACGAGCTGGGACAGGTACAGAACGTGTTGACGCCCGGGGATAACGGCATCAGCACCGCCGGCAGCTATCGCAACTACTACGAGCTCGATGGCCAGCGCTTTTCCCATATTATCGATCCGGCCACCGGCAAGCCGCTGACGCACAAACTGGTATCGGTGACCGTGATAGCCCCTAGCGCCCTCTATACCGATGCACTGGATACCGGTTTGATGGTCATGGGAGCCGATAAGGCGCTGATCTTTGCCAATGAGCATAATCTGCCGATTTATACCCTGACCAAGACCGATGATGGCTTCAAGGTGCGTTATAGCCGGGCATTTGCTGCCTACCAACCCAAGCCATAATCCGCTTATGGCCCAAGTCATTGCGGGCCATAAACGGGATCGTTCCGATATCGTGGAGGCGGTGGAATTCGGACTGCAGGCTGATTGATGAACCGTCGCTGCTATTTCCCGACCAGGCGCTGCCGGGCAACCGCTTGCGCTTCGGCTCGGGTGCGCACCCCGAGTTTGGCATACAGATGATTGATATGGGTCTTGATGGTCGAGGGGGCTACAAACAGCTGTTGTGCCATCTGTTCATTGCTCAGCCCTTGAGCGATCAACCGCAGGATCTGCCATTGCCGGGGGCTGAGATCATCCTCGCCAGAATGTGCTTGTGGATCCCGCAAGGGGCGGGTCAGCAGATCCAGGGTCTGCTGGATAAAGCTCAGCAGACTGGGGCGGATCTGTGGCCAGCGCGCCAGATCCTGCAGCGGAGCGACCACCTTGGGACCTGCCAACAACAGAGGGATAAAGGCCGCTCGCCCCGCCAGCCAGCTCAATAGCTGCTGCCAAGACTCCAGTGAGCCATTACCTTGTAGCAGCTGCAGGAGCTGGAATTGCTGGGCTAACCAAACCACCTGCCACTCTTCGGCCAACGTCTGCAGTTGCTGTAACTCCCGGCGTGGTTTGGGAGTGCCGCGTAATTGAGCCAACCAGCCATAGAGCAAGTTATCCAGCAGATCATAGAGATCATCCACCTGGGTATGCCAGGGACTGCGTAATGCCAGCCGCTCCAGCGCCGCCTGGTCATCCCGCTGTTGATAACCCAAAGCCAGGGTATATCCGACCCGGAATCGCCACAGTCGGCAATATTGCTGACTGAATCGTTGTTGCTCCAGTTGCTCCAGTCGACCGGGGAGCTCGGCCATGTCTCCGCGCCAGATCAGGGTCAAGCAACGGTGGGCTAGATAGGGCAGTTGCCAGTAATCACCGAGCCCAGCGCTCATGGTTTTGCCTTGCTGTAACCAGTAATCGGCCTGATCCGGTTGTCCCTGATAGAGCGCCAGCTCGGCCTGTAAGCGGTAATAGGATTCGAGGCTCGGATCCTCGATCAGCGCCTGCTGCTCGGCAAACTCCAACCCCAGTTGCAAGACTTTACCGCTCTGCTGCCAATCCCCTTGATAGAAATGGAGTTGGGCCAGGCGATACCAGCCCACCAGTTTGAGGTGAAATTGTCGCTGGCAATCGGCCCAGCTCACCAGCAATTCCAGCATGGCGCGCGCCCGGCTCAGTTGGCCGGTGTAGAGCAGACAACTGGCCTGGGTCAGCTGATAGGGCGCTTGCAAGGATTGCGGCAGATCATCCAGTTCGGCCAACTGGGTGATGGCGCATTGCAGATGATCAAAGTTGAAGCTGACCATTGCCTTGAGCAGTCGGGCGCTACGGGCTTCGGCTTCGGGTAAGGGGTGCGCCATCAGACGGTTGAGCAGCTCTTCGGCGCGATCCGAACGCCGTGAGACTTCCATTTCCAGCCAAGCTTGCAACAGACAGAGTCCCGGTTGCTGTTGCAGCCAGAGGCGGGGCAGGGCTGCCAGGCGGGAGGCCAACCAGGGACCATGGCTCTGCTCCAGACAGCTCAGCCCGATGCGAGAGAGCAAAGACAGCTCCAGTTGCGGCAAGGGCTCGGCCGGTAACAGCTCGATGATTTCGCTTAACGGGAGATCGGCCAGTAACTGACTGAGCGGTTCCCAATCGAGGTGGGGTTGTTCGCGCCAGACCCTGAGTAGCTGGGCAATCCAGGGCTGCCAGCGATCACCATGAGCCTCTTCCAGCAACCAGCCAGCATTGAGCAGTTTGCAGCGTAGCGGCTGCCACTGCCCGCGGCTGCAACCGGCCAGCAGTAACACGCGGGCCTCATCCAGTTGCGGATAGTCGGCCTGCAACGCCAGCGCCTCGGGCAGCGGAGCAGGCAGCTGGTTCAGGGTTTGCGTCAGGTACTCCAGCCCCCAACGTTCCAGCAAGGCTGCGGTATTGCCAGCGCAAGCGCGGGCTTGTTGCCAGAGCTGCCAGGCCAGTGGCCATTCGCCCAGGAGCGGTAACCAGGAGTCCGCTTCGGCGATGGCGATCCCCTGGCTCGGCAGCCACATCGCCAGCTCGGGTTTACCCCAGTTCAGATGGCTGGCGTCCAATCGTGACGGGGTTAATCCGGCGGCTCTGAGTTGTCCTTCCAGAGCAGAGCAGGGAGCCGAGACCAGTAGCGCGGGTTGTTCGGGATGATGGAGCAGCCAGGTGGCCAGCGTCTGTTGTTGCTCGGTGGGCAGAGCATCGAGTTCGGCCAGCAGCAGCGCCTCGTCTTGCGGCAACTGCGGCCATAATGTTACCGGGTGTGGCCATAGAGCCGTCAGATCCCGGCACAGACTGGCCTGATCGTAACCATGAGGAGCACAGGCACAGACCAGGGTGTGATGCTCTAAGGCATGCAGCAACGTCGACAAACGGGGGGCAGCCCGAGTGACGGCGACGGGGGCGAGGGACGGGGACGGCTCTGGGTGCTGCATCATCATGACGGACTCGGGTAGCGGTCTATGACCGGGAGTGAAACGGATAACGGCTATCTTAACGCCTCAAGGATTGGACTCAATGCGTCAGGCCCCGTTTCCACCCTCAGCTTCCATCACGGTGGCGGATACACCTCCCGTCGTGAACGACCAGAATGAAGGTGGGCAGATGAAATGGAAGTCATCCCGCTCCTCGTTGTCCCATCATTACCCGGAAGGATCTTTACCATGAATGCTCATGTCCATGCCCGCCAACAAGCACAACTGGCCTTTGTCGCCAGTGATCAGAACCTGATCGTGGGTGATAGTGCTAACTGCCCGTTGACGCCCGCCGAACTTGCTCGACTGCCTGTGGATTCGCCGCTGGTTCTGGAACACTTTGGCGGCGGCCTGACGGCGCAGGTGCTGCATCTCTGTGTTGATGGTGTGCATTACACCCTGAAACAGCGGCGGCCAGAGTCTCTGGTGCGTAACATTGATGGCGAGACTTCGTTTTTGAACGAGGTCCAGCGCCGCGCCGACTTTACCCGTCTGAAAGCGGATCCGGTCTGGACGAGGCGCCTGACCCACATAGTTCCTACCCTGTATGCCGATTATCGCTTGGGGATCATTCTCTCGCCCTGGTTGCCTGGGCGACCGCTCGATCACTTCAATGCGGATATTTTTCGCCAGATCCTGAGCACTGTCGTGGCCTGTGAGGAGGCGGGGTTGATGGAGTGGGATCTGTGTCCGGGGAATATTATCGAGGATCAGGGCCAGATCGGCTTGTTCGATTTTGGCTATATGTACCCATTTGATCCCTTGGTCGATTTCAACAGCAATGGCCAGAGTGATCCGCTGTTTCATGCCTGTGAGCGGTTCGAGACCCGCAATTTTTTCGGCTGGCTGCTACGGCATCGCCAGACCATGGATAACGCCGCACAACTGGCCCTATACCGCGAATTGAAGGTGGTGGCCCTCGAGATCTATCAGCAGAAACTGGCCTGGTTGCAGTCCCAGGGCGCCAGTTCAACGGTGTTAGCCTGGGTAGCCTCTTTCATCAACCGCTGGCAACAGGCGTTGCAGGATCCTCAGGCCTTGGCGAGCCTGTTCGAAGTGGAAAACTTTCGCTCCCAGGTCCTGGATATTGAAGATGACCTACACGGCAAGAGCTGTTCGCGTTTTACTCTGCAGCGGCTGGATTTTGTCGAGCAGTGTATTCGCTCGCGGTTTGCGGCGCTGCAGGAGGGGGGCGCCCTGTTTTATGACAATGCCGGCAAGAGCCAGACGGAATTGTTGGCGTTATACGTTCAGAAGCGACGGCTGGCGCAGCAATACCAACTCTGAATCCCTTTAAGGCCTCTATCGAGGCCTTTTTTTTCGTTCGAACAGGATAGAAATGGGCCAGCAGCGAAGAAATCATCGGGCTGAGAATTTCATCATCACAGATCCTGAATCGGTATCGGACGGATAGGGGGCGGATCGGGTAGATTGACGAGAGTCAAAGCAGCCTCCGCCATCGCGGGTCAATGGCAGCTAGGAGTGGCGAACAAGGACGATCACGCAACGACAGGAGTTTGAGATGCAAAGGACGATGCGCATACTGGCCATCGGTTTGGCCTGCTTATCTGGGGCGAGTCAGCCAGTGGTCGCGATAGGGATGTCACTGGATGATGTGGTACCGAATTTCTTCGGCGTCGGCGCCGGGGTCACCACCGAGTGGTACGGAGCCAGTGACAGCATGGCGGGTGCGGTGCCGGGGGCCCGGGTCAGCCTGGATGGCGGGCGTTTTGTCGAATGGTATGGTCCCTATGCCGATGCCAATCTCATCACGGATGAGCATTGGGAAGCGGGCCCGGTGCTGAATGTCCGCCTGGGTCGCAGTGATGTAACGGATCCTGTGGTGGCGACCCTGCCAGAGATCGGCATGGGTTTGGAGGCTGGTGGTTATGTGGGCTGGCACTATCTGCAGACGACCGGGATCCCCTATCGGGTCCGCGCGGGTGTGATGGCGACCAAAAGTGTGCTGGGTCAGACCGAAGGCAGCAGTCTCAGCCCGTTTGCCAGCGTCTGGGTGCCCTTGAGTTATACCCTGTTCGTGGGGTTGGGAACTGGCTTTAGTTGGTCTGATGATGACTATATGCAACAGTCATTCAGTATCAATGGCGCGGATGCAGCCGTCAGTGGCCTGCCTCAGTTCGAGGCGGGTTCCGGCCTGCGTCAGGTCTATCTCTGGCCTGCCGTGATGTGGCGGGTCTCGGAGCGCTGGATGTTGGGGAGCGGCATCTTCTGCCAGCACCTGCTGGGGGATGCGGCGAACAGTCCGATTGTCAGCGAACGCGGGGATCGGGATCAATGGTCGGGTGGTGTGGGCATCGGTTACCTCTGGTAAGCACTCTATCCTGAGGCTTTGATGAGTGAGGCGTGGCAAATGGAGTTGCTGTCAATGTGGCGTAAGCGGTGGGTGGTGTTGCTGGTTGTTCTGTTGCTGGGCGCCGGACTGTGGTGGTTGCTCAAGCCTGGGGCTACTACTCCAGAGGAGGAGGCGTTTGCCGAGGCCGTAGCCGGGGCTACCGAGTCTGCGCTTGGCGAGTCGGCACTCGATCCTGATGTGACCCGGAGGGCTGAATCCATTCCAGCCTATTGGGACCGCGTAGCTCAGCCATTGTTTGGCGACTGGCCCGAAATCCGCAAGCGGCGGATTCTACGGGTTCTGGTACCTTACAGTCGGACCTTCTTCTACAACGATAATGGCCGTACGCGTGGCATCAGCGCCGATGTGTTGGCAGAGCTGGAACTTTATCTGAACAAGACGCTGAAAACCGGGCGTCATCCGATTTCGGTGCTGGCGATCCCCGTCGAGCGTGACCAGCTGATCTCCGGTGTGGTGGAGGGGGTGGGCGATGTGGCGATTGGTAACCTGACGGTGACGCCCCAGCGTCAAAGTGAAGTCGATTTCGTACCTCAGCTTGGCCATTACCAGAATGAAGTGCTGGTGGCATCTGCTGCTGCTCCCCGGCTTCAGGATGAGCGGGATCTGGCAACGCGTATGCTGGCGGTTCGTCGCTCCAGTAGCTATTTCAGCAGCATCGAAAAACTCAATAGTCGCTTGATCAAGGCGGGACGACCACGGGCGGAAGCCTTGATAGTTCCCGAAGCGCTGGAGGATGAGGATCTGCTGGAGATGCTGAATGCCGGTCTCATCGATTTTTCTATCATGGATGATTGGAAGGCTCGTTTGTGGCAGTCGGTCTACCCACAAATCCGCATCTATCCTGAGCTTGTGTTGCGGCAGCAGGCACAGATCGGCTGGGCCATTCGTCCCCAGAGCCCCCAGTTGGCGGCGTTGCTGGCCGGATTCCAGCAGAGTGCGAAAAAACAGCACCTGATGGCGCTGAAGTTTGCTGAATATCAGCAACGGATTGCTCGTCAGGGGCCGGTACATGGCATCAGCGAGTGGCAAAAGGTTAAACCCATCCATGAGCTGTTTCGACGTTATGGGCTGGATTATCGCTTCGATCATCTGATGTTGTTGGCGCAGGGGTATCAGGAGTCGCGGCTGGATCAGCAACAACGTTCGGCTCGTGGCGCCATCGGCGTCATGCAATTGATGCCACCGACTGGGGATGCGATGCAAGTCGGCGATATCCGGCAGCTGGAGCCCAATATCCATGCCGGGGTCAAATATATGCGCCAGATGCACGACAAGTATTTCGCGGCGCCCGAGATTGATGAGATGAATCAGACCCTGTTTTCGTTGGCTGCCTACAATGCCGGTCCGACGGCAATTGCGCGTATGCGGCAAAAGGCTCGTGAGCAGGGACGGGATCCCAATCGCTGGTTTGGTCAGGTCGAGGTGGTCGTCGCCCGCGAGCTAGGGGCTGAGCCGGTGCGCTATGTCCGGAACATACTGAAATATTATGTCGCCTATCGACAGATAACCTGGCACCAGCAATTACGGACGACGGCTAAATCGCAAGCGCGTCGCGGATGAATGGAGTCCGTGCTATTCCGTTGGGATTGCCTGGACAATGCAAGGGCTTGACCCAGAATAAATACAGATGACTGACGGGAGAAGTCTGTGCGTTGTATCTGGCTGTTACTGTGCTGTTTATTCACTGCATCGAGAGCGGATGAGTCGGGATTACATCTGGACACGACACTGGTGCCTCCCTATCAGGTGATGATCGATGGCCAACTCAAGGGCAGTGCGGTCGAAGTCTTGCAATGTGCCTTGCAGCAGTTGCAGATGACATACACCACCAACATAGTCCCCTGGAAGCGGGCAAAGAATAATTTACGCAGCGGTCAGTCCGATGGCTTCTTCAGTGTGATGCAGTTGCCGGAGATGGAGCCTTATGCCCGGCTCTCGGCTCCCTTAATGCTGGAAAAGTGGTTCTGGTTTGCCTTTGACAGCCACTTGTTTCAACGCCCTGGCTTTCCCTCTACGGTACGTATCGGAGTCTTACGAGGGAGTAACCAGGAAGGATGGTTGCAGGAGCACCAGATCCCGATTGCACAATCGGTGAACCAACTCTCCAGTCTGCTGCGGTTATTGAGTATTCGCCGTATCGACACCCTGTTGGTGGATCGCCAGGTCATGATGCAAGCGCTTGAGCAGCAGATGGGGCTCAACCAACCGTTAGCCAGACAATTTGAGCGCTATGCACCGTTGGGGGTTTATTTTTCAAACCATTTTTTGCAGCAAACCCCCGACTTTATCCATCGCTTCAATGCTGCGATTTCTCTCTGCAATATCGGCAACCTACGCCTGAGTCAGGAGGAGGCTGCCGTCTTGCGCCACTTGTCACAGCAGGATTCAGCGACGCTACGAAGTTCATCCGATGTGCTGACCCGAGTACAAGCGGCCAATGCTCAGCATGGCGCCTGGAGCCCATCGGTTTTTCAGCAGTTGGATGGCGAGTGGCAGCGTGTCATCGCGGCGCAACAACCGCTGCCCGCGTGGATGTCCGAGGTGTTGCATAATTCACTCTCTCAGCGTCTGAACAGTTGGTTGGGCGCTCAGGATGACCGTTATACCGAGGTGTTTATTACCGATGCCCAAGGTTTATTGGTTGCCAGTGCACAAATAACCTCGGACTACTGGCAAGGGGATGAGGAAAAGTTTACCCAGACTTTTGCCTTGGCAGCAAAACCACACAACTCGCAGCGGAGCATCAGTTGGATTGATACGGCGGGAGGGAACGTCGGAGTCATCCGCTTCGATGACTCTAGCCATCGTTTTCTAACGCATGTCAGTTATCCGCTCTGGCAATCAGGAGTATCCCTTCCTGTGGGAGTCTTGACACTGGGTATCAATATTGAGCAGGTCTTGCGTCAGAAATAGCGTGCGTCAGCCCTGCCATCTGGTTCGGCTGAACTATAGTAAAGGCAGTTGTGTGAGTAAAAACAGGATGATGGACGTCAATGGTCGTTTTGTGGCGCCAGTTTCATCGGGTCAGCGGATAGTAAAGGGGATGAGGTATGTTGTTTAACGCTATGAGTATTCGCATCAAGGCGGCATTTGGTCTGGTGCTGTTAACCCTGTTCATCCTCGCCATCGGTGGGATCAACTACTTTGCGCTGGATCGATTACAAGGCAATACCCAATTATTTGCTGGCACCTTGATGCCCGGACAGGGCGTGGTGATAAACGCGGATCGGGATTTGTACCAAGCTTTGACGGCACAACAAGATTTTCTGTTGGCGCAAGGCAAGGGCGACAAGGCGGCGGGGTACAAGCAGGATTTTGCCGAAAATGTTCAACAAGCCAAAGAGCGGATGGAAAAATTTCTAACCTTGATGGCGGATTATCCTGAGGTGACCGGACAACTACAGCAGTTTCCTCAACTATTCAGCAGCTGGCAGGCGGGAGCTGAGCAGGTCTTCAAGCTGGCGGAACAAGGAAACCTCGAAGACGCCATGAGGTTGCATCACGAGCTGGGAGACAAGTTTTCCACCCTGCGTGAACAATACAATCTGGCTGGTGAGCTGGATGAAAAGCTTGCGGTGACATTGCATCAGGCATCCGATGAGATGGCGGATAGTAGTCAATTCTGGACCCTGGCTTTGCTTGCCTTCTCGCTCGTCATCGGGGTATTACTGATCTACTTCGGTCCTAAGCTGATTGTGGATGCGATTCTGGCGGTCTATGAGAAGGTTGAAGACATTAGTCGTGGTGAGGGCGATCTGGTCAGTCGCTTGCCGGTGACCTCTAAGGATGAGCTGGGCAAGTTATCCCGTGGTTTCAACCGTTTTCTGGATCAGCTGCAGAGCTTGATTCGGGAGCTGCTCGGTGACGTGAACTGTCTGGAAGAGAGTACCGGCGGTTTACGGCAGATTTCGATGCAGGTGGACCATATCAGCGAGAGTCAGCGAGTCCAGCTGGCATCCCTGGTCACGGCATTCAATGAAATCAATCAAGCGGTGCATGATATATCGCGCCACGCCCAGCAGACCTCTGATCAAACCCACCACGCCCAGAGCAGCGCGACTCAGGGGATGGAGTTGCTGAATCGCAACGTTGAAATGAATCGTCAGTTATCCGGCAGTATTCAGGATGCCGCCAAGATGGTGGCCCAACTGGCGGATGAATCTGAAAAAATTACCTCGGTACTGGATGTGATCCGCGGGATTGCCGAGCAGACCAACCTGTTGGCGTTGAATGCGGCGATCGAGGCGGCTCGTGCCGGTGAACAAGGCCGCGGATTTGCTGTTGTTGCCGATGAAGTACGGACCCTGGCGAGCCGAACCCAGCGCTCGACCGAGGATATCCAGCAGATGATTGCGTCGCTGAAACAGGGAGTGCAAAGCGCAGTGCAGGCCATGGATCGCGGCAGTCAGCAAATGGGAGAAACCTTGGGCATGGTGGATAAGAGCCGGGATTCCCTGACCGAGATCCAGCAACTGGTGACTCAGGTCTTGGATATGAATTTCCAGATTGCATCGGCAACCGAGCAGCAGGGGGCTGTGATGGATGAGGTCAATCGCAGTGTGTCCGAGCTCAATAGTTTGACCGAAGAGGGTGCCGCGCTTTCTGGCACCGTGATGCAGACCGGTAATGATCTTAGTGAATTGGCCCAGCAGTTGGCCAGTCGAGTCCGTCAATTCAAGGTTTAGTACAAGCTATGCTGCGGTGTGACAGCCGGAGTCTTGATGCTGCCAAACGAGAAGGAGCGCCTCAGCGCTCCTTTTTTATTGTTGCGGGATCCTCCGTCGGCTGGTTTGACGCGAGGCAACCAGGTGGATCTGTTGCGTCGTGTATTTCAACAGTAGGGGGCCGGTAAGGGCCCCTGTTTCCCTCTAGTGCAGTTGTTTTATGGTGGCTTGCCACAGCGGCATGCCGGAGGGTGAGGAGCCGACAGCCTTGGCATCCGTAATGTCACCACGGTAGTAATAGATGGGTTGCGACGGTGCAATCTGGATGGGCGTTGCAAAGTAGAGGGTCATGGCCTGATGCTGAAAGCTGTTCCCGGTCAAATAACCAATCAGGGCATGTTCCAGGGAGTGATAGCCATTCTTCCACAGATGGACCTTGGCACTGCCCCGGTCTCCAATCCAGCCCCAGACTTCGCCATGTTCCTGATCGACAAAGGCGCTGAACCAGCTTGGCCAGGTCAGATAGAGGTATTGGCGTGGCATGGCCTGCTGCAGACCCAGGGTGGCAGCGGCCTGATCCAGCTCGGCATATTCCCACCAGGCAGTGCCATCCCGACCATCGCCATTGCCCCACCAACCCACCACATCGTTGGCATGCTGGGGATCGACGGCTTCTGGCAGCGGGATATTTTTCAGCAGATCCTGGCGGTAGGCGCGCTTGAGAATGTTGTAGATCCCGCCTTCGGCAAACTGCTGGAGCAGTATGTCATGTCGCTGCCTCGCCACCAGATAGAGCATCCAGAAGCTCTTGATGGTATGACCAAAATCGGCGTGGCGGGCATCAGCCGCACGGCCTGAGTCATCATGGATATAACCAAAAAATCGTTGTTCTTGCGGATAATAGAAGTCGCGGACTATGGCGGTGCTGAGCCAGCCCATTTGCTCGCTCCAGCGTTGCTGCTCCTTGGCGGGGAGTAGCGGCGTGAGCAGCACCATGTAGGCGTTGAGCTGATCGAGCTGGGCCACCAGCTCGACCTGCTGAGTGGTGTGGCGGCTGGTGGGATACCAGGTCAGGCGTTGCTGCTTTTCATCCCGATAGTGAGTGAAGATGTAGTTGTGCACTTTTTCGATGTCGGCCAATACGGCCGGGTCCCGGGTCAGGTAGTAGTAGAACGCCATGCCGAGTTGGGCATAGGCCAGATCCTGACTGGTGCGATCCTCGGGCTCATCGGCTGGCTGACCATGCTTGAATTTTCCGATCACATCCCCGTTGGGCAATAGCGCTTTGTGGCGGATGAAGTCCACCCCTTGTCGGGCCAGCTCTAGTGCCTTGGGGTCGCCCGTCATATGGAAGATGACGCCGTAGGCAAACGTCTGGCGGGAGACCATCCGTGTCCACTGATAGGGGAAGCCCTCCTTGATCCAATCGGGTGCCTGAGCCAGCTCCGGGCACAGAGTTGCGGTTGCCGAAAGCAACTGCTCGGTGCTTGGCGCCGAAGCATCGTTACACAGAAAGCTGGGGAATGCGCCGTCGGTTACCGTGGCCGCAGCCTCATACCAGAAGGGCGCCAGATCCTGTTTCACATGGTTCAGCCACTGCTGCCCGGCATAGAGTTCGGCCTGAGTTGTGAATGAGAGGGTGATACCCAGTAGCAACAGGGGGAGTTGCCGCCATTGAATAAGCGTGCGTCGAGTCATGCAGGTCTCCTTGGTCATGAACAGATCGGCGATGCCGATGGCAGAGGTCGAGGAACAGTGTGCCGTAACGACTACCCTCGGACTTGATTCGTTGCGCCAATCGTGGTGTGGGCATGCGGCGACATCAACCGACGACAATCCGGTTGATTGATGTCCAGATTAGGCGTCGGACTCAGGTCCTAGTGTGAGTCCTGACACACAGCAGCAGTATTCGACCCCCGAAATCCACCCACCAGATGTGTGTGGATCCGCTTGCCCTGCCAGCGGTAATTTGTTGCACTGATTTTCAGGAATGTTCAGTCACAGGAATGGCCCCATGTTTGGTACTCATGATCTCTGGTTATTCGTCGTCTCTGGGTTTGTTCTAAATGTGACCCCGGGGCCGGATAATATCTACATCGCGGCACGCAGCCTGCAACAGGGTTGGCGCGCGGGTATGGTGGCCAGTCTGGGGATTGGGTGTGGCGTTTTTGTCCATGTCCTAGCTGCTGCGCTTGGTTTGGCCGCTCTGCTGGCTGCCTCGGCCATGGCATTTCTGGTGGTGAAACTGGTCGGGGCGGCTTACCTGCTATGGCTGGGGATTGGCCTGTTGCGGGCCAAGGTGCAAACCCAGGCTGCGCCCTCGAGCGAGCTATCTCTGCCGCTGTGGCGCATCTTTCGTCAGGGTTTTATCACCAATGTGCTGAATCCCAAGGTGGCGCTGTTTTTCCTGGCTTTTGTTCCCCAATTCATTAGTCATGACGCCCCGAGCAAGATGCTGGCGTTTATTTTTCTGGGTGCGCTCTTCGATGTGAATTCCATGCTCTGGTGTGCGGTACTGGCGTGGTTCAGTGCCAAGGCCGGTCACCGGCTACGGCAGAGCCAGAGTTGGAGTCACTGGCTGAATCGTTCTGTTGGCGGCATGTTCGTGTTGCTGGGTATTCGTCTGGCATTGGTGGAGCAGGGCAGTTGATGCATTGAGCGGCTGTCCCCTCGGCAGTGGACTACCGAGGGGATGCGCAAAGAAACACGTCGCTTAGTTTAGTCCTGAGGCTCGAGGGCTTCGACAATCAAAGTGATGCCATCCACCGCCGTTACCCGTACAGCCGCACCGGCAACCAGATGTTGCTTGCAACGAACCGGCCAGACGCTGTCACCGAGTCGGACCCGACTTAAGCCATTCACCACGTCCTGTTGCAGGATTGCCTCTTGCCCCAGCCATTGTTGGGGGCGCTGATTGAGCTGACTGGCCGGATCATGGTGCTTGCCTTGCAATCGTTGTCGTTGCCAGTACCACCAGCCGCCGGTAAACAGCAGCGCCAGCAGCGAAAACAGCAGCCACTGACCGACCCATCCCAGGGGCAACAAGGCGACCAGACCCGCTACACTAAGCGCGGCCAGACCTAGCCATAGCAAGTAACCAGCTCCGCCCAGCAGCTCGAGGATGAGCAGGGCACCGCCCAGGATCAGCCAGTGAAGCCAGTTCAACTCGGTCAGGAACGCCATCCTGCAGTCTCCTCATGGGGGGCGGCCGGGGGCGTGGCCTGGCTCGGTTTGTCATTCGTCGCCGACTTGAACAGTTCGCTGATACCGCCAATGGCACCGATGAGGGAGCTGGCTTCCAGCGGCATCATGATGATCTTGCTATTCGGGCTGTCACCAATGCGGGTCAGCGCTTCGGTATATTTTTGCGCCACGAAGTAGTTGATCGCCTGGCTACTGCCTTTGGCGATCGCTTCGGAGACCATCTCGGTTGCCTTGGCTTCGGCTTCCGCCTGACGCTCCCGGGCTTCTGCGGCGAGGAACGCAGCCTGACGCTCGCCTTCGGCCTTGAGGATCTGCGATTGCTTTTCGCCCTCGGCCTTGAGGATCCGGGACTGCCGAACCCCTTCGGCTTCGAGGATCTCGGCGCGTTTCTGCCGCTCGGCCTTCATCTGGGCGTTCATCGCTTCGATCAAATCCAGAGGCGGTTTGACGTCGCGGATTTCAATGCGGGTGAACTTGACACCCCACGGGCTGGTGGCGGCATCCATGGTCATCAGCAGTTTTTCGTTGATGGTATCGCGCTGGGAGAGCATCTGATCCAGCTCCATGGCACCGAGCACGGTCCGGATATTGGTCATGGTCAGGTTGCGGATGGCCTGCATCAGATCGCTCACCTCGTAGGCTGCCTTGTGCGCTTCAATCACCTGTACGAAGCTCACCGCATCTATGGTGACATTGGCGTTGTCGCGGCTGATCACCTCCTGAGGCGGGATATCCATCACCTGCTCCATCATATTGATGCGGCGCCCCACTTTGTCGACAAAGGGGATCAGGATATTGAACCCGGGTTGCAGAGTGCCGGTGTAGCGGCCGAAGCGCTCGACCGTCCAGTTATAGCCCTGTGGTACTATCTTGACACCGGCCTGAATGAAGATGACCACGGCGGCGACCACCACTATGATCCCGATCAGATTGCCATCTGGCAGCATAGGTTGTTCCTCATCTGTGAAAGGGGAGCTTATCGAGGCTCGATCCTACTCCCTTTCCGCTTCATGACGTTGTGGTTTGTCTAGAGAAAATAGCCATCATTCTGATTTTTTGTCGTCATTTCTGGTTGGTTCAGTACGAGGATGGGACGAAGTGGACGTTCTTAATAACCAATAAGTATAAAAAGTGCGTTTTTATTATTTTATGCGCTTAACTGCGAACCTTATATTCACACTGAAAATGCGTAGGAGAGAAGACGATGGAGTACTTACCCCTGTTTGCCAAGGTCGCCGAGCGTCCCATCTTGCTGGTGGGTGGCGGTGATGTGGCGTTGCGGAAGGCTCGTCTGTTACTGGATGCCGGAGCCAGGCTCACCATCGTTGCTCCCTGCTTGCATGAAGAATTACAGGAGCTGGCTGATGCAGCTGCTCTATATCATCTGGCCGCCGAGTTTAGCGCTGAACAATTGGCGGGTCAGCGGTTGGTGATTGCCGCCACCGATGACGAGGCCGTGAATGCGGCAGTGGCTGCCGCCGCCGAGGCCGCGGGTCTGTGGGTCAACGTGGTGGATGATCCGGCCCGTTCCAGCTTTATCTTTCCTTCTATTATCGACCGCTCTCCTATCATGGTGGCGGTCTCCAGTGGCGGGGCTGCTCCGGTACTGGCCCGATTGTTGCGCGAACGACTCGAAGCTCTGTTGCCCAGCCATCTGGGAACTCTTGCTCGCCTGTCCGGCGAGTTGCGTGGCAAGGTCAAAGCCGCCTTTGATTCCATCAGCGAGCGACGTCGTTACTGGGAGCGGGCTTTTGCCTCCTCCCGACTGGCAGCCTTGTTGCAAAGTGGTGACGAAGCCGGTGGTCGCGCCTGGCTGGCGAACGAGTTAGCCCATACCGAGCAGCAGGGTGGTGAAATCGTGCTGGTGGGGGCAGGTCCCGGTGATGCAGGTTTGTTGACACTCAAGGGGTTGCAGCAGATCCAGCAGGCCGAGGTGGTGCTCTATGACCAGCTGGTATCGCCGGAGGTGCTGAACCTTATTCGCCGCGATGCCGAACGGATCAGCGTCGGCAAGAAGGCTGGGGCGCATAGCGTGCCACAACACGAAATCAATGAGTTATTGCTGGAGCATGCACGTGCAGGCAAGCGTGTGGTGCGCCTCAAAGGTGGTGACCCCTTCATGTTTGGTCGCGGTGCCGAAGAGCTCGAAGCCGCCAAGGCGGCGGGGATCCCCTTCTCGGTGGTACCGGGTATCACAGCAGCGGCGGGGGCTACCGCCTATGCCGGTATTCCGCTGACCCACAGGGCTCATGCCCAGAGTGCGGTGTTTATCACCGGACATTGTCAGAAGGATGGTCAGGAGGCCGATTGGCCAGCCCTGGCGGCCAGCAATCAGACCCTGGTGATCTATATGGGGCTGATTTCTTCGCCGGTGATCCAGCAAAAATTACTGGCCCATGGGCGGTCTCCTGATACACCGGTGGCGTTGATCGAACGGGGTACTACCCCCGAGCAGCGGGTGATCCGGGGCGAGTTACAGAATTTGGCTGAATTGGCCCAGGGCGCACGCAGTCCATCACTCATCGTGGTGGGTGAGGTGGCGGCGCTGGCCGATAGCCTGAGTTGGTTTAGCGGTCAGCAGGGTAGTGCCCTGGGGGCTAGCGGTTCGGAACATCTGGTGAATCTGGCCTAGAGCCATCATCGCGGAATTTAAGCGCACGGTTTGCGCAGGATTGAATGCAAGAGGAGTCGCAAGGCATGACACAACCATTGGATGCAGCAAGACTGACCCATTTAAAGCAACTGGAAGCCGAGAGCATTCACATCATCCGTGAGGTCGCGGCCGAGTTTGAAAATCCGGTAATGCTCTACTCCATCGGTAAGGACTCCTCGGTGATGCTGCATCTGGCTCGCAAGGCGTTCTATCCGGGCAAGTTGCCCTTTCCGTTGCTGCATGTCGATACCAACTGGAAGTTCCGCGAGATGATCGAGTTTCGCGATGCGACCGTGAAGAAGTACGACATGGATCTGATCGTCCATAAGAATCCGGACGGGCTGGCCATGGGGATCAACCCCTTTGTCCACGGCAGTGCCAAGCACACCGACATCATGAAGACCGAAGGCTTGAAGCAGGCGCTGAACCAGTATGGTTTTGATGCCGCCTTTGGCGGCGCGCGTCGTGATGAAGAGAAGTCCCGGGCCAAGGAGCGGGTTTACTCCTTCCGTGACAAGAACCACGCCTGGGATCCCAAAAACCAGCGCCCCGAGCTGTGGCGTCTGTACAACGGTCAGGTCAACAAGGGCGAAAGCATCCGTGTCTTCCCGCTCTCTAACTGGACTGAGCTGGATATCTGGCAATACATCTACCTGGAAAACATCGAGATCGTGCCGCTTTATTTCGCCAAACCACGCCCTGTGGTGGAACGCGATGGCGTCACCATCATGGTGGATGACGATCGTATGCCGCTGGCCGAGGGCGAAGTGCCCAAGCAGGAGTGGGTGCGTTTCCGGACTCTGGGTTGCTATCCGCTGACCGGGGCTATCGAGTCCCATGCCACCACCTTGCCGGAGATCATCGGGGAGATGCTGGTCTCCACCAGCTCCGAGCGTCAGGGGCGAGTGATCGACAATGACGGGGCTGGCTCCATGGAGCTGAAGAAGCGTCAGGGCTACTTCTAGTCCCCAAGGCATAGATAGTCACCAGAGCAGAATTTGAAAGGAAGAAGATGATGAACAGTGCCATTGCCGAAGAGATCAAACAAAGCGGAAGCATCGAAGAGTATCTGCAACAACAACAGCACAAGAGTCTGCTACGGTTTCTGACCTGCGGCAGCGTGGATGACGGCAAGAGTACCCTGATCGGCCGTCTGCTGCATGACTCCCGTCAGGTGTACGAGGATCAACTCAAGAGCCTGCATTCCGATAGCCAGAAGGTGGGCACACGGGGCGAGAAGCTGGACTTCGCCCTGCTGGTGGATGGCTTGCAGGCCGAGCGGGAGCAGGGCATCACCATAGATGTGGCCTATCGCTACTTCTCCACCACCAAGCGCAAGTTCATCATTGCCGATACCCCGGGCCATGAGCAGTACACCCGCAACATGGCCACCGGTGCCTCCACCTGTGACTTGGCCATCATCCTCATCGATGCCCGCAAGGGGGTGCTGGAGCAGACCCGTCGTCACAGCTTTATCGCCAGCCTGCTGGGGATCCGCCAGTTTATTGTGGCCATCAACAAGATGGATCTGGTGGATTTCGATGAAGCGACCTTCCAGCGCATCAAAGCCGAGTACCTGGCTTTTGCCGCCGCGCTGCCGGCTATCGATATCAAGGTGGTGCCGCTGTCGGCTGTAGACGGCGACAACCTGGTGACTTTGAGCGATCGCTCCCCCTGGTATCAGGGAGAGCCTCTGCTGAGCCTGCTGGAAAATGCCGAAGTGGGCGCCCATAACAATGAGTTGCCTGCGCGTCTGCCGGTGCAACTGGTCAGCCGCCCGGATCTCAACTTCCGTGGCTATATGGGCACCCTGGCCGCTGGTATCTTGAAGCCGGGTGATACCCTGAAGGTGCTGCCCTCGGGAAAACAGAGCGTGGTCGAGCGCATCGTCACCTTTGATGGCGATCTGGATCAGGCCCAGGCCGGTCAGGCCATTACCGTGACCCTGAAAGACGAGATCGACATCAGCCGCGGCGATCTGCTGGTGGCGCCCGATGCGCCGACCGCAGTCAGCAAGCGGGTGTTGGCCCATGTAGTGTGGATGGCCGAATCACCGCTCACCACGGGGCGTTTGTACGACATCAAGCTGGCAACCAAAAAGACACAAGGGTTATTCTCCAGTATCCGTCATCGCATCGATGTGAATACCCTGGAGCAGCACGCGGCCTCCGAGCTTAAGCTCAACGAGATTGGTCTGGTCGAACTGGATTTGACCAGTGCCGTGGGCGTCGATCCCTACACACAAGTACGGGATACCGGTAGCTTCATCGTCATCGACCGCCTGAGCAATGTCACCATAGGGGCAGGCATGGTGGTGGAGGCCTTGGCCGATACCGTGGAAACCAAGCAGGCCTTCAGCGAGTTCGAGCTGGAATTTAACGCACTGGTGCGCAAGCACTTCCCCCATTGGCAGGCGCTGGATATCAGCCAGCTGTAACGTCCCGTTGGATCCCCCTTCGCGGCCCGTGTGGGCCGTGATGGGGTTGATAAGAGGTGTACATGACAACGCAAGTGACCACCGACAACATCGTCTGGCATCAGCACTTTATCGATAAGGCGGCTCGTTCGGCGCAGAAGGGCCATAAGCCGGCACTGTTATGGTTTACCGGCCTCTCCGGCTCCGGCAAATCGACTCTGGCTGGTGCCTTGGAAGCCGATCTCATGCAACGGGGTATCCATACCTATTTGCTGGATGGGGATAACGTGCGTCATGGCCTGTGTTCGGACTTAGGCTTTGCGACCGCCGATCGGCAGGAGAATCTGCGCCGGGTCGGCGAGGTGGCCAAGCTGATGGTGGATGCCGGTTTAGTGGTCCTGGCTGCGTTTGTCTCGCCCTATCGGGCCGAGCGGGCGGCGATTCGCGCACGTCTGTCGGAAGGGGAGTTCATCGAAGTGTTTGTGGATACTCCCCTGAGTGAGTGTGAGCAACGAGATCCCAAGGGGCTCTACAAGAAGGCGCGGGCTGGGGAAATCAAGCATTTCACCGGCATTGATGATCCCTATGAAGCCCCCGAGCAGGCAGATATCCACCTGGTGAACCACGGGCAGGGTATCGAGCAGGGCGTTGCCATCTTGCTGGCTCAGTTGCAAGCTCGTGGCATCTTGCCTCAGGGCTGAATGTTTACGTGCTACCGGGTACAAATTAAGCGTCATATGGCGACTTGAACCCATCCTGAGCTGACTCGGATGGGTTTTTGCTCTAAAAAACACCGCAAAAATGTGAGGCTATCGACACTCAGCTATGGGGCCTGAGAAATGGTTGTGATATTGTTAACGCGATGTTGTAATCCATGGAGGTGCCATGTCGTGAAAAAGAGCACACCCAGTCCCATGTTGTGGTGCCTGTTACTTGCCTATCTCTCCATTTTGATCGTGTTAGGTCATTTCGTGTTCTGACTATTTGCTGACCCGATACATCCATGACCCCGGCCTAACACCGGGGTTTTGTCATTTGGTGGCTTGCGCTTAGAGTTGGCTGTGGATCAGCGCCAGGACTTGGTTCATCTCTGCACCGGTCAGCTGACCATCCTTGACGAACAGGATCTGCCCTTGTGGGTTGAGAAGGATGATGGCCGAACTGCCGGTTGCTAATCCCCATTTTTGTTGCACGAGACCGTCAGCATCGAGCACAAAGGAAGACCAGGGAAACTCCTGTTTGCTCTTTTCTACGCTGCTCACCACGAAACTGCCGGTTCCGAACAGGGCATCATCCAGATTGATAATGGTGGTGGTCTGGTACTTGTCTTGGGGCAATCGAGCGGCTTTGATGGCCTCGATCAGCGGTGCATTGAGCGCCTTGGCACTGCTGCGTCCGGCGATATGCTGAATCAGACGGATTTTTCCACTCAGTTGGCCACTGCTCCAGTTTTGGTAGGCAAAATTCTTGCCATGGAGTTGTAATTCCCCCTGGTCGACGATGGAAACGGAGGGGAGTAATTGCGTTTCTTTGAGGTTGTGCGCAAGACAGAGCGATGGCAGCAACGCGAGCAGGATCAGGCAGCAGCGCATGACAAAAACTTCCTATAATCAACAGAGCGGGTTGCTCAAGTGGACGGGATTCTAGAGGCAGTCCGGATTTTTCACAATTGGTCGACGGGAATGAAGCAAGTGGAGGAGATAAGGGATGTCACTGATTTGGGTCTATGGCACCTTGCGGCGAGGGGAGTCGAATCATCGGCTGCTCAGGGAGAGTGCCTATCTCGGGCAGTGGTGGAGCCCGCCCAACTTTTACCTCATTGATCTGGGTGAATACCCGGGCATCATCTCGGGTCAGCAATCGGTACTGGGTGAGATCTATGTGGCCGATGGCCCAACCATGGCCAAACTGGATGCCCTTGAAGAAGTGCCGCATGAATATACCCGCGAGATGATGCTGACCCCCTGGGGCGAGGCTTTCTATTACCACTACCGTATGGAATGCAGTGGGCTGGCAGCTATTCCTTCCGGTGACTGGCGTTGCCGTTTTGTTTGTTAGCCATTTGCCGTCCACGCCGGGGATCCGGTGTGATGAATGGTCATACCGTTCACAGGGATGCGCTAAAAACAGCGCAATCGGACCGTACCATCAAGCGCCGGGGTTAGTACTTGAGTCTGCAACCCCTGGCTTGCTGCTTCGTCACAGAGCTGCTGCTGACTCCGCTCATCGGCCATAAAGCGATCCGCATACTCGATATTCAACACCGGCTTACCGGCCTGGATAAATGGGGCTAGGTAGTGGCATTCCTGAAAGGCATGGCACTGTTCATTGATTGCCAGATCGAAGCTGTCGACGAGAGAGGTGATCTGCTGCAGGTCATTTTTCAGCGCGATGGCAAGACCCATAGCATGAGCTTCACGGGCGAGGAAACGGTTGTAATCCAGTTGATCTGCGGCCGAGAGGGCAAAACCGCTATTCTGCAGATAGCCATCCACATTATCCGGATCGACGCCGTCACAGCCTTTATTTCGAGCTAGCTGCAGGCGCTTTCGCATCAATTCACGGACTTTGCTGTCGCGAATATCCAACCAGACTTCACCGGGCCAATCCGCCAGAGGCTCGCCTTGTACTGACGATGGGAAACTGCCGGCATCCGCGCGCCACTCCTCCAGGCTCCCTGCAGAGAAATAGCAAAGCAGTCTGCGCTGCTGGGCGTGTAGCGCTGCTATGGTCTGGCTCGAGGTATCAAATAGATCGAGTTCGTAAAGTCTGGCTGCAACATCCAGGCGGGGAGTTCCTTGCAACTGCAGGTGCCAGCTGGTGTCTACCGGGGGGTGGTAATGGTCCGGGTCCGGATCGACCGGAGGCACAGGATCCCCCACCGAGACCTGGACGCGGCATCCGGCGAGGAGTAGCAGGAGAAGCCCGATCCCCGTGCAGCACAGATTTCGGATTGAGATGAGTCTATTCATGGAATACAGCTTCCTGGGGCCGGGTTTAGCGATCGGCACGAATCATAAGCCGATTGTCGCCTTGTTGAGTGAGGCTTACCAGTGGCGGATGCCGCAACCGTTTCATCATGGCAACTATTGGCCCAGACGCGGCCTTCAAAACTGAGTTTTATCTGGGCAAGGGGATCTGAACTCAGTATTGTAACCATATTGTTAACAAGGAGGTGGTATGTATCAGGTCTATGGGATGGCGGAGTCAGGGAACTGCTACAAGGTCAAATTATTGTTGACTCAATTGGGCTTGGCGTATCGCTGGCAAGAAACAGATACCCGACAAGGGGCGACCCACACTCCGGAGTATCTGGCGTTGAATCCGGCGGGTAAGGTGCCGTTGCTGGTGCTGGATGATGGCCGCACCCTGCCAGAGTCCAATGCGATCCTGTGTTACCTGGCGGAAGGCTCGGCGTTGTGGCCGGTTGATCGTTTTGCCCGGGCTCAGGTGCTGCAATGGATGTTCTTCGAGCAATATAGTCATGAACCCTATATCGCCGTGGCTCGCGCCATCCGGCGTTTCTTTCCTGGGCGTGAAGCTGAATTGCCTGCACTGTGGACGAAGGGGTATCTGGCGCTGGATGTACTGGAGCAACACCTACGCCGTCATGATTATCTGGTGGCCGAGCGGTATACGGTGGCGGATATTGCCCTCTATGCCTATACCCACGCCGCATCAGAGGGTGGATTTGATTTGGCCCGTTACCCGGCTATTCAGGAGTGGCTGCAACGTGTGGCCGCCGAGCCGGGACATATCCCGCTGGGGTAACTCATTTCGTTATTCTGTAAAAAAAAACGCCACGCGAAGACGTGGCGTTTATTCTATATCCCCTCTTCACAGAGGCAGATCTTGTCTGTTACTTGCTTTCGTTGTAACGCACAACGGAGGCTTCGATCTCGGCAATCGCTTCAGCCTTGTCGCCCCAGCCTTCAACCTTGACCCACTTGCCTGCTTCGAGTTCTTTGTAGCGCTCGAAGAAATGCTTGATTTGGCCCTTCAGCAGTTCAGGGATGTCGTTCACATCTTGAATGTGATCATACATCTTGGTCAGCTTGGAGTGGGGAACGGCAACCAGCTTGGCATCCTGACCGGCTTCGTCGCTCATCTTCAATACGCCCACCGGACGGCAGCGGATGACTGCGCCTGGAACCAGCGGATACGGAGTCGGGACCAGCACATCAACCGGATCTCCATCCAGAGACAGGGTGTTGTTGATGTAGCCATAGTTGCATGGGTAGAACATCGGAGTCGCCATGAAACGGTCAACGAATACGGCGCCGGATTCCTTGTCGATCTCGTACTTGATCGGGTCAGCATTTTGCGGGATTTCGATGACAACATAGATATCTTCCGGCAGTTCTTTGCCGGCGGGAACCAGGTTCAGGCTCATGGCATTTCCTTTCTACAAGCGTTGATAACGAGTGAGCCCGTATTATAGCCAGCAGCGATTAAATGGCTACCTCGGCGGCATATTCTTCGTTCAGCCGCATCCCATCACTGCCCAAAGGGGGGCTCCGTTGCTAGAATGCGGCGTCAATACTCCTATCTTTCGCATTCGGGGACGCAGTCGATGCATATTCATGTTCTGGGGATTTGTGGCACCTTCATGGGCGGGATTGCTGCCATAGCCAAGCAGTTAGGGCATCGGGTGACCGGGTCCGATGCCAATGTCTATCCTCCGATGAGCACGCAACTGGAGGAGCAGGGTATCACCTTGATTCAGGGCTATGATCCGGCCCAACTCGAACCTGCGCCTGATCTGGTCATCATCGGTAACGCCATGAGCCGTGGTAACCCCTGTGTTGAGTATGTGCTGGATCGCAATCTGCCCTATACCTCTGGCCCGGAGTGGCTGCGGGATCATGTGCTGCAGCAGCGCTGGGTGTTGGCGGTTGCCGGAACCCATGGCAAGACCAGCACCGCCAGCATGCTGGCCTGGATCCTGGAAGATGTCGGCTTGAATCCTGGTTTCCTTATCGGGGGGGTACCGGGGAACTTCCCGGTTTCGGCACGATTGGGTGAATCGCCATTTTTTGTCATCGAGGCGGATGAGTACGACTGCGCCTTCTTCGATAAGCGTTCCAAGTTTGTCCATTACCGGCCGCGCACTCTGATCCTCAACAACCTAGAGTACGATCATGCGGATATCTTCCCAGATCTGGCGGCGATCCAGCGGCAATTTCACCATCTGGTACGCACCGTGCCGGGGACTGGTCGCCTGCTGACTCCGGCACACTGTGGGACCCTGGATGCGGTCTTGAAGATGGGGTGCTGGAGTGAGGTCGAGCGCGTGGATGGTGATGGTGCTCATTGGCAGGCCAAATTACTGGCGGCGGATGGCTCACGATTCGAGGTCTGGCTGGATGGTGCTCGGGTGGGTGAGCTTAACTGGTGCGGTCTGGGTCAGCACAACGTGCATAATGCCTTGATGGCCATAGCCGCGGCGCGCCATGCCGGAGTTTTGCCGGTCGATGCGGTGGCTGCCATGAGCCGCTTTGTGATGCCCAAACGCCGCATGGAGCTCAAGGGGGAGGTGGCTGGTATCAAGGTGTACGATGATTTTGCCCACCATCCGACTGCCATTGAAACCACGCTCGGCGGGTTGCGGGCCAAAGTTGGTCAGGCGCGCATCCTGGCGGTGCTGGAGCCGCGCTCCAATACCATGAAGTTGGGAGTACATCAAAAAGAGCTGTCGGCCTGTCTGGCTCGAGCCGACAAAGCCTATCTGTTTGCCCCAAGCGATCTGGGCTGGGATATTGGCAAGGTTGCTGCGGAGGCTCCGGTACCGACCCGCGTGTTTCATGATCTGGCGGCACTGGTGGATCATCTGGCGGCCGAGGCTAAATCGGGGGATCAGATCCTGGTGATGAGTAATGGCAGCTTTGGCGGTATTCATGGCAAGTTGCTGGAGCGCCTTCAGACTAGCCATGTCCATCATGAGCAGGTGGTGCTATGAGCCACTCATTGTCGCGCAAGACGATTACACTGGCTCTGACTGGAGCCTCGGGAGCTGGCTATGGAGTCCGGCTGCTGGAGTGTTTGCTGCGCGCTGATTATCAGGTCTATCTGTTGCTGTCTGATGCCGCCCGGGTGGTGATCGCTACGGAATTATCCGAGGAGTGGCCCGCCGAGGCGGATGCCTGCGCCCGTTGGCTGGAGAGCCGCTTCCAGGCTCCTGAAGGGCGTGTGCGTCTGAGTTCGCGTTTCGACTGGTTCTCTCCAGTCGCCTCGGGCTCGGCGGCGCCAAAGCAAATGGTGATCGCTCCCTGCTCTATGGGGACTGTGAGCGCCATTGCCCATGGCGCCTCGGATAACCTGATTGAGCGGGCGGCGGATGTGGTGATCAAGGAGCGAGGACAGTTGATCCTGATGCCCCGGGAGACTCCCTATTCGACGATTCATTTGGAAAACATGCTCAAGCTCAGCCAGCTGGGGGTAGTGATCATGCCGGCATCTCCCGGTTTCTATCACCAACCAAAAGAGTTGACGGATCTGGTGGATTTTATGGTGGCGCGGGTACTGGATCATCTGGGTATCGAGTTGCCGATTGGACAGCGTTGGGGGCAAGTCGGGGTCGCCGGGCTTGGGTCGGACGTGGTTTGAGTCGGTTCGGGTTTGCAGTGGCAGGAAAACCAGCCAGAATCGGATAAATAACCGGTTCTGGCGCTGTTACACAAGAGGAGTCTGGGGTTAGTGAAGCCCCAGAGCCAGCTGGCTGGCGCGCAGCATGAACTCCTTGACCTGCTCTTTGGGTGGTTGCGGTGTCTTGAAGATCATCTGGCTGGCCGGAAAGCACAAGCTGTTCAGCAGCTGAGCTAACGACTGAGTGTCCATATGAAGCTTGAATTCACCATTTTTTTCGCCGCGCTGCAGAGTGCCTGTGGTGATTTCCAGCATGCGTTCACAAAATAGCGTGAATCGTGGCCAGACATCATCACGGATGGAGGCTCCCCACTCCAGAGCAATCAGATTGTAGTCACCCTTCTCATAAGCGGCATCGACATAGCGTTCGATAAACTGCTCGATACAAGCCAGAGCGCTGAGATCCGGGTTATGGGATTGGCGTGCCAGATTGTAGAGATAGGATTCAACTTCGCCCAATACCGCATCGACCAACTCTTCCCGGGTGCGGAAATAGTTGAATACGGTGGCGACCGAAACATTAGCCCGTTCGGCGATTTCAGCGTGTCCAGCACGACCGATACCCCGTTGAGCAAAGACGGCGATGGCATGATCCATCAATTGTCGACTACGCGCATCTGGACTGAGCCGGGTGCGACGACGTGGTTCCGTGGCATGTTGCATAACTACTAGTGTCTCTTGTAATTGTTATTGTAGAGCCTGCCTATAACTGGCAGTGCGCTCCCTTTTTATCCCGGACTTTGTCGAGCCAATCTTGGGGATTGGTGATAAAATCCGTGACCATCTTAACCATTTTCAACAATATTCCGAAGCAAAAGTAGTCAGGAGCAAGTCATGAAACACAGGGTCGACGTTTTGATCTCTGAACAAGAGGTACAACAGCGGATATCTGAATTGGGACAAGCCATCACAGCCCGCTACCAGGGGACTGACGAATTGGTGCTGGTGGGGCTGTTGCGCGGTTCTTGTGTGTTTCTGGCGGATCTGTGCCGACACATCGATGTGCCGGTCTCTTTGGATTTCATGACTGCCTCCAGTTATGGCAACAGCATGAACAGCTCGCGGGAAGTGCGGATCCTTAAGGATCTGGATGACGAGATCAAAGGCAAGGATGTATTGATTGTCGAGGATATCATCGATACCGGCTATACCCTGAACAAGGTGCGCGACATCATGAGCCTGCGCGAGCCGAAATCACTGGCGATCTGTACCTTGCTTGATAAGCCGTCGCGTCGCGAGGTGCAAGTCCCCGTGGAGTGGGTCGGATTTGCGATTCCCGACGAGTTTGTCGTGGGTTGCGGCATCGACTATGCCCAGAAGTATCGCAATTTGCGTTTTATCGGCAAGGTTGTGCCGCTGAAATAACAGACCTGAGCTTCGGTTGAGCAACAAACTTAGAAAGGTGGCTATAAAGCCGCCTTTTTTGTCTGTGCTTTATTGAGGGATGGACCGCTATAATGGTCGATTATTCCTTTCACCACACCATTTCCAGGGGAGCGTGAGCCAGATGCAGGCGCTGACGATACAGGGTCTTCACAAGACTTATAAAGGGGGCGTCGAGGCGCTCAAGGGGATCGATTTAATCGTCGAACAGGGCGATTTTTATGCGTTGCTCGGGCCGAACGGCGCAGGTAAGTCCACCACCATCGGCATCATCAGCTCACTGGTCAACAAGAGCGCCGGCAGCGTTCGGGTTTTCGGTTACGACATTGACACCCAGCTGGAACTGGCTAAATCACAGATCGGTCTGGTGCCGCAGGAGTTCAACTTTAGCCAGTTCGAGAAGGTGCTGCAGATTGTGGTTAATCAGGCCGGCTTTTATGGCGTGCCCCGGACGCTGGCTCACGAGCGGGCGGAAAAGTATCTCAAGCAACTGGATCTGTGGGATAAACGGGACAAACAGGCCCGGACTCTTTCCGGTGGCATGAAACGACGCCTGATGATTGCCCGCGCCTTAATGCATGAGCCCAAGTTGCTGATCCTGGATGAGCCAACCGCAGGTGTAGATATCGAAATCCGGCGTTCTATGTGGCAATTCCTGCAGCAGCTGAATGAACAAGGTGTCACCATCATCTTGACGACCCACTATCTGGAAGAAGCCGAGATGTTGTGCCGCAATATCGGCATCATCGATCGTGGCCGGATTGTAGAAAATACCACCATGCGCGAGCTGCTGGCCAAACTGGATGTCGAGACCTTTATTCTGGATCTGGATTGCTGTGCTTCGCGGATCCAGCTGGATGGCTTTACCTGGCAGCATGTCAATGACACCAGTATCGAGGTCGAAATTGCCAAGAGTCAGGGGTTGAATCCGCTGTTCACCGCGCTGACTGATCAGAACATCAAGGTATTGAGCATGCGTAACAAGGCCAATCGCCTGGAGGAGTTGTTTGTGAAACTGGTCGAGGAGGGGCGTCAATGAACCCGGCTGTCTACTGGATTGCGTTCAAGAGCATCCTGATTAAAGAGATTTCCCGTTTCACCCGGATTTGGGTTCAGACCCTGGTACCTCCTGCCATCACCATGAGCCTCTATTTTGTCATTTTCGGCAATTTGATTGGCAGCCGTATTGGCCAGATGCACGGTGTCAGCTATATGGAGTTCATCGTCCCGGGCCTCATCATGATGTCGGTGATTACCAACTCTTACGCCAATGTGGCTTCCTCATTTTATAGCGCCAAATTTCAGCGCAATATCGAGGAAATCCTGGTCGCTCCCGTTCCTAACTATCTCATTATTTGGGGATTTGTAGCCGGAGGGGTCGCCCGTGGGATCTGTGTCGGGGCTATTGTCACCGCGGTGTCGCTGTTTTTCGTTCCCTTGCAGGTCCATGATCCGCTGGCTGTTGTCGTCACTCTGGTGCTGACGGCCATCCTGTTCTCCCTCGGGGGATTGATTAATGCGGTGTTTGCCAAGAGTTTCGATGATGTCAGCATTATTCCGACCTTCGTGCTGACGCCGCTGACTTATCTGGGAGGCGTGTTCTACTCCATTCAGCTGTTGCCTCCCTTCTGGCAGTGGCTCTCCCACGGCAATCCGATCATTTACATGGTCAATGCGTTTCGCTACGGATTCTTGGGGCTCAGCGACGTGCCCATGAGTCTGGCGCTGGGTATCATCATAGGGTTTATCCTGGTGCTGTATGGCATTGCCCATTACCTGGTGACCCGGGGGATTGGACTACGCCACTAGGGGGCGTGGTATCGACCAACAAAAGGGGGGAGCCATTGGCTCCCCCCTTTGCATGTCAACGCGATGTGTTTGACTAGATGCGGTCCGATTCACGGCGGATCCAGCGATTGCTGGTGTTATCGTTGGCCGTGTCCGCTACCATTTTTGTTGCCGGTACGCTGGTAATGGCTTGCTCTGCACTTTGAATTTTCAGGTAGTTGTCGCTTTCTTTGGCTTGGGCGCCGCCCACCAGCAGCAGGGTTACCAGGGAAGTGGTCATCAGGGTACGAATGTTCATGATCTGTCTCTCTCATCAGGCTCTTTACCAGCTTCGTGCCAGCAAAACGCCGGGATTTGTCGCTCACTGTGTCTCCCTATGAGCTGTTGAGAAGGATTATCGTCTCATTCATAAATGGGATAAATGGCTATATTTGTTATTATCTATCCCGAAATTAGGGATTATTGGAGGGGTCATGGACAAGTTGCTCGCAATGACGGTCTTCAGTCGGGTGGTGGAGTTTGGCAGCTTTGTACGGGCGGCCGACAAGATGGGGTTGTCCACGACGGCCGTTTCCCGCCATCTCAACGATCTGGAAGAGCATCTGGGGACTCGGTTGTTGCAGCGAACCACGCGCAAGCTGCATCTCACCGAGGCGGGGAGTCAGTATCACCAGCGGATCCAGCATATTCTCGAAGATATCAGCGATGCGGAGTCTTCGCTCGTACAGGACAACCAGCAGCCCACCGGCTGCTTACGATTGAGCGTTTCGATCCCGTTCTCGACCCGGCATCTGGCTCCGCTGATCCCCCGTTTCTGTGCCATGTATCCGGGATTAAATGTCGAAATTCTCGCCTCGGATCGAAAACTGGATCTGATCGAGGATGGACTGGATCTGGTGCTGCGCATCAGCCGGGAGCTGGATGGTAGCTTGGTGGCGCGACGGCTGGCCACCATTCACACCATCATCAGCGCCTCGCCGGAATATCTAGCCCGAGCCGGTGTTCCCCAGACTCCCGCCGATCTGGTCAACCACAGTTGCCTCGTCTACACCGGGGTGCCGGAACCCATGCAATGGCAGTTCTACTGCGAAGAGGGTGAGCTGCATATGGTCAACGTCAAGGGAGCCTTGTGCGCGGACAATGGCGATATCCTGTTAGCGGCGGCGCAGCAGGGGATGGGGATCACCCGGCAGCCGAGTTTCATGGTGGGCGAGTCGATCGCCACTGGGCGTTTGGTTCCGCTCTTGACCGAGTACCGGATGCCCACCCTGACCCTGTCGGCCTTGTTTCCCAGCCGACGTTTTTTGCCTGCCAAGGTGCGCAAGATGGTGGACTTTCTGGTGGCGGAATGGGGCGGTGTGGTGCCGCCCTGGGATGCCTGGATGATGGATCTGGGACATCATGGCGGATGGGAGCCGCCGTCGCAAAAATGACAAGGCCCCGCATGCGGGGCCTTTGTTGATCAACGGTACAGACCGTCCATCAATGCTCGAACATCGCAGAAATAGATTCTTCGTTGCTGATGCGACGAATGGCTTCTGCCAGCATAGGAGCCAGGGTCAACATTTTGACCTTGCCGATAGCCTTCATCTCGTCAGAGAGCGGAATGGAGTCGGTGATGATCACTTCGTCGATCACGGACTCGCTGATGTTCTTGGCGGCTATACCGGAGAACACGGCGTGAGTGGCATAAGCGAATACACGCTTGGCACCACGTTCCTTCAGGGCTTCGGCTGCCTTGCACAGGGTGCCGCCGGTATCGATCATGTCGTCGACGATGACGCAATCCCGATCCTTGACGTCACCGATCAGATGCATGACCTGAGAGACGTTGGCACGTGGACGACGCTTGTCGATGATGGCGATATCGGTATCGTCCAGCAGCTTGGCAATGGCACGAGCCCGCACTACGCCGCCGATGTCTGGAGAGACAACCACGGGGTCTTCGAGGTTTTTAGCCAGCATATCTTCGAGCAGCACTGGACTACCGAATACGTTGTCGACCGGCACATCGAAGAAGCCCTGGATCTGTTCGGCGTGCAGGTCAACGGTCAGGACACGGTCAACCCCGACGCTCGACAGGAAGTCAGCGACCACTTTGGCGGTAATAGGCACACGGGAGGAGCGTACACGACGATCCTGACGGGCATAACCAAAGTAGGGGATGACTGCTGTGATACGACCGGCTGAAGCACGGCGCAGAGCATCGACCATGACAATCAGTTCCATCAGGTTGTCATTGGTTGGTGCGCAGGTGGATTGGATGATGAAGATGTCACCACCCCGTACATTCTCGTTGATCTGTACGCTGATCTCACCATCGCTAAAACGACCGACAGCGGCATTGCCGAGTTTGATGAAGAGACGATCTGCAATCTTCTGGGCCAGTTCCGGTGTGGCGTTACCGGTAAACAGCTTCATGTCAGGCACGGTATAAACCTCTGGGTTGCGTCCTGTGGGGGGAGGCGGTTGTGGGGTCCAGTGAGTCCAACTGGAGATTCAAACTTGTGTTTGATTCCCTGCACAAACCTGTTGCAAAACCGTCTGCAGCGGTGATAGGGTTACCCCTCTTCCGACAAACCCCTGCAGCCAATTTGGCATATTTGCCAAGAGCTTACGAGCCGACGCTTCATCTTCAAACTCCGCGAAGAGACAGGCGCCGGTGCCCGTCATTCTTGACGGCGCGTATTCTAACAACCAGCTCAATGCCTTGGCAACCTCGGGGTAGGCCTTTTTCACCAGCTCTTCGCAATCGTTTTTCCATGATCCAGCTCTCAGTTCAGCCCAACTGCGCTTGGGCGTGTCACGTTTGAGCTCAGGGTCTTGAAAAATCAAGGCGGTAGAGACGTGCACCTGCGGGTGAACCACCAGATACCACTTCGACGGGATCTCCACCGGCATCAGCTGTTCACCCACCCCTTCAGCAAAAGCGGTGCGGCCACGGACAAATACTGGCACATCCGCGCCCAGTGTGCGTCCCATTTGTGCTAATTCGTCTTCTGATAGCCCGAGTTGCCACATCTGGTTCAACGCCACGAGCGTGGTTGCCGCATCGGATGAGCCTCCACCCAACCCGCCACCCATCGGCAATTTTTTATCGAGGTGGATGTGAGCCCCGAGGGGACGATCACTACAGGCTTTGAGAAGCATGGCGGCCCGGTAGATCAGGTTCTGCTCCTGGGGAACGCCTGGAACCTCGGGAACCAGGGTGATCTGATCGCTGTCATCGACCTGGATCTGCAGTTCATCCCCCTGATCGAGGATCACAAACAGGGTTTGCAGCTCGTGGTAGCCATCCGGACGACGGCCGTTGATATGTAAAAACAGGTTTAGTTTGGCCGGTGCCGGCCAGCAGACAGGGTTCATTGTTCGATTTGCCATTCGTGGATCACCAGCTTGATCCGGGTATCGGGCCCTTCCAGTGTCAGACCGGTAGGGAGCAGCCAGAGGCGGTTACGGGCGTAGTCTTGGTAACTCAGTTGCCATTGCTGATCATGCAAGTTGGTGATGCGGCCATCGTTGCCCAGGGTGAAGTCGGCCTGGCCGGGCAATCCCTTGATCCAGGTCGGGAGTTGCGAGACCGGAATGTGCCAGCCGGTCAGGCGATAGACGAGTGCATCGCTGTCCTGATCCCGGTGGCGGATGCCCTGATCATCGATGATCTCGACCTGGCCCTGATGCTGGTGTAATTCCAGCAAGGTGGTGCCGATGAGGGTGGTCAGGATCAGATCATAGTCTTCACCACGCTGTTGCCAATTCAGACGAGCGGATCCCTTTTGTCCAGGGGTCAGGATCGCCAGTTTACCGGACAGGCGCCAATGCGTGAGTTGTTCCAGGGCTTCGCGCTGACCACGCCAGACGGCATCATTGTAGTGTTCCGGTCCGCTGAGGGTGGAGCAGCCACTCAACAAGAGTACAAAAAGCAGCCAGATTAGACGAAAAGAGGACATATTGACTCCAGGATTGCGAGGCCAACAGTATAGGCGCAGCCCCATTGCTTTCAAAGCCTTGCCCTTTTTGCGTAAAATAAGGGCCCCTTAGCCAGAGTCCTTCCCTGCATGCCGCTTTTTGTACTCGGTCTCAACCACAAGACAGCCCCTCTTTCGTTACGAGAGCGGCTGGCCTTTGGGCCGGATAATCTGCCACAGGCGCTGGAGGGATTACAGCATCTGGAGGGGGTACGCGAATCGTGCATATTGTCGACCTGCAACCGGACCGAAATCTATGTAGAAATAGATGCGGCGGCCCAGGCGACTCTGCCCCAGTGGTGGGCTCAGTTTTGCCGGGTGAATCGAAGCGAGCTGGACACCTGTTTGTATCAGCATCAAGAAGGCGAGGCCGTTCGTCACCTGATGCGAGTTGCTTGTGGACTGGATTCCCTCGTCTTGGGAGAGCCGCAGATCCTGGGGCAACTCAAGCAGTCATTTGAACAGGCCCGGCAGAGTGGTGCCTTGAAATCTCTGTTAGGGCGCCTGTTCCAGCGCAGCTTTTCTGTCGCCAAGCGGGTGCGCTCAGAGACCGAGATTGGTGCCAACGGCGTATCGGTTGCTTTTGTGGCGATTACCCTGGCTAAGCAGATCTTTGCCGATCTCAGTAAGACGCGGGTGCTATTGATTGGCGCCGGTGAAACGATCGAGTTGGCCGGGCGCCATTTACAAGCTCAACAGATCAGCCATATGACGGTGGCCAACCGCACCCTGGCGCGCGCCCAGACGTTGGCCAGCGAATGGCAAGCCGATGTGATCACACTGGACGAGATCCCGACGGTATTACCTTCGGTGGATATGGTGGTGACCTCCACGGCAAGCCCTTTACCTCTGTTGGGTAAAGGTTTGATGGAGCGGGTGCTCAAACAGCGTCGTCACAAGCCGATGTTGCTGATCGATTTGGCGGTGCCGCGTGATATTGAAGAGGAAGTCGGCACTCTGGCGGATGCCTATCTTTATACGGTCGATGACTTGCAAGGCATAGTGGCGGAGAACCAGTCCGCCCGTCAGCAGGCCGCTCGTCAGGCGGAACTGCTGATCGGAGACGAAAAAGCCAGTTTTATGGCCTGGTATCAGGGGCTGCCAACTATCGAGCTGATCCGCTCCTACCGCCAACAGGCACAGCAGCTCCAGCAGGATGAACTGCTACGCGCTCAACAGTTACTGACTCAAGGCCAGGATGCACAGCAGGTCATAGCCGAGCTGGCTCATCGGCTGACCAATAAACTTATTCATTCGCCGACCGAGGCTCTACGCCAGGCCGGTGAGAGTGGTGATCGGGAAACGCTGGCAATTCTTAGCCAGAGTCTCGGCATCGACAACCCATGACTTTCGGTTTCGGGCACCCGTTGCCCAGGCCTCTTTAGCGGAAATAGTATGAAAGAATCGGTGATCAGAAAGCTTGAAGGCTTGCTGGAACGTTATGAAGAAGTGCAGGCCCTGATGGGGGAGCCGAGTGTAATCAGCGATCAGGAACGCTTTCGCAACCTGAACAAGGAATATTCCCAGCTGGCGGATGTTGTCAGTGGTTTCCTGCGTTTCCAGCAGGTGAGTGCTGACTTACAGGCGGTTCTCGAGATGCTGGATGGGGATGATGCCGAGATGCGCGCCATGGCCCAGGAGGAGCTCGCCGACGCGAAAGCGGCAGTGGAGCAGATCGAGCAGGAGCTACAAATTCTGTTGCTGCCGAAAGATCCCAAGGACGACAACAATTGCTATCTGGAAATTCGCGCCGGAACCGGTGGTGATGAAGCGGCTATCTTCGCCGGTGACCTGTTTCGCCTCTACTCCCGTTTTGCCGAGCGCAAAGGCTGGCGTACCGAGATCGTCAATGCCAATGAGGGTGAGCATGGCGGTTTCAAGGAAGTCATTGTCAAGGTCGATGGTCAGGGTGTCTATGGCATCATGAAATTCGAGTCCGGTGGACATCGGGTGCAGCGAGTGCCGGAAACCGAATCCCAAGGCCGTATTCATACCTCGGCCTGTACCGTGATGGTGTTACCCGAGGTTCCCGAGTCTCAGGCGCCGGAGATCAATCCGGCTGATCTGCGGGTTGACACCTTCCGCGCTTCCGGTGCCGGTGGTCAGCACATCAACAAAACGGATTCCGCAGTGCGTTTGACGCACTTACCCTCCGGTTTAGTGGTGGAGTGTCAGGATGAGCGCTCCCAGCACAAGAACCGCGCCAAGGCGATGGCGGTGCTGACCGCTCGCCTGGTGCAGCTGGAAGAAGATAAACGTCGCGCCGAAGAGGCGAATACCCGTCGCAGCCTGTTGAGTACCGGCGATCGCTCGGATCGGATCCGCACCTACAACTATCCTCAGGGTCGGGTTACCGATCACCGGATCAATCTGACCGTTTATCGCCTCAACGAGGTGATGGAAGGGGATCTGGATACTTTGGTGCAACCGATATTGCACGAATACCAGGCTGATCAGTTGGCCGCCTTGTCGGACAACTACTGATGCAGATCGCCGAGGCGCGTCAGGTGCTGATCGAGCGGTTTGCGGCGAGCGACTCGCCTGCTGCTGACGCCGATTGCCTGCTCTGTGCCGTGCTGGCCTGTTCCCGGACCTGGCTGCGGACTTGGCCGGAGCGCACGCTCACCGACGAGCAGTGTGAGCGGTTGTTGAGGCTGGCGGAACGACGGGAAACCGGTGAGCCCATCGCCCATCTGCTGGGCGAGCGCGAATTCTGGTCACTGCCGTTACAGGTCTCCGCGGCTACCCTGATCCCGCGACCCGATACCGAAGTGTTGGTGGAACAGGCCCTGGCCCGCGTGCCCGTGGATGCCACTGGCGTGCGAGTGCTGGATCTGGGCACCGGCACGGGTGCCATTGCCCTGGCCTTGAAGTCCGAACGTCCTGGCGTGGAGGTGTGGGCGGTCGACCGTATCGCCGCTGCCTGCGAGCTGGCGCGCGACAATGCCACCCGGTTAGCACTCACTATCGAGGTGCGCTGCGGCAGCTGGTTTGAACCAGTCCTGGAGGAGCGTTTCACGCTGATTGTCTCCAACCCCCCCTATATCGATGAGCAAGACCCTCATCTGGAGCAGGGCGATGTCCGCTTTGAACCTCGTTCAGCACTGGTTGCTGCGAGTGCAGGGCTTGCCGATCTGCAGCATATAGTGACGCAGGCACCGGAACATTTGTTGTCCGGTGGTTGGCTACTTCTGGAGCACGGATGGCAGCAGGGACAAGCAGTACGGGATCTGTTGCTGCAGCGTGGCTTTAGCTCGGTTGCCACGGTTCGTGATTATGGTGATCAGGAGCGGGTGACTCTGGGACAGTGGGAGGGCGTCGCTTGAAAAATCTGACCCCGGAAACTGATTTTGAACAGCTGGATCTGGCGCTACTGGCGTTGATGGTGTCTGAAGATCTGCAAGATCAGCCGATCTTGCTCGCTGGGTTGCGGGCATTGGCGGAATTGCGGCAGGCGGTGTTGCCACGGGTCGACGCGACTTCAGAGGCTGAGCGGATCGAGCAGTTACGGTTGGCATTTTTTCAGGAGCAGGGCTTCCATGGTGATTGGGAGCACTTCTTCCAGCCCGAAAACTGCCTGTTAGAACAGGTGTTACTCAAACGGACTGGAATCCCGGTGACGCTGGGGATTTTGTTGATCCATCTGGCGCAGGCTCTGGCGATCCCGGTGGCAGGCATCTGTTTCCCCGGGCATTTCATGGTGCGTTTGGGCTCGGGTAAGCAAGCGCAAATTCTGGATCCCTGCAGCGGCGAATTTCTGGATCGCAACCAGCTCGAATTACGCTTGCGCGGTAGCTTGGGGGATCTGGCCCGGTTGCAGGGCAAGCATCTGCAAGCAGCGGATCAGCGCGAGATCATGGGCAGATTACTTAATGTGGCCAAGGGCTCGACGGTGCAGGCGGAACAACCACTGCTGGCACTGCGTTGCAGTGAACTGTTGCTCTGTCTTGATCCGGATGACCCTTATGAAATCCGTGATCGTGGCCTGCTGTATGAACAGCTGGAGTGTGATGCTCTGGCCGCGGATGACCTTTCTTTTTTTATCGAGCAATGCCCCTCCGATCCGGTGGCGGAGTTGCTCAAAGAACAGCTGGCGCGCCTCAACACCCGGGCGCCCACCTTACATTAGCCATGAGTCGGGCAGTAGTCGGACCTTAGTCGGAGCAAGATGATGCAAAAAGTCGTGAATGTGAATGGGATCGAGATCGCCAACGACAAACCCTTCGTGCTGTTTGGTGGCATGAATGTGCTGGAGTCTCGTGACCTGGCTATGTCCATGTGCGAAACCTACGTCAAGGTGACTGAAAAACTGGGCATCCCGCTGATCTTCAAGGCGAGCTGGGACAAAGCCAACCGTTCTTCCGTGCACTCCTACCGTGGGCCAGGGCTTGAAGAAGGGTTGAAAATCTTTCAAGAGCTGAAGCAGACCTTTGGTGTATCCCTGATCACCGATGTGCATGAAACCTGGCAGGCAAAACCCGTCTCCGAAGTGGTGGATGTACTGCAGTTGCCGGCATTTCTGGCGCGGCAAACCGATCTGGTCGAGGCTCTGGCGCGGACTGGCAATGCTATCAATGTCAAAAAGCCCCAGTTCCTGAGTCCGGGTCAGATCAAGAATATTGTCGAGAAGTTCGCCGAGTGTGGCAATGACCGGGTGATCCTGTGCGAACGGGGCGTCAATTTCGGCTACGACAACCTGGTGGTGGACATGCTGGGCTTTGGGGTGATGAAGCAGGCTAGCCAGGGTTCTCCAGTGATCTTTGATGTGACTCATGCCTTGCAGTGCCGGGATCCACTGGGTGCGGCATCCGGTGGCCGCCGTGAGCAGGTCGTCGAACTGGCGCGCGCCGGTATGGCCGTCGGACTGGGGGGCTTGTTTATTGAATCGCACCCGAATCCGGATGCTGCCCGTTGCGATGGCCCGAGTGCCTTGCCATTGGCCAAGCTAGAACCCTTCTTGCAGCAGATGAAGGCGATTGACGAGCTGGTCAAGGGCTTTGCCGAGCTGGATACCCGCGGCTAAGTTACATCGGTTACCCGATAGCCATCAAAAGAAGCCCCGGCATGCCGGGGCTTTTTTGTTGCTCAAGTACTGGGTGTTTCGTACTGCATTTTCCGGTATTGGGATTGTTATGTGGGAGGGAACTCCCTGGACATCCGCATGGGATGGAGGGAGGGGTATTAACGCTCGTAGCGGAAGAAGTACTGACGGGTCGCCGGAGTGGAATAGCGATCATCATTTTCTTTGCTGCTGAGCAGTCCGGTTACATTCTTGAAGATATTTTTCATCTGAAACTCCTTGGTTCGGGTTAAATATGAGCTCGATAAATATGTGATCCAGCTCACGAATAATCCTATGGATCTCTGGACACAGGATCAAGTTAATTTTTTGTTAATCTCATTGTTTTTATTATGAATTCGTTTTCATAGCACTTGAAAACGCATTCATTGAGATCCAATCGACACATTAAATATTGTGATCTGTGTCACGCGATGGGCGGCTATATGATTCGGAGCCGGTAAGCTTGGGCCTTACCACGACCAAGGAAGGATGAACGGCTACTGGCAGCGTGCATCTGAGGGGCGATGAGTGGAGTCGAAGTCGTATTTTGCTCTATCGATGGGATTGCATGGCATTGGGTCCGATCCGGTAACCAATAAATTGTTGGTGTTGAAATGCGGCCTTGGTGTTATTTGGCACTGGTGTGATCTTGGTGCCAGGGCAGGTTGGGTGATGGATGAACTGTGGGTCAGCGTTTGACCCTGATCGGGAAAATATGGTGCGGAATTGTTGGGTGTTGTCACCTCGTTGGGCGACCCTGTATCAGTTATCTCTCATCCGAGTGATGCACTGGATGAGGCCTGGTGACTCGTTAGCGAACATACCCGAAATGGTATTGACGGGTGGCTGGCGCCAGACGTGGTGCATCAGACTTGCTGTTTAACCGCTCGGTGACGTTCTTGATGATGTTTTTCATGGTCATATCCTCATGTCGCAGATGGACTGGTGCTGGCGATTTATTAACGCTCGTAACGGAAGAAGTATTGGCGAGTTGCCGGTGCCAGACGTGTTGTGTCGGACTTACCATTCAGCAGCTCAGAGACGTTCTTCAGAATATTTTTCATGGTATTGCTCCTTGAGTGAGTGTTTGAGGTTTCACTGTTTTGTGACTGCCCTCACAAATCATCCTAGTGAGACATATTTGACCAATCAAGTTAAATTTGTGTGAAAGCCATTGTTTTTATTATGAATTCGTTTTCAAAGCTTTGAAAACGTATAGCAAAAAAACTCAATTGAGACACGCTGAAGCGTGATCTGCATCACTAAGCTCTCCTCAGATAACGGCCGAGATGCTTGTTTCGCTGGCAGGACGGTTATTTTTGCAAACACCACTAGACGACCGGTCTAATGGTGAGTAAAGTCTCGGTCATGGGGCAGGTAAGTTGAGCTTGTCTGTTGTAGGCCAGAGCCAACCGTCAGCGCGAGACCGGGGTCTGGACAATTCTGCATTCGATATAGAGGAATAAATTGATGAATATTCTGATGGTCTTGACCTCGCATGAGGATTTGGGGAATACCGGCTTGAAAACAGGGTTCTGGTTAGAAGAGTTTGCGGCCCCCTATTATGTTTTCAAGGATGCTGGTGCGACGGTTACCTTGGCTTCCCCACTCGGCGGACAACCGCCCCTGGATCCAAAGAGCGATGATCCTGCGTTCCAGACCGAGGCGACCCATAGATTTAAACAGGATGCTGAAGGACAGGCATTGCTCGCGAGTACGCGGCGCCTGGCTGAGGTTAACTCCGCCGATTATGACGCTGTTTTCTATCCGGGGGGGCATGGTCCGCTGTGGGATCTGGCCGAAGATCCGCTGTCGATTGCCTTGATTGAACAGTTTTCCTCGGCGCAAAAACCTGTGGCCGCGGTTTGCCATGCTCCCGGAGTCTTCCGTCATACCCAGGCTGCTGATGGACAACCGTTGGTGTCCGGCAAACGCGTGACCGGTTTTACCAACACCGAAGAGGCGGCGGTCGAGCTGACGGATGTGGTGCCATTTCTGGTCGAAGATATGCTCAAGGCTAATGGCGGCGAGTATTTAAAAGGCGCGGATTGGCTGCCGTTTGTGGTGACTGATGGCACCTTGATCACGGGGCAGAATCCAGCTTCGTCCGAAGCAGTGGCAATGAGTTTGCTGCAGGTCTTGGCTGCTCGCTGATCGACTCGTTTCATGGCCCGGGTTGCTCACGGCATCCCGGGCGCTCCTTAGAGAGTTCATCTCGATGATTGGTGCAAGAGTGACGAAACAGTTGCTCTGTTTATGCGGCGATTAGCTGCGCCTTACACCACTCTGCTGCTCATTTTCCCCATTCTTGTCGCGGGCCCGTTGCTTCTTGTGAAGACAGGATCCGTACGTTACTCAAGGTGATCACCCGACCGGCTCGCATCATGATGCAGCGTCCTTGTTCGAATCTGCAGTTCATTACAGGGTTTTGGGACAATGTTCGGGGTTATATGGCCCCGATCCGGGTCCTTGTGTGGTTTATTCCTGGCCGTTTCCCGATTTATCTGGAGTGGGGCAATGGGGCACCCTATAATTCCGCGCATTAGGAAAAGTTATGCGAAGAGCCCATGTCCCGTCGTCTCCCGCCACTCAATGCGCTCAAGGCATTTGAAGCTGCTGCTCGCCATCTGAGCTTTACTCGTGCAGCCGAAGAGCTGTTCGTGACCCAAGCGGCCATCAGCCACCAGATCAAGGGTCTGGAGGATTTTTTGGGCATCAAGCTGTTCCGGCGTCGAAATAGAACCCTGTTGCTGACCGAAGAGGGACAGAGCTATTTTCTGGATATCAAGGATATTTTTGGTGCCATTGTCGATGCCACGGACAAACTCGTTGCGCGTAGTGCCAAAGGTTCCCTGACGGTCACCCTGCAGCCGAGTTTTGCCATCCAGTGGCTGGTTCCGCGCCTGGTCCGGTTCAGTGAGCGACATCCAGAAATCGATGTCCGGATTAAAGCGGTGGATATGGATGAGGGCTCGCTCAGTGATGACGTGGATGTGGCTATTTACTATGGGCGCGGTCACTGGCCCGGTCTGCGTTGCTATAAGTTGCATACCGAGTTTTTGATGCCAGTCTGCTCGCCGCTGCTGTTAGCGAGCGGGCGTCCATTACGACAACCGGCCGATCTGGAGTGGCAAACCCTGCTTCATGATGGCTCACGGCGTGATTGGCATAATTGGCTAAAAGAGGTTGGGGTAGAAATCCCCAATGTTAGCCAAGGGCCAATCTTCAGCCACTCCAGCATGGTGATCCAGGCCGCTGTCCATGGTCAGGGGGTCGCATTGGGACACAGTGTCCTGTCTCAACCAGAAATCGAGGCGGGTCGTCTGGTATGTCCGTTTGAACAGGTGCTGGAGAGCAAGAACGCCTATTACCTGGTGTGTCAGGAGAACCAGGCTGAACAGGGTAAGATCGCCGCATTCCGAGACTGGATGCTGGCGCTGGTCGAACAGGAAGAGTTGCAACGGCGCAATCGTCTGCTGGCTCACGTCTGACCCCACAATTTATGACCTCAGGGTTACCATGATGAGTAGAACCAGGCGACTGGTACTGCGGAGGAAAGAATGAATAATTTGTTGTTTTATTGCCGTCCGGGCTTTGAAAAAGAGATTGCTGCCGAGATCCAGGATAAAGCAGTGGCGCTGGAGTGTTTTGGTTTCTCCCGGGTCAAAGATAACTCCGGTTATGCAATTTTCGAATGCTACGAAGCGGCTGATGCCGACAAGCTTGCCCGCCGGTTGCCATTTCGCGAGTTGGTGTTTGCTCGCCAGATGATGGTGATGACCCATGAGTTGACCGGTATGGATCTGGCGGATCGTATTGCGCCGATCATAGCCGCCACCGCTGAGTACAGTGTTTGTGGTGAGCTGCGGGTCGAGACTCCCGACACCAACGATGCCAAGGAGCTGACCACTTTCTGCCGTAAATTCAGTGTGCCCTTGCGTCAGGCGCTACGTGCTGCAGGTAAGTTGACTAAGGAAGAGACCCATCGTCGCCCCGTGCTGCATGTCCTGTTTCTGGCGAATGACCACGCTGTGGTTGGTTATTCCTACACCAACAATAATTCCCCTTTTCATATGGGGATCCCGCGACTGAAGTTTCCGTCCGATGCTCCGAGTCGTTCAACGTTGAAACTCGAAGAAGCATTCCATGTCTTCGTCCCGGAAGACGAATGGGATGTGCGTCTGACCTCGGGTCTGAATGCGGTCGATTTGGGTGCTAGCCCTGGCGGTTGGACCTATCAGCTGGTGCGTCGCGGCATGATGGTCAGTGCGGTAGATAATGGGCCCATGGCCGAGTCCTTGATGGATAGTGGTCAGGTCAAGCATATCCGGGATGATGGTTTCCGTTATCGTCCATCCAGGAAGAATACCTACTGGCTGGTGTGTGACATGGTGGAAAAGCCGGCGCGGGTCACCCACCTGATCGCATCCTGGTTCCGGGATGGCCTGTGCGAAGAGGCGATGTTCAACCTGAAGTTGCCCATGAAGCGCCGCTACAGCGAGGTGGAGCACAATCTGGAAGTCTTACGCGAGTGGTTGCGTGAGCTGGAGGGTGACTTTGTGGTGCAGGCGAAACAGCTGTATCACGATCGGGAAGAGGTGACGGTGCATGTCTACGACTTGAAGCAGCTGGCTCGCCGCAAATCGGGTGCCTTTCAGTAATCTAGCTTTACTATTCGTGATTCGCATACTAAAACGCCGTCCTCTGGACGGCGTTGCTATTTTCAGGCTGTTACCACGTCAGCGGTTTGCCATCGTAGCTTAAGAATTGGCCGCTGGTTCCCGCGGGCAGTCGATCCAGCGTCTCCAACAGGGTCACGGCGCACTCATCGGCTTCAACCACAGCACCTTCGCCCCCCATCTGGGTTTTTACCCAGCCTGGGTGTACCGCCAAAACATGGACGCCATCTCCGGCCAAGTCGATGGACAGACTCTTGACGACGGCGTTCAGTGCCGCTTTGCTGGAGCGATAGAGGTAACTGCCACCCTCCTGATTCAGCTCGATGGAACCCATGACGCTGCTGATACAGACCAGGGTGCGGCGCTCGCTGTCTTTGAGGTTATCAAAAAAGTGTTCGACCAGTCGTAACGGCGCCATGCTGTTGATGGCAAAGACCTCGGCCCAGGCGTGATAGTCCACTTGACCGAAGCCTTGTAATTGCGGCCCCAGGACGCCGGCATTGGCAACCAGCAGGTCTATGACCTGGTCACCGATGGCGTGTTTGAGATGGAGATAATCTTCGCCGCGGCTGACGTCCAACTGATGGATGGACAGGTTGGGGTAAATCTCGGACAGCTGATGCAGAGCCCGGGCATTATAGGGGTCTCGACAGCATGCGATGACCTGATCATCACGCCGTAGACAGGCGTGCGTCAGGGCAAGACCTATGCCCCGGTTGGCGCCGGTGATCAGTACGGTCTGGCTCATATAGCCTCCTTGGTCGGGATAGTGTGAGCGGGCCGACTAGCGGGATGAGCCGTCAGCGGGCTGCGAGTAACGAATGGACTTCAAGTTAAAGCCTAGTGGAATATCTAGTCGCAGGCGTACCAAAGTTTGCGCGAGGTGCGCTGCGGCGGCTTGTTCCTGCACCCGTTTGACCAATCGATGGGCATCGGGCGGCTGGGCCAGTATCTGTTCCAGAGAGCCGAACTCTTGTAGCAGGGCGGTTGCACTCTTGGCACCAATGCCGGCGACGCCTTTGATATGACTACCGCTCACCCCGGATAAGGCCCAATAGTCGACCAGTTGCTCCGCTTTGATGCCGTATTGGCTAAGTACAAATTCCTGATCCAACCAGCGACGGTTGAAGTAATCGCGGATCTGCAAACCGCTGGGTAACAGTTGGCAGAATCCCTTATCGGTGGAGATCAATGTCACCTGCTGCTGCCGTTGAGTGAGTTGATGGCTCAAAGTGGCAATCAGATCGTCAGCCTCATCCCCGGCGGTCAACAGGGAGTCGACTCCGCACTGCCACAAGGTGGCCTGTAACTGCTCCATGCCCTGCTGTAGCTCCTCGGGCATCGGGGTTCGCCCCAGTTTGTAGTCTGGATAGATGCTATGTCGCCAACTGGGTTGCTCGCCGTCAAATACGGCAATCACATGGCTTGGACGAACCTCATTCAGAATACCTTGGACTGTGTTCAGCAAGCGTTGCTGGGTGGCCAGCAACAGGGCGGTTGCATCCAGGGGCTGTTTGCCCAGTGCGGCGTGCAAGCGGCGGATCAGGTTCAGGGCATCAAAAATTAGCAGATGGGCCATGGCGTGATTCATCAAAGTAAACGGGCTCCCGCAGGAGCCCGATGATTAACGGACTATCTCGTAACAGGGAATGTATTCGCTGCCGGGTAGTTTCATTCGTCCTTGATGGACGAAACTCTTGAGCAGTTTGTCCATCAACTTCATCAACTCCTTGTCACCATGCAATTGGAAGGGGCCACGGCGCTCGATGGCGCGGATCCCTGATTCCTTGACATTGCCGGCGACAATCCCGGAAAACGCCCGCCGCAAGTTGGCGGCAAGTTGTGCAGGCGGTTGATCCCAATGCAGATCCAGACTGGCCATGGTGTCATGGTCAGGTTCGAACGGCAGTTGAAATTCCGGCTCAATCTTCAACGACCAGTTGAAGGAGTAGGCATCCCCGGTAGCTTTGCGGTGTTCCCGAACCTTCGGCATGGCCTGTTTCATCGCCTGGGCCACAGCCACCGGATCATCGATTATGATCTGGTAGTGACGAGTAGCCGCTTCCCCCAGGGTTTGACGAATAAAACTGTCGAGGGTGTCGAAGTAGGCGGCACTTTCTTTCGGTCCTGTGAGGATCAGCGGCATTGGATGGTGCGCGTTAGCTGGGTTCATCTTGATGCCGAGAATATAGAGCAACTCCTCGGCCGTGCCGACCCCGCCAGGGAAGATGATGATGCCATGCCCCAGACGCACGAACGCCTCCAGACGCTTTTCAATATCCGGCAGTATGACCAGCTCGGTTACAATTGGATTCGGCGGCTCGGCGGCAATAATCGAGGGTTCGGTGAGACCGAGAAAACGCGGGTTGGTATGGCGCTGCTTGGCGTGGCCAACCGCGGCCCCTTTCATCGGCCCTTCCATGGCGCCAGGGCCACAACCGGTACAGATGTTCAGCTCCCGCAACCCCATCTGGTGCCCGACTTCGCGGGTATAGCGATATTCGATTGGGTTGATGGAATGACCGCCCCAACAGACCACCAGATTGGGTTCATCACCGGAACGAACCACCCGGGCATTGCGCAGGATCGAGAAAATCCAGTTGGTGATATGCACCGAGCGGGTGAGATTCAGCGTGCAATCGGCGTCCATCCGGTTGCTGACATACAGAATGTCGCGCAGCACCGAAAACAGATGCTCCTGAATACCACGGATCAGTTCGCCATCGACAAACGCCGCTTCCGGGGCATTGAAAAGCTCTAATTTGACACCCCGCTCCCGACGAATGATGTTGATATCAAAGGCTTTATGCTTCTCCAGTATTTCTTTGGAGCTATCGGTATGACTGCCGCAATTGAGGACGGCCAAGGAGCAATTGCGGAATAATTGGTAGGTTTCACCTGCGGCTGCAAGTTTAAGCTGATCGACTTCGAGCTGGGTCAGCAGCTCGAGGCTGCCGGCCGGATTGACATAGGTAATCATGAGACCCCCTGATACCGCTTCTTGTTGTGTTTATGTTTCCAGGGCGGTGGCTTATCCACCTGTCACTGCGTTGTGTCATCTTGATCGGGCATGATGAGTACCCTCCAGATCGGAATCCGTTCTCGAGGGACATCATGGCTCAGTCGGCATAAATAATCCGGTCGCGACCGCCGTTTTTGGCTTCATAAAGAGCCTTATCTGCGCGCTCGAAGGCTTCAATCGGTGAATCGCCACTGCGGAACAAGGTGGTGCCGATGGAAATCGTGATTTCAACCTTGTCATCTTTGAAGCGAAACGGGATGCCCTTGACCACATTTCGTAGTTTATCCAACGGCATCTGTATGTTGGTGGCATCAATGCCGGGCAGTAGCACCACAAATTCCTCGCCACCATAACGGGCGATAAAATCGGTCTCCCGCAGAGTCCGGCTCATGGCCCGAGCGATGACCTTCAGTGCTTTATCACCCGCCAGATGCCCGAAGCGATCATTGATGGATTTAAAATGGTCGATATCGATGATGGCTAGGCATAACGGTGCCTGATAGCGTAGCCAGCGCTTGTATTCCAGATCGAACCGTTCATCAAAGGCGGCCCGGTTAAAGACCTGGGTCAGGCTATCCAGCAGCAGTTTGTGTTTCTGCTGGGCCATCCGCTTCTTGTACTCGGAGGTCTCTTCTTTCATCTGGTTGAGCCGGTTCTCCATCATGCTCATCGTTTCCAGCAGTTGCTGTTCACGCTGCAGATGTCCCTGACGCTCCATGAGCAAACTCTGTAATTGGCTCAGATTGCTGCGAATACTGCTCTTGAGCAGCTCGAGTGTCTGTTGCTGATCCAGCTGATTGCTGATTTCATCCAGACGGGCATGAATGTCGTCCCCATTGCGCTGATGCTGCTGATGCAGGTTTCTGCCTTCATCAAGGGACTCGTGCAAGCGCAAATGCACGGCATTAAGACTGTCATTCAACCCGGAAAGAAATAGATGGGATTCACGACGTTCCTGACGCGCGCCTTCAATAATTAACTCCACCAACTGGAGGCAGAGCTCCGGGAGTTGCGCAAAATCAATGCCAGTCAGTAGCTTGCGCCGTACCTCGGCCAGCTCTTCACCGACTGGACCGGTAAAGTCGAGCTCGGTGATCAGCCGCTGTAACTCATCGCATAACCTATTGCGCAGTTGCTCATCATGCTTGGCGTTTTCTATCTCTTGCGGATCTTGAAGTGCTGCCGTTGGTTTGAGCAGTCCCGGGCGCAGTAACATGGCCCGCATTGCCTGCTGATAGAGCTCCAGCAACCGTGCTACTTGCCGTTGATGATCGGCAATCGCATAGGGCGAATCCTGATGCAGGAAGTCACGGGCTTCTTTGCGAATTTTTTCCGGGATCTCTTTGATGGCACTGAGATGACGACCACCTTCCTTGATGGTTTCTCGGGTTACGCGCAGGGACTCTTCAAGGGCGACCGCATGCTGTTGCAGCAGCTTCTCGACCACCTGGATATCATCAGAGAGCTGGTGTAATGGCGTTAATTCTTCAAAACGCTGCCGTAACTTGGCCAGTTTGTTATCCAACTCGCGGTCATGCCCACGACAAGCATGGGTCAGGCGCGTGATGAATTGTATGGCACAGATTCGTTCGGCATCCGTTTGTTCGGCAAGCACACCCAGCTCCAGTTCTTTTTGGTCCAGCCGTTCTCTGAGTTTGCTTAGTTGCCCAGCGATGGCAGATACATCATTCATGTCCAAGTTCCATACGGTATTACGCCATGGCTGGCTGAAAAGCAAAGAGGTGAATCGACTCACCCGTTAGACAATGTGCTGCCACTCGATCAGCTGTTTGCCATGTAGCGCGTTGACTTTGACAAGTCCTTTGTCAATGGCCTCCAGAGCCCGGGCTCTGAACACACCATTGAAAAATGCCGCTTGCTGACAGTCAATAGCAGAAAGCTCAACCCATGATGTTAGTTGGCACTTTTCGGCAATTTGGTCCGCCGCGGCTAGGGCGATCAGACTCAATTCAACCACATTGTGACTTTCTATCGCGCGCGGGCAGCGGGTGAGGAATGGAAAGTGCACCAATCCCATGACGACGCGATTATCCAGTTTCAGTTCGATCAGCATCTCGGTCAGGCGGGAAATCCAGAATTCTGCGCTGGCTACCAGGCTGCTACCCGGTGTGTGCGGTTGCAGCAGTAAAAAGCGACTCTCCGCCAGTTGATACAGCTGTTCACGCTCCGTGCACATGGCAATGAGGCGATCGGTCAGCGTCTGCTGCAATTGTTCCGCCTGCTCGGTGCCCACGCGTTCGCAGAGTCGGCGCAGTGCTGGCAAGCTGATATGGATGAAGTGTCGTGCATTATGCGTTAAATCATCATCCGGTTCACCGACATCCACTTCGGGACGCTGATCCAGCTGTTCCAGCGTTTCCTGGAGCTGGTACTGATTGGGGAGATGACTGAAGGGGGCTTGTCCTAACTGTTGTTTCAACTGGTGCATATTGGCGCTGGATTGGGTCTGTCGCCGATTCATGCGCAGTAATACGTAACACAGGACCCCAATCAATAATGTGGTTACCGCGGTCAACCAGAGATAACGGGTGCGCTCCTGAGCTAACTGTTGCTGCTGCTGTTTCAGGCTGTTGACATTACGCTCCAGTTCAACGCGTAAATAGTTGTCTCGAAATTGCTCATTCCCCTGATGTTGGTAGCGATTCGACGTCGCCTCGCTACCGGCAGCAAACTGTTTGAAGTGACTGAGAGCTTGCCGGAACAGCCCTTTTTGTTCATAGGCCTGGGAGAGCTGGTAATGCAATTCTGGAATGGCAGGAGCGGATAGATCCGACTGCGCCGGTACGCTTTCCAGCAAGGCAATGGCTAACTCTGGCTCATGCTGTTGCAGATGCAGCGCGCTGAGGGTGATCAGGGTGGCTAGTTCGCCTTGTCGATCCCGGTTGAGTTTGTAGCTGTTGCGTGCGGCGATGAGATAGGTTCGGGCGGCGGCTCGATTGCCGATTTTCAGGTAAGTTTTGCCAATTTCATGATTGAGATGGGCCAACGACAGCGGGCGATTGATGTTGCGATAAATATCCAGAGCGTTAAAAAGCAGGGAGAGTGCCAGATTGGGGTCATTGGCTTCGCGGTTTAGGGCCGCCAAACGGATCAAACCCTGGGCCAACCAGTCGCCATTGCCGATCCGCTGCCACTGATCGCAAGCCATCTCGCTAAAATGCAGCGCTTGGGACAGATTGCCATTTTGTTCAAAGATTAGGCTCATTTTTTCTGCGAGCTGAGCCTGGAGCAAGGTTTCATTCTGACTGATGGCGATGCGTAATGCATCGGCGTAGCTGGCTAAAGCCATCTCGTTTTGTTGGCGTGCGTCATGATAGTCACCGGAGAGGGTGAGGATCGCGATATCGAGTGCGGCCGGTAAGGTGTTGGTCGTGAGTAGATCACGCAAGTTGGCCAACTCTTTTTGCGCGATCTCGAAGCGGTGTAATTCAACATTCAGGCTGGTTTGTAACAATTGGGCATATAACGGCAATAGTGCGTTGCTCACGGTGGTGGTGCGCAGCTGGTGTTGTAGTTTCTGCAGTTGGGACTGTGCGGTTTTATAGTCGCTGTTCGCCAGCAGGGCCTGACGCCCGAGCTGGAAATAGGCGATGGCTTCAAGGGTGGGCAGGTTGAACTGATGCGCCTCTCGCGCCGCTTGAGTAAACATCTGTTGCGCCAAGACATCCTGGGATTGCCGGGTCAAACAGTGAGCGTAGATCAACGTTGCTTCCACGCTTTGCTGGCGGGTGCGGTAACGTTCGGTTGTCTCCCGGTAAGCGCTGGGATTCTGTGTCAGCGCCGGCAGCACCTTGTCCACGAGTTCGCGTTGTAAAAACTGCTGCGAGAGCTGAATGCAATGTTCAGGATGTGAGCTTTCCTGCTGCTGAGCCTCGACCAGGGGACCAGGCATCAGCGTGGTCTCCAAAGGCAGCGAGGGCAGTGCAAAACTAGAAAGAAGTAGAGTCAGCGATAACACGCGGGCACCATCCTGATTACAGCGATTGCATTCATGAGCCGCCTTACTGCCGGATCAAACGAAGATTGGCAGGCACAGGCTGCCAGTTACTCCGGAATGGATTGATATCTAATCCCCCCCGGCGCGTGTAGCGCGCATAGACGGTCAATTGTTCGGGCTGACAATAGTGCATCAAATCGACGAAAATACGCTCTACGCATTGTTCGTGAAATTCATTGTGTTGGCGGAATGAGACCAGATAACGCAGCAGAGCCTCATGATGGATTTGCTTGCCTCGGTAGTGTACCACCAGGCTACCCCAATCCGGTTGACTGGTGACCAGACAATTTGATTTCAGTAAATGGGAGTGCAATACCTCGTCAACCTCGACATCGGATGTTGCATGGAGCAACAGCTCGGGATCAAATTGGTAGCTATCGATAGCGATATCCAGATCATCGATGCAGGTCCCGGGAAGCCTCGCGATCTCATGGGGGGCATCGGAGAGTGAATAGAGGCTGACTTGGACTGGGCCGCCAGCACAGGCGGATAGATCCCGCTGCAGGGTGGCGCGCACTGTGTCGATATTGGCAAACTGCGTCTGATTGAAGCTGTTGAGATACAGTTTGAACGACTTGGACTCGATCAGGTTGCTACTGGTGGCAGGTACCGCTACCTCGCCAATGGCTACTTGCGGCTTACCTTTGGTATTCAACCATGAGAGCTCATACAGGGTCCAAAGATCGACACCGGTAAACGGCAGTGCGGCACCCAGTTGCAGGTCTTCCCGATTCAGACTGCGGGGAACGGGTTGCAACAAGTCTGGCGCATAGTGCGCCATATAATCCTGGCTTTTGCCTAGCGACAACCCTTGCAAAGCAGGGCTGTCATGGTAGCGAGCTTTGTGTGTCATGGCGCTCGGCCTCGAGTTAAAATACGGCTTTGCCTCATTGTGGGAAAAAGCGATGTCGAATCAAGTTGTTTCAGCAATGTCTGAATTGTTTGTGCGCTGGATGCGCTACCAACGACAGTCTGGAGGCCTACCTAGGCGTAGCTTTGATGCCGAATGGCGCTCACCCTGCGAAGTGGGTGATGTTTGGGATCAGCAGATTAGCTGGCAACCCGTCGCGAGGCCGGAAGCGGGAAGCATGGCGAATGTCGAATCGGGTCTGGAAATGGCTCTGCATGCGGATCTAGTAAGTTATTTTTGCCATTGGTATGCGGGAGCCTTGGCTTTTTCATTTAAAGGTTTGCGCGTTGAGCCCGTGTTAGCGTGGAATGCTTCTGATTTTGAGCGCTTACAGGAAAATCTGATCGGTCATGCGCTGATGCAGCGGCGCCTGCGCTTGCAGCCCACATTCTTTTTAGCTACCACGCGTTCGGATTCCCATGTGATCAGCCTTGATAATGCGAGTGGCGAGGTTTGTTATGAACGGCTTGGTCGTGAGCAACGCCAGCGACTAGCGCCCAACCTGGCAACCTTTTTGGCGCGACTGGAGCCATTACGGAATTAGTAATGCCCTCAGTCATGAGGGCTTTTTGCTGCTCTATATGTATATGTCCCAAGTTACTCGAATCGTTCTGTCATGATCCGAATACTACGGCGTAGCATCACTACCTCTTCCCGGAGTTGCGAAACCTCATCCCGTAGCTGCTGGATTTCAACCTGTAGCGGATCTACCGATTGCTCCGGATTGAGAGGTCTGGCTGCAGCAATGGGTTGCTCTTCACCGGCATTGCTTGTTGCCTGCTGGCGCCAGCGCTGGATCCCAGTAATCACATCCGGCATCGGGCAAGGGGCTGGCAGGCGGGCCTTGATCAAGGCGACGGATGGTTGTTTTCCTTCTGCGTGCAGTTGTCGTGCTATCTGCATGACGGTTTCTATCGACATTTAGCGTTCTCCGAACAAGTCGAGTCTCAATGATGAACGGTCGGGAAGGGGATGACGTTGTCGGCATGTTCCCGGTGACTATGCACCCGAAACAACGGATGGCGCAAACCGGTTAGAAATAACTCGCCCTGAGATTTGTCTTCCCCGGCTTCGCTGTATTCAAACGTAAAACACGAGGGTTTGTGCAACAACATTCGCAGCAACAGCGGCAGGATCTCTGCCTCGTGGCGGGCGATGGATATGAACTGCCACTGTTCACGACCGCAGTACTGATTGACCAGTCGTTCTGCCAGCTCCGCCTGTCGGCGTCGTTGCCAGAATTCGATGGCGATAACGAGTAAACCGCACAAAAACCAATATTCACTCATGGCGTTTTCCTCGATGGTGGCTGAACAGGGATGACATCTGCTGCGCAATATAGGGAACCGCTGCCGCTAATGCTATAGTGCGCGGCGATTTTTGGAGAATTGAAGATGAGTCAACTCGTGCGTGTCACCCATATTCTTGAACAACTGGAGCTGGAATTAAAGCAGCGCTCACTGTGGCAGATGGCCCCTCCCACTGCGGAGGCTATGGCCAGCACTCTGCCTTTTTGCATGGATACTCTGGATTTTCATCAATGGTTGCAGTTTGTGCTGATTGCCCGCTTGCGGCAGATGATGCTGCTACAGATGGCATTGCCAACCCAAAGTGCGCTTTATGCCATGGCGACAGAAGTCTATAAGCAGGAGCTTGCCCATCACGGTTCACTGCTGGATACACTGGCCGCACTCGATGAAGCCTTGACAGGCCAACCTGTAGATCGTCAGCCATGAGTTTGCGTGTGTTGTATCAGGATCAATACCTGGTGGCGATTGATAAGCCTGCGGGGCTACTGGTGCATCGCAGTTGGTTGGATAAACATGAAACCCGATTTGCCATGCAGATGACCCGAGATCTGATCGGTAAACACGTCTATCCGGTGCATAGGCTGGATAGACCGACTTCGGGGGTCCTGTTGTTTGCACTGGATCCGGTAACGGCTCGTCGTCTGAGTGAGGATTTTGCCCTGCATCGGGTGCAAAAAGAGTATCTGGCACTGGTGCGGGGTTGGGCTCCGGAGCAGTTGTACATTGACTACCCGCTCAAAGAAGAGCTCGACAAGATCGCGGATGTGTTTGCGGATCCGGATAAACCAGCGCAGTCCGCGCAAACCTGGCTACAGCGCTTACAGACGATTGAACTTCCCCATGCAGTATCCCCCCGCCATCCATCCAGTCGTTACAGTTTGGTGCGCTTGTTGCCTCATACCGGGCGTAAGCATCAGCTTCGTCGCCATCTGGCTCATATCTCGCATCCGATTGTGGGCGATACCACTCATGGTGATGGTCGGCATAACCGTTTTTTCCGTGAGCAGTTCGATTGCCAGCGACTGATGCTGTGCAACAGCCGTCTAACGGTTCGACATCCGGTGCATGGTTTTTCGCTATGCCTAGAGGTGGCTCTGGATCAGCAATGGATACAATTGTTTGAGCAATTTGGCTGGTGAGTTTTATTCGGGCTGGTCGCCTGTGGTTGATTTGTGTTCTGCAAGCGTTTTCAACTGGACAGTTTGTTAAAAAGAAAGTTCCAAATTGCAGGTGATCTTGATCAAGATTGTCTGATCAGACGAGTTTGATGATTTTGTCGGTGAAGTGCGAATTTGGTTTTTTTTGGTTTTATATTCTTCATGCTTGCTGTTTTTAGCGTTCTGGTGGTTATCCATTCTGCTTTTTTATTTTTTTATAGTTTTTATGGTTATTGGGGGGTGAGTTGCCATTTTGTGACGAGGCTCAATTCCACGGGTGAAATGGGATCCCTATAATGGCCCCGGACAGTCGTTAGCCCGTTTCGGTTTACGACAAGTTTCCACCAATTTATGACCATTTACCCCCAAGGGATAAAGGAAAATATTATGACAGCAAAGTGGCTTCCAATTTCTGCAGCAGTAATTATGGCTCTGGGCTCTGCCTCCGCCTCCGCCGTTGATTTCCACGGTTACTTCCGTTCTGGCGTTGGTGTCTCCGCTGATGGCGACATGCAGACCTATGCAAAGAACAAGGTCGGCCGTCTGGGCAATGAAGACGACACCTACTCTGAAATCCAACTGGGCCAAGAAGTTTACAACAAGGGCGGCAAGACCTTCTATGTAGACTCCATGTTCGCTATGGCCTCCAATGGTTCAAACGACTGGGAAGCCACCAACGGCGATGGTACCAGTGCTGGCCGTGCTGGTGACGGTGCTGATTTTGCTCTGCGTCAATTCAACGTTCAGGCCAAGGGTCTGTTCGGTGGCAGCGAAGTGACTTGGGCTGGTAAGCGTTTCTACCAACGTCATGACGTGCATATCTCTGACTTCTACTACTGGAACATCTCCGGTGCTGGCGCCGGTGTAGAAGCCATTCAAGCTGGTCCTGGTCAGCTGTCTTTCGCTTGGGTGCGTAATGATCGTGCGGCTAGTGAAGGTACTGGTGTCACTGGTGCCCTGAACGTCAACACTCTGGATGCTCGTTATGCCGGTATCCCGCTCTGGTCTGATGCCACTCTGGAAGTGGGTGCTGACTATGCGATGGTTAACCCGACCGATGCACAAGACGCTCAAAATTCAAATCTGAAAGATGGCGTCATGCTGACTGCTGAACTGACCCAAGGTATTCTGGGCGGCTTCAACAAGACTGTACTGCAATACGGTACTGAAGGTTACTCCAAGAACTTTGCCTTCCAGGGCGATGGCAGCTGGTACGGTGCTGAAGCCCAAGATGGTGCTGATGGCTTCCGTTTCATCAACCACGGTGTGATCTCTCTGGGCGACAGCTGGGATCTGAGCCATCAATTGGTTTATGGCGTAGCTAACGACATGGGTAGCTGGTCTGATAAGTGGGAAACCTATTCTGTTGTTGTTCGCCCAGTCTACAAGTGGAATGACACCATGAAGACTATCTTTGAAGTCGGCTATGGTAAGGATAAAAACTCAGTTGGTGGTGCTAGCACATCTAACGACGGTGAGAAGTATACTGTCGCTCAAGCTTTCGCAGCTGGCAAGGGCTTCTGGGCTCGTCCTGAAATCCGTGTGTTTGCTTCCTACTTGACTGTTGGCGACCAAGGCACTCCGTTTAACAGTGGCAAGGACGACAACACCTACAACTTCGGTGTACAAGCTGAAGCTTGGTGGTAAGCTAAAGCGCGTAAGTTAAGACTGCCCCCGTCTAACGGGGGCATTTTTTTTTTCAATTGCTCAGGGTGTTTTGATGAAAGCGACTCGATTAACTATTGCATTACTAGTTGCTGCTATGACGTCAGCGTGCTCCTCGGTCGATGATTTGATTGTTCCCACAGGGGAATACAAAGCGGTATTGAATAATCGTGATGCGGCTGTTGATCAGTTGCATCAAGCACAAAATTGCTGCCAAAACATTGCATCTTTTACCTTCACACCTATCCCCGCCGATTTTGAGCAATTATTAGTCATTGATGGTTCAACTCCCGTATTTACATTTGATGATGGCAAGAGTCACTTTTTAGCTTTCCAGTTACCGCAAAATAGCGGTGATCTAAAAATTACACTTGCAGCACAAATCGATCAGTCCCTGTTTTTACCCAAAGTAATGATGCTGGATAGTCAGTTCAGAGTGACTCGTGTTTTGGGTAGTGATGTATTCAAATATGAACCGGCCAAACTGCTGGATGGTAATCGCCTCGAAGGTGAATTTACGATCGACCGGACCTATATTGGTAACCCGAACAACGAAAGTTATCTCGTGCTTTACACCTCGGAAAGTAAGCTGAACGAAACTACGACTATTACCAGCGAGGCCAAGTTGATGGCTAAATCGTTGTCGGTTGTAGATCCAGGCATCAAAGATCCTGTCATTCCTCATTCACCTTGGGGTCTGGTCAAGATGTCCGTAGAAGATCTTTCCGGTAAATCGGGATTGGAAAATCTCTACAAACCGGCCTACCAAGATACGATTCAGGCAACAGTTCCTAAGGCTGAAGTCGCTCCGAACAAATTGGTGATAGCACCGGCAGCAGCCACTGCGGCTGTGGTCGCAACAGCCCCCGCTGCGAACCAGGCCGCGGTATTGACGGCTGCTCCCGTTGCCACGACGACGGTGGCAACCGGAACTATGCTGGCAGAAACCGAAGCCATGTATAACCAGTTAATTCAGAAGGCGGTCAGCTCAGGTGATATTGAAAAGGCCATGGCGCTGAGTGGTGAGGCTGAACGGGCTGGCTCTGGTAGTGCCAAGCAGACGTTAGTGAATGCAATCAAGAACTCACAGAAATAAACCATACAAAGATTCAAATAAACCCCGCTTGCGGGGTTTATTTTTACCCAAAGAAACGATATAAAAATAGATATTGAGTTTAGTCACAAAAATATTAATGTTACACAGGGTTACAATTGGATTGCGTTTTATTACGTTGAGAATTATTAGGTAGACAATTTAAATCCTTCTGAAACAGACATTGAAATACTCCAAGATTACAATTAAATGTCGAAAATCCATTCAAATATAACCATTTGGTTTTAAACAAAATTCTTTGTGATCGCCCTTTCGTTTTTTGCATCTCCTGCGTTTGCCCTTTTCATCTTCGCGCTATATTCCTCTTGTTGAATACATTCGTAAGGCAATAACCATGATGACAGGTTTTAATAGCTTGTCCGGTGTATTCACAATAATCACTTAAGGACGCAAACTCCTCAGGAGCTCACACTATGTCAAATCTGTTCGCAAACCTGCAGAAAGTCGGTAAATCACTGATGCTGCCGGTATCCGTACTGCCCGTTGCAGGTATTCTGCTGGGTGTCGGTGCCGCCAAATTCAGCTGGCTGCCGGCCATCGTTTCACAAATCATGGAACAAGCCGGTGGTGCCGTATTCGGTAACATGGCTCTGATCTTCGCAATCGGTGTTGCTCTGGGCTTCACCAACAACGACGGTGTTGCCGGTCTGGCCGCTACCGTTGGTTACGTAATTCTGACCAAAACCATCGGCGTAGTTGCTCCGATCATCGCTGGCCTGGATCCGGCTGCTGCTGATTATGCTTCCATGGCGGACAAGGTTTCCAACGTCGGTGTTCTCGGTGGTATCGTCGCCGGTGGTATCGCCGCCTTCATGTTCAATCGCTTCTATCGCATCCAGTTGCCTGAATACCTGGGCTTCTTTGCCGGTAAGCGTTTTGTTCCGTTGTCTACTGGTATCGTCGCCATCGTTGTCGGTGTGGTCATGGCCTTCGTATGGCCGCCAGTTGGTGCTCTGATCCAGTCCTTCTCCCATTGGGCTGCCTATCAGAACCCGGCTCTGGCATTCGGTATCTACGGTGTTGTTGAACGTTCACTGATCCCCTTCGGTCTGCACCACATCTGGAACGTACCTTTCTTCTTTGAAGCAGGTGAGTACACCAATGCTGCTGGTCAAGTGATCCACGGTGAAATCGCTCGCTACATCGCGGGTGACCCAACTGCCGGTAACCTGGCTGGTGGTTACATGTTCAAAATGTACGGTCTGCCTGCTGCTGCCATCGCTATGTGGCATGCTGCCAAGCCAGAAAACCGTGCCAAGGTTGGTGGTATCATGGTCTCCGCAGCCCTGACCTCCTTCCTGACCGGTATCACCGAGCCAATCGAATTTGCTTTCCTGTTCGTGGCTCCGGTTCTGTACGCAATTCACGCTCTGCTGGCTGGCTCTGCATTCGTAGTTACCATCCTGCTGGGTATGAAGCACGGTACTACTTTCTCCCACGGTTTGATTGACTTCGTTGTTCTGTTCGCTCAATCCACCAAGGGCTGGATGTTCCCAATCCTGGGTCTGGTCTACGCTGCGATTTACTACACCATCTTCCGTGTAGCTATCTCTGCTCTGGATCTGAAGACTCCGGGTCGTGAAGACGAAGTTGCCGAGGAATCTGTTTCTGAAATGGCTGAGCACTACATGGCCGAGCAGCTGGTTCTGGCTTTCGGTGGCAAGGCTAACATTGCTTCTCTGGACGCTTGTATCACTCGTCTGCGTGTCGGTGTTAAGGATGTGGCCAAGGTTGACCAAGCCAAGCTCAAGCAACTGGGCGCCGCTGGTGTCGTCGTTGCAGGCTCTGGTATCCAAGCTATCTTCGGTACCAAGTCTGACAATCTGAAGACTGACATGGATATGTGGATGCAATCTCACTAAGCATTCAGTTCCATCGCAAAAAGGGAAGCTTCGGCTTCCCTTTTTTATTGGGCCGCTTTTAGCTCAATGTGATGGTTAGAAAATAGGGGAGAGATGAGCTAGATCCTGTAGCAACGTGCTTCTTCATCTCTCCTGTCCAAGATCTCGGAGGTCTCAGCGGCAGGTAATAAAAAGGGGACCGAATGGTCCCCTTGGTATCAACTGTGTCTGCGGACAGTTAGTCGATGCTACGCAGCAGGGCATTGATGCCGACCTTGGCGCGGGTCTTGGCATCCACCTTCTTGACGATAACGGCGCAGTACAGACTGTAGGTGCCGCACTTGGAGGGCAGGGAGCCTGATACCACAACTGAACCTGCCGGTACGCGACCATAGTGGATCTCGCCGGTTTCACGATCGTAGATGCGGGTGGATTGGCCGATGAATACGCCCATGGAGATCACGGAGCCTTCTTCAACGATGACACCTTCCACGACTTCGGAGCGGGCACCGATGAAGCAGTTATCTTCGATGATGGTCGGGTTGGCTTGCAGTGGCTCCAGAACACCACCGATCCCGACACCGCCGGAGAGGTGAACATTGGCACCGATCTGGGCACAGGAACCGACGGTCACCCAGGTATCAACCATGGTGCCTTCACCAACATAACCGCCGATGTTGACGTAAGAAGGCATCAGCACGGCGTTACGGGCGATGTAAGCCCCCTTGCGCACGATGGCATTCGGTACCACGCGAATGGCCTCTTCCTTGAAGCGTTCCGGTGTATAGTCTTCAAACTTCAACGGCACCTTGTCATAGAAGTTGGTACCCGGTGCGGCCAGCATGGCATTGTCATTGATGCGGAAATAGAGCAGCACCGCCTTTTTCAGCCACTGATGAACCACCCACTCACCGGCAATTTTCTCGGCGACGCGTGCTTTACCGGAGTCCAGCATGTCTACAGTTTGCAGAATAGCTTGGCGTGTCAAGGCATCGACGGTCGCGGGGGTGATGCTTTCACGGCGCTCGAAAGCTTCTTCGATCAGGCGTTGTAACTCAGTCATGATTGTCTCCCTTCAAAAAATGGCATCCTTTTTATCACATATCGTCGTCGGGGTTTAACTCGGCGACCAATTTTTCTCGCACTCGATCCTCGTCGGCATCGGTCAGTAACTGACCATCACGGCGGGTGAGGGAGAAAAAGTCTTCGACTCGCTCGCCTATGGTGGTGATTTTGGCGGCATGGACTACTAATTCGCAATTCTGGAACACGGCGCCGATCCGGGCAAGAACGCCCGGGCGGTCGAGCGCGGTCAGCTCGATCAAGGTGTGTTTTCGATCGCCTTTATTCGGCAGGAAGTTGACCCGAGTGGGGACAGTAAACTGGCGGTGGCGGCGTGACAGCGGTTTTGGCTTGGGTAACGGCATTGCCGGATTATTCAGGGCATTAGTCAGCCCTTTGCGCAACGACGGGATCCGCTCCGGATCCACGGCATCACCATTGGGCTCCAGCACGACAAAGGTGTCCATCACATAGCCATCTTTGGAGCTCATGATCTGGGCGTCGTGAATATTCAATCCCTTGTGACCGAGTATCGAGGCTACCGTGGCGAACAGGTTGGGCATATCCCGACAATAAAGGAATAGCTCGCTGCCACCACGCGCCGCATGCTGGCCAAACAATACCAGGGGCTCACTCTTGTCATGGGGCAGAATATGCTGGCTATGCCAGGCAATTTGCTCCGGGCTATGCCGCATGAAGTAATCGGCCTTGAAGTTTTGCCACAAAGTCAGAATGGCATCTTCGGCAATACCACTGGGGCGTAATAGCTCCAGCGCCTTGCGCTGGTTTTCCCGGATCCGCAATTTCAGATCAGGCGGATTTTCCAGACCGAGCCGTAAGGCTTTCTGGGTGGCGAAATAGAGTTCGCGCAGCAGGGTACCTTTCCAGTCATTCCACAGATTGTCATTGGTGGCACAGATATCGGCGACCGTCAGGCAGTAGAGATAGTCCAGGTGTTGTTCATCACGGACTTTTTCCGCAAAGTCATTCACCACATCCGGGTCATAGATGTCACGTCGCTGGGCCGTGACAGAAAAAAGCAGGTGCTGACGAACCAGCCAGGCTACCAGGCGACTTTCGTAGCGATCGAGTCCGTGTAGTTGGCAGAAGTAGAGTGCTTCACTGGCCCCCAATTCCGAGTGATCGCCGCCCCGGCCTTTGGCAATGTCGTGGAACAAGGCGCCGAGTAGTAGCAACTCAGGTTTTGGTAGCCGGGAGTAAACCTCACGAAACAGCGGTTGCTCACGTTCGTTGTTGGGCAGGATGAAGCGATGGATATTCTTCAGCAATCGATGCGTGTGCTCGTCGACCGTATAGGCATGGAACATATCAAACTGCATTTGGCCGACAATCTGCCCCCACTGTGGCAGATAGGCAGCAAGGATCCCGTGCTCATGCATCAGTGTAATGGCGAGTCCCATGCCCTGGGGATGTCGCAACAGCTGGATAAACTGCTGGCGACATTCGGGCAACTCTTGCAGCGAGAAGATCAGACTGCGACGGGCTTCGCGCAGTTGCCGCAGGCCCGCCGAATAGATACCTGTGATCTCGGGGTGTTCGGCAATCTGGTAGAACAGCGACAGCATGGCTAGCGGTTCGCGGCGAAAGAGCTCGGGATCCCGGGTATCGATGAGAGTCCCTCGTAGCAGGAACTGCTCGTTCAGCAGGCGAACCTCGGTGGCACCATTGCCCAGGATCGCCTCATCAAATAGTTGCAGCAGCATCTCGTTGAGTTCGGCTACCCGACGTACCGTCTGGTAAAAGCGTTTCATCATCTGCTCGATGGGCGCATTGCCTTGTCCGGGATAGCCCAGCAGTTCCGCGACGGCGCGTTGGCGATCAAACAACATGCGGTTGTCATTCTTGTCGATGGCAATGTGCAGGGCGAACCGCAAGCGCCAGAGAAAGTTCTGGCAGTCCAGCAACTCCAGGTATTCGGAACGGCTGAGAAAACCGTAGCTGGTCATTTCATAGAGACTGGTGGCACCGAACTGGCGTCGAGCCACCCAGGCGAGAGTCTGGATATCCCGTAACCCACCCGGGTTGCTCTTCAAGTCAGGCTCTAGCGTATAGACGGTGTCTTGATATTGCAGATGGCGGGCAGTCTGTTCATCCCGTTTGGCACGAAAGAAGGCGTCACTGGGCCAGAAATGATCGGGTTGAATGGCTTGATTCAGAGCAGCAAAGGTATCCAGAGAGCCGGTAATCAACCGGGACTCCAACAGGTTGGTGGCGATGGTGATATCCAGTTTTCCCTGCGCCACGCAGTCACTGACGGTACGGACCGCATGACCGACCTCCAGCTTCAAATCCCAAAGCAGGGTCAGATACTGACCAATGCGCTCCCCGATCGCGGCGGACAGGGGAGAAGGGCTGAGAACCAGAATGTCGATGTCGGAACTGGGATGCAGCTCCCCGCGGCCATAACCACCGACCGCAACCAATGCTAGTTGCGGTTGTTCGGCCAGACCGAACTGCTCCCAACACAGACTCAGCAGCTGATCGATGAAATGGGAGCGAGCCGCCACCAGTTCCCCGACCGGGCTGCCGGCCAAAAACTGGTCGCGCAGCCAGCCTTGAAATTGTCCCAGGCTCTCCCGGCCGTTGGCCATTTCCAATGGCGCCGCCGGCAGGAAATCGGGGATCGGTTGATAGTGTTGCATGCGGCCTCCCTGGCGGCGTGGCGAAGCTGGCTCAGCCCTTGATGTAACGCTCCAGCGTTTCATCGCTGCGTAAGGTCAACACTTCACAGCCCTCTTCGGTGACCAGCAAGGTATGTTCGTACTGTGCTGAGGGTTGACGATCGCCGGTGGTCACGGTCCAGCCATCCTTGCGATCAACCTTGCAGCGGTAGGTACCAGCGTTGATCATCGGCTCTATGGTGAAACACATGCCAGGTTTAAGCGTCAGCTTGTGGCTATTGCGGTAATGCAGCACCTGCGGCTCTTCGTGAAAGGCTTTGCCCAGCCCATGACCACAGTAGTCGCGAACCACAGAAAAGCCGGCTTTTTCCGCCATGGGTTGGATGACAGCGCCAATTTCGCTCAGGCAGGAGCCAGGGCGAACGGTGCGAATGGCGGCGTACAGGGTTTGCTGGGCAATGTCGCAGAGTTGGCGATTCCGTGGCGTGGCGTTGCCGATGATAAACATCTGCGAGGTATCACCATGATAGCCATCTTTGATGACGGTTATATCTAGGTTGATGATGTCGCCATCCCGAAGTTTTTTATGATTCGGAATTCCGTGACAGACCACTTCGTTGATCGAGGTGCAGATGGATTTTGGAAAGCCGTGGTAATTCAGCGGTGCCGGGATGGCCTGTTGCACATTGACGATATAGTCATGGCAGATCTGGTTCAATTCCTCGGTGGAAATACCGGCCTTGACATGAGGGGCGATCATTTCCAGTACTTCAGCCGCCAGACGGCCTGCAACACGCATTTTTTCAATTTCATCCGGGGTTTTCAGTACGACTGACATGGCATCTCTCGATTCAGATTTTTGGCCGCTCACCCTCGGGGCGGGCATCCTGTACGCGGCATTTTTGATGATGCGAAATTGTAACGATTTGCTACCCGGAGTTCCAGTTTGCTGATCCGGATCAACAAATTTCCCCCTACCCGGCTGGCCCTGGTCGGGGCCCTGTGATGGCGTGGTTCGGCGGTGGTGTTTGTGGGGCGAATATGGTATAAAGCGCGCCGAGTCATGTCTGTCATGCTCAACACACTTAAATCCTTAAACCACACACACATCGACACGCTCTCCGGGGTGCCCTTTGGGTCGGAGTCGCGGGATGTGTGGAGGCCTAACCCCATACAGAGGTTTAAAATGGCAAAAGTTTCAATGCGCGACATGCTGCAAGCCGGCGTTCACTTCGGTCACCAAACCCGTTTCTGGAACCCGAAGATGAAGCCTTTCATCTTTGGTGCTCGTAACGGTGTGCACATCATCAACTTGGAAAAGACTGTTCCTATGTTTGATGATGCGCTGAACTTCATCAGCAGTGTTGCTGCCAAGAAGGGCAAGATCCTGTTCGTCGGTACCAAGCGTGCTGCCGCTGAAGCCGTGAAAGAAGCCGCTGCTAGCTGCGATCAGTTCTATGTGAACCATCGCTGGTTGGGCGGTATGCTGACCAACTGGAAGACCGTTCGTCAGTCCATCAAGCGTCTGAAAGATCTGGAACTCCAAGCTCAAGACGGTACCTTCGAAAAGCTGACCAAGAAAGAGGCGCTGATGCGTACTCGCGAAATGGAAAAGCTGGAAAAGAGCCTGGGCGGTATCAAGGATATGGGCGGCCTGCCGGACGTTCTGTTCGTTGTTGATGCTGAGCACGAGCACATCGCTATCAAGGAAGCCAACAACCTGGGTATTCCGGTTGTGTCTATCGTTGATACCAACTCCAACCCGGACGGCGTTGATTACATCATCCCGGGTAACGACGATGCGATCCGTGCCGTGAGCCTGTACCTGTCTGCCGCTGCTGGTGTTGTGAACGCCTCCCGCGAGCTGGACATTGCAGTTCAAGCCGAGCAAGACGGTTTCGTAGAAGCCAACTAATAAAGGCCCGGACAGTTCGCTGTTCCCCCTTATTAACCCGTTGTAATTGGTTAGCAGGGGTCCTCGTGACCCCTGCATTTTTATACAAATCACTCAGACCGAGGATATAGGACATGGCAAACATTTCCGCCGCTCTGGTTAAAGAACTGCGCGAGCGTACCGGCGCGGGCATGATGGACTGCAAGAAAGCACTGACCGAAGCGGATGGCGACATCGAGCTGGCGATCGAGAACATGCGTAAGTCTGGTCAAGCCAAGGCTGCCAAGAAGGCTGGTCGTATCGCTGCCGAAGGCGTGATCCTGGCCCGTGCCGAAGGCAACACCGCTGTTATGATCGAACTGAACTGTGAAACCGACTTTGTGGGCAAGGACGTCAGCTTCCGTGCTTTCGGTGAGCAGGTTCTGGCGCTGGCCGTTGCTAACAAGATCACTGATCTCGAAGCACTGAAGGCCGCCACCATGGAAAATGGTGATAGCGTTGAAGTCTCTTTGAACAACCTGATCGCCAAGCTGGGCGAAAACATGAACCTGCGCCGCGTGATCGTGGTTGAGGGTGACAACCTGGGTACCTATATCCACGGTGGTCGTATTGGTGTTATCACCAAGCTGGTTGGCGGTACTACTGATCTGGCTAAAGATCTGGCCATGCACGTTGCTGCTAACAGCCCGCAATTCGTCAAGCCGGAAGATGTTTCTGCTGAAGTGGTTGCTAAAGAGCGCGAAATTCAAATCGACATCGCCATCAACTCTGGCAAGCCGAAAGATATCGCCGAGAAGATGGTTGAAGGCCGCATGAAGAAGTTCACCGGTGAAATCTCTCTGACCGGTCAACCGTTCGTCAAGGATCCTTCCATTCTGGTTGCTGACCTGCTGAAGAAAGAAGGCGCTGATGTGCTGGAATTCGTTCGCTTTGAAGTCGGCGAAGGTATCGAGAAGCAAGAGACTGACTTCGCCGCCGAAGTTCAGGCTCAAATCGCTGCCATGAAAGGCTAATCTGCGATAAAGTTAGCAAGCCAATTCAGACCGCGACCTATGTCGCGGTCTTTCTATGACCAGGAAGAAAAGATGAGTACCAATCCTAAAGCTGCTTACAGACGAATTCTGTTGAAACTGAGTGGTGAAGCCCTGCAAGGTGATGAAGGCTTCGGCATTGATCCTGCGGTGTTGGAACGCATGGCTCAGGAGATCAAGGAGCTGGTAGAGCTCGGGGTACAAGTCGGTCTGGTCATCGGTGGCGGTAACCTGTTCCGTGGGGCCGGTCTTGCCAAGGCAGGCATGAACCGGGTGGTGGGTGATCACATGGGTATGCTGGCGACCGTGATGAATGGTCTGGCCATGCGGGATGCGCTGCATCGTGCCTATGTGAATGCGCGCCTGATGTCTGCCATCAGTCTGCAAGGGATCTGTGATTCCTACAGCTGGGCCGAAGGGATCAGCCAGCTGCGCGCGGGTAAGGTGGTGATTTTCGCTGCGGGCACGGGTAATCCGTTCTTTACCACCGATTCTGCAGCCTGTCTGCGTGGTATCGAGATCGAAGCCGATGCTGTCTTGAAGGCAACCAAGGTCGATGGGGTCTATTCTGATGATCCGGTCAAGAATCCCGATGCCGAGCTGTATACCGAGCTCGATTACAATGATGTGCTGGATAAAGAGCTGAAAGTTATGGATCTGGCGGCTTTTACTCTGGCCCGGGATCACAATTTACCGATCCGAGTCTTCAACATGAATAAGCCTGGCGCCCTGCGTCGCGTGATCATGGGTGAGCAGGAAGGTACTCTGATCCATCACAAAAACAAATAACACTGGCTTTGCCGAGCGCATTTACTGGTTACAATCATCAGTAAAGTCAGACGACATAGAAGAAGGATAACGACAGTGATCAATGATATTAAGCAAGACGCAAAAGATCGGATGACCAAAAGCGTTGAATCGCTGAAGAGTCAGATGTCCAAGATCCGCACTGGACGTGCACAACCAGCATTGCTGGATGGCATTACTGTGGACTATTACGGCTCTTCCACTCCGCTGCGTCAGGTCGCAAACGTGGTGGCCGAAGATTCACGCACGTTGGCGGTCACCGTATTCGATCGCTCCATGATCCAGGCTGTTGAAAAAGCCATCATGACTTCGGATCTGGGGTTGAATCCATCCTCGGCTGGTACAACCATTCGCGTACCGCTGCCGCCACTGACTGAAGAGCGCCGTAAAGATTTAATCAAGCTGGTTCGTGCTGAGGCCGAACAGGCGCGAGTCGCTGTCCGGAACGTACGCCGGGATTGCAATGCGGATCTGAAGGCGTTGCTGAAAGACAAGGACATCTCCGAGGATGACGATCGTCGTGCTCAGGAAGATATCCAGAAGCTGACCGATGGCTTCGTCAAACAGGTCGATGACCTGCTGGCGGCCAAGGAAAAAGAGCTGATGGAAATCTGATTGTCACATCAGGTATAGTACCGACGCCGTGTAGGTCTCTGCACGGCGTTTTTCTATGTACAGGAGATGAAGCATGTCGTTACCTGCCTCTCTCGGTGAGATGGCCAATCAGGGGCTCCCCCGGCACGTTGCCATCATCATGGATGGTAATGGGCGCTGGGCCCAGCAGCGTGGCAAGATGCGCGTCTTCGGTCATAAGGCAGGAGTCAATGCGGTTCGTGATGCAGTCTCTGTTGCCTCCCGTCTTGGTTTGTCAGCCCTGACACTCTTTGCTTTTTCCAGTGAAAACTGGCGTCGTCCCGAGTCGGAAGTCTCCGCGTTGATGGAGCTCTTCATCCATGTGCTTGGTGGGGAAGTCAAGAAACTGCACAAGAGCAATATCCGCTTGCGGATCACCGGGGAACGCTCGCGTTTCAGTTCGCGATTGCAAGACAAAGTTGCCGCCGCCGAAGCGCTTACCGCCAACAATACGGGGCTAGTCCTGAATGTGGCGGCCAATTATGGCGGGCGTTGGGATATTACCCAGGCCGCTGCTGCTTTAGCGACAGAAGTACAGGCTGGCCATTTGGCGCCGGAGCAGATCGATGAAGACGCCTTGGCCCGGCACTTGAGTACCCATGACCTACCCGATGTCGATCTGTTGATCCGCACCGGAGGGGATCATCGCATTAGCAATTTCGTGCTCTGGCAGGCGGCCTATGCCGAGCTTTATTTTACGCCGGTGCTATGGCCGGATTTTGATGCAGTGGTATTTAGTGAGGCCATAGCCTCATTTGCCAGCCGTGAACGCCGTTTTGGCTGTACGGGTGAACAGATCAGGGCGTTGTTGGACCAACCCGGCTGAAGTTAGAGGATCTCGTTGTTGAAACAAAGAATTATCACTGCGCTTGTCCTGATCCCTCTGGCGATTGGCTGGATGTTTTTTTTGTCGCTAGATGCCTTTAGTCTGGGAGCTATTCTGATTTTTTTGCTCGCCAGCCGGGAGTGGGGCCGCTTTGTCTGCCCGACTCATCCCCACCGTTTGTTGCTTCCCATGGGCGCCTTGCTCACTCTTACCCTATGGTTAAGTCCTCCTTCCTTGTTACCCGTGGCGGCTCCGCATCCGCTGGTGATGGCGATTTTATATGCCGGTGCGCTCTGGTGGCTGGCTGCGCTGGTGATGGTGTTGCGATATCCTCGCGGTACCCAGCTGTGGCGTGAAAGCGCCACCCTGAAGGCGCTATTCGGCGTTTTGACTCTGTTGCCGTTTTTCTGGGCGCTCCTGTTACTGCGTAGCCATGATTATCTGACCGACCCTATGCTGGGTGGTTGGACATTGTTTTTTGTGATGCTCCTGGTCTGGTGTGCTGATTCGGGAGCCTATTTTGTTGGCCGGGCCTTTGGTCAGCGTAAGATGCTACCCGCAGTCAGTCCGAAGAAGACAGTCGAAGGTCTGCTCGGGGGATTACTGCTGTCGGCTCTGGTGGCGGGAGTCGTTGCCTATAGCCGCTCTTTGGCTGTTCGAGAAACGGTGGTCATAGTGCTTTGCGCGATGTTGGCCGTGGTCGCCTCCGTGTTGGGGGATCTCTCCGAGAGCTTGTTCAAGCGTGAGGCAGGCATCAAGGATTCCGGTTCCCTGCTGCCAGGACACGGCGGTGTTCTGGATCGCATCGACAGCTTGACGGCCGCTTTGCCGATTTTTGTCGTCAGCTATTTGTTACTCAACTAGGGCTTTGCCATGCATCAGCTGACTGTGTTGGGCTCGACCGGTTCTATTGGTCGTAGCACTCTGGATGTGGTGCGTCGTCATCCGGAACGTTTTAATGTGGTGGCTCTGGCGGCTAATGCCGATGTCGCTCGAATGTTGGCCGATTGCCTTGAGTTTCGACCTCAGTATGCCGTGCTGGTACAAGAGGATGCAGCGGTTGCCCTGCGTCTGGCTCTGGCCGAGGCCGGTGCCCAGGATGTAGAAGTGCTCAGCGGTGCGGTTGCCTTGCAAGAGGTGGCTCGGCTTGGCGTGGTCGATACCGTCATGGCCGCTATTGTTGGCTCCGCCGGTCTGCTCTCTGCGCTGGCGGCGATTGAAGCGGGTAAGCGGGTGCTACTGGCCAACAAAGAGGCGCTGGTGATGTCCGGTGCCTTGTTTATGCAGGCAGCTCAAGCCTCGAGGGCAACCATACTGCCCGTGGATAGTGAACACAATGCCATCTTCCAATGCTTGCCGGAACATGTCCAGAATGCCATGGGCTACTGTGACCTCGCTGCAGCGGGCGTGGAGCGCATCTTGCTCACCGGTTCTGGTGGCCCCTTTCGCTATACGGCGTTGGCGAGTCTCGCCTCGGTCACGCCGGAACAAGCCATTGCGCATCCGAACTGGTCTATGGGGCGCAAGATCTCGGTAGATTCCGCCACCATGATGAACAAGGGGTTGGAGTTCATTGAGGCCAAATGGTTATTCAACGCGGCACCGGAACAAATCCAGGTCATCATCCATCCCCAGTCCGTGATTCATTCTATGGTCCAATACAAGGATGGCTCTGTACTGGCGCAGATGGGACGACCCGATATGCGTACGCCCATCGCCCATGCCTTGGCATATCCACAACGAGTCAGCTCCGGAGTCGAGGCTCTCGATTTCTTTTCTCAAGGCGAGTTGAGCTTTATCCGACCGGACTATGAACGATATCCTTGCCTGCAGTTGGCGATGGATGCTTGTTGGTCTGGCCAAGCGGCGACGACGGCGCTGAATGCCGCAAATGAATTGGCTGTAGGGGCATTTCTGGATGCCCAAATCGGGTTCATGGACATCTATCGAATCTGTGCCCAGGTGGTCGAATCGCTATCTATCCGTGCGACGCCGGATTTGACCACGATTCTTGAATTGGACTCCGAGGCTCGGCGCCTGGCATTACGGTTACTCAAGGAGACATCATGACGGCCATTCTCTGGAATTTTTTTTCCTTCATTCTTGCGTTAGCCATCTTGATTGCTGTGCATGAGTGGGGCCATTTCTGGGTTGCTCGGCGCTGCGGTGTTCGGGTTGAGCGTTTTTCTCTCGGATTTGGCAAGGTATTGTTTAGCCGCAAAGACAAGTCGGGAACCGAGTTTTCCCTATCCCTGATCCCGCTCGGTGGATATGTGAAGATGCTGGATGAGCGGGTGGAGCCAGTGCCAGCAGAGCTCAAGTCCCAAGCCTTTAATAACAAAACCGTGTGGCAGCGTTTTGCGATCGTGGCGGCGGGCCCGGCGGCTAACTTTGTGTTCGCGCTCTTCGCGTTCTGGCTCATGTTTATGGTCGGCGTACCGACCGTCAAGCCGGTGATTGGCGAGGTCAGGCCACAAACCGCAGCGGCAACTGCCGGTTTGCAAGCGGGAATGGAGATCCTGCAGATTGGCGAGCAGACGACGCCTGATTGGGAAGCTGTAGCCTACGCTCTGGTCGGGCATCTGGGTGATGATGAAGTGCCGCTGACGGTGCAGGATGACCGTGGGATCCGGCTACAGAAGCAACTGTCATTACAGGGCTGGGCGCTGGATGGCACAGAGGAACAGGCTCCCTTTACGGCGTTGGGGATTGAGCCTTTAGGTCCGCAGGTAACCCTTGAAGTTGGTCAACTGGTGGCCGGTGGGAGTGCCGAGCGAGCTGGTTTGCAGGTGGGGGATCGTTTACTGGCAGCCAATGGCCAGCCATTGACCGAGTGGCAGCAATTTGTCACCTTGGTTCAGGCATCTCCGGACAAATCCATAACGCTACGAGTGCTCCGTGCTGGCTCCGAGCTTGAGCTGCCGTTGATTCCTGCAGCGCGTGAACAGCAAGGGAAGGTGCAAGGCTATGTTGGCTTGGCTCCCAAGATGCTGCCGCTGGATGACAAATACCGTATTGAACTGCACTACGGCCCTGTTGATGCGCTGTGGGCGGGGGTGCAGAAAACGGGGGCAGTCATGTCATTGACCGTGGATATGCTGGGTAAGCTGATTACCGGTGTGGTTTCGCTGGATAATCTGAGCGGTCCGATCTCAATTGCGAAGGGCGCAGGCAGCACTGCCAGTTTTGGTCTGGTATACTTCCTCGGTTTTTTGGCGCTGGTGAGCGTCAATTTAGGTATTATCAATTTATTCCCTCTGCCGGTGCTGGATGGAGGGCATTTGCTGTTCTTTGTCTTTGAGGCAATAACCGGCAGACCTGTACCGGAAAAGGTGCAGGAATATGCATTCAAGTTTGGCGCAGCCGTTTTGGTTTGTTTGATGGGGATTGCGCTGTTTAATGATTTTGTGCGCCTGTGAGGGCGTGGCAACTAGGACATACGAGAATAACATGGCTGTAAGAAAAGCGCTGGTCGCCTCTTGCCTGTTGGGCATCAGTTTGATGGCTCAAGGGGCCGAGTTAACTTCGAGTTCCTTTGTCGTTAAAGATATACGTGTTGAAGGGTTGCAGCGGGTTACCTTGGGGGCTGCGTTACTCAATTTACCGGTACGAGTGGGTGACACGCTAGATGCGCAAACCTCGGCCAATGCCATCAAGAAGCTGTATGCCTCAGGGAACTTTGAGGATATCCAGCTGATGCGCGAAGGCGATGTTCTGGTGGTTGAAGTCAAAGAACGACCGACCATCAGTAATATCGAATTCGTGGGTAACAAAGACATCAAAGAAGAGCAACTCAAGCAGTCTATCGAGTCTTCTGGTGTTCGCGTCGGCGAGCCCCTGGATCGCACTGTATTGCGCTCGCTGGAAAAAAATCTGGAAGATTTTTACTACGGCGTGGGGAAATATTCCGCCAAAGTTCAAGCGATCGTGACCCCGTTGCCACGAAATCGTGTCGATTTGAAGCTCAATTTTGTGGAAGGTGTCTCGGCCAAGATCCAGCAGATCAATATTGTCGGTAACAAGGTCTTTGCCGAAGATCTATTGCTGGCGCAGATGTCCTTGCGCGATGAGGTTCCTTGGTGGAACTTCATCGCCGATCAGAAGTATCAAAAGCAAAAGTTAGGCGGTGATTTGGAGGCTCTGAGCTCCTATTACATGGACCGCGGTTATGTGCGTTTCAAGGTTGAGTCGACTCAGGTTGGCATGACGCCTGACAAGAAAGGCATTTATATCACCATCAATATCAATGAGGGTGAGCAGTACAAGGTTTCTCAAGTCAGCCTGAAAGGTGACTTGATCGGCAGGGGCAGTGAAATGCAGAAGCTGATCCCCATTACAGCGGGTGAGCTCTATTCCGCCGCCAACGTCACTCATACCGAAGAGAGTTTATCCAAGTTCTTGGGTAAATTTGGCTATGCCTATCCGCAAGTCACCACGTTTCCCCAGATTGATGATGAGAAAAAAGAAGTTTCTCTGAATATTAATGTGACCCCGGGGCCGCGCATCTATGTACGGAATATTACGGTGCAAGGTAACCAGGCGACCAAGGATGAGGTGGTGCGTCGTGAGATGCGGCAGATGGAAGGGACCTGGCTGTCGAATGAACAGGTTGAAAGCTCCAAAGCGCGTCTGAACCGCCTCGGATTCTTCGAGACCGTTGAGGTGCAGCCACGCCGCTTGCCAGGCAGTGAGGATAAGGTTGATCTGGATGTCACGGTTAAGGAACAACCCGCAGGTTCAGTGACTGGTGGTATTGGTTATGGCACCACCTCCGGGGTGAGTTTCCAGTTCGGCCTGACTCAGGACAACTTCATGGGCTCGGGTCGGAAGGGTGCATTTACCTTCAATATGAACGACTACAGCAAGACGTTTGATGTCAGCTATACCGATCCTTATTTTACGCTAGACGGTATCAGCCTTGGTGGCCGCGTGTATTACACCGAGTTTGAGGCCGGCGATGCCAATCTGGTGGATTATAACAACCAGACCATAGGTACTCGGGTGACTGCGGGCTATCCGGTGAACGAAATTAATCGCCTTGAATACGGTCTCGGCTTCGAGCATAACAAGTTGTCTCAACTTCAGGCTTACGCGCAAATTCGTAAATTCTGGGAGATTTATGCCGAGAACCGGGATAGCGAAGGCCGGGTAGTATTCAACAACTTTGATCTTTCCAGTAGCTGGATCCGCAACGATCTGAACAAGGGGATGTTCCCGACTCAGGGCGATAAGCAACAGCTTACCGGTAAAGTCACTATCCCGGGTTCGGATCTGCAGTTCTACAAGGTCAGCTTCGATGACTCCCACTACTACCCACTGGATAAAGAGCATAGCTGGGTACTGTTAGGTCGGGTGAAACTCGCCTATGGCGCTGGATATGGTCAGGTTGGTGGTTTCGATCAGGTGCTGCCGTTCTTTGAAAATTACTATGCAGGCGGTAATGACTGGTTGCGTGGTTTCAAGAGCAATAGCGTAGGTCCCAAAGCACTCTATCTGTATAACGATCAGGGGAACAATAGTATTACGGCTACCGACCAGTCGGTGGGCGGTAATGCCATGAGCGTGGCCAGCTTCGAATTTATCGTTCCGACACCGTTTGCCAGCGAGTCCTATCGCAATCAACTGCGTACCTCGGTGTTCTTCGATATCGGTACGGTTTGGGATACCACCTTTGATCCCTCAGATTATGGTACTTGCAGTTCATCCTGTGAGAAGTTCTACGATTATTCTGATCCATCGCTATACCGTTCCTCTATGGGGATTGCCCTGCAATGGCTATCACCTTTAGGGCCATTAGCATTCTCGTTTGCCCGTCCGATCAAAGAACAGCCGGGTGACAAAACCGAAGTATTCAACTTCAATATCGGTCGCACCTTCTAAAGGTGAGATAAAACAAGGAGTAGGAAGTGGGTAAAGTATTACAAGTCGCTAGTCTGGCTCTGGGTTTGATGGCCGCAGGTTTCTCGGCTGAAGTTGCAGCTGAGACCAAAATTGCAGTCATCAATGTGCCGCGCATCATGCAGGAAATCCCGCAGGGCAAGGCTGTTGAAGCCAAGCTGAAATCCGAATTTTCTTCTCGTATCAGTGAGATGCAGCGTCTGGAAACGGAAGGCCAAAACCTGGCTGCTAAATTGAAAAAAGACGAAGCCTTCATGGCTGCCGATGAGCGCACCAAACTGCAGCGTCGGCTGGCTGAACTGCAAGCCGACTTCAATTTGAAGGGACAAGCGTTGCAGGAAGATCAGCGTCGCCGTTTCAATGAAGAGCAGAAGAAGGTGCTGAACAAGGTTCAGGACGCCATCGACAGCATCGCCAAGGCACAAGGCTATGATCTGGTGTTGAATGGTCAATCTGTGGTTTTTGGTGCCGAGAAGCTGGATATTTCGGCTCAAGTCATCCAACAAGTTAGCAAGAGCAAGTAAGCAATGAGTGTGACTCTCGGACAACTGGCCACTCTGCTTGGCGCCGAGCTGCATGGGGATGCCTCAATCGAGGTATCCCGTGTTGCCAACTTGGAAACAGCCGGTTCTGGCGAGATCAGTTTTCTTTCCGATAGCAAATATCAAAGCTTTCTGGCCCAAACAGCCGCCAGTGCTGTGTTGGTGAAAGCTGCTGATCTATCGGTATGTCAGACCAATGCTCTGGTGGTAAAAGACCCGTACGTTGGTTTTGCGCGAGTGGCTCAGCTGCTGGATTCCACCCCGCAACCTGCTGTGGATATTCACCCGACCGCCGTTATTGCTGCGGATGTTCAACTGGGACAAAACGTCGCGATTGGTCCCCATGCCGTCATTGAGTCTGGTGTTGTGCTGGGTGATGATGTGGCCATTGGCCCGGGTTGTTTTGTGGGTAAAAACAGCCGGTTAGGCAAAGGTAGCCGCCTGTGGGCCAATGTGACTATCTACCACAATGTGGAGATTGGCGATGCCTGTCTCATCCAATCCGGAACCGTGATTGGCGCGGATGGTTTTGGCTATGCCAACGAGCGCGGCGAATGGATCAAGATCCCGCAGGTTGGCAAAGTGATCTTGGGAAATCGGGTCGAGATCGGTGCATCAACCACCATCGATCGAGGCGCCATCGATGACACCATCATTGCGGATAATGTCATCATCGATAACCAGTGCCAGATTGCTCATAATGTGGAAGTTGGCTACGGCACAGCGATTGCCGGCGGTACAGTGATCGCGGGTAGCGCCAAAATCGGCAAATACTGTATCATTGGCGGCGCGGCTGTGATCAACGGCCATATTCAAGTATGCGATCAGGCCACCATCACCGGCATGGCAATGGTGATGCGATCGATCTCCGAGCCGGGGATTTACTCCTCGGGCGTTCCAGCGCAGTCCAATAAGGAATGGCGCAAGATGGCGGCACGCGTCCTGCACATTGATGAGATGCACAAGCGCCTCAACCAGCTGGAAAAACGGATCGAAGACCAAGAACAATAAGCGATAAGGATACAGGTTTGAGCAACCAACTTAACCAACTCGACATCCAGGACATTCTGGAGCTGCTGCCCCATCGTTACCCCTTCTTATTGGTGGACCGGGTGGTCAACTACGAGATCAGCGAGGAGCGCAAGGTACTGAGAGGTATCAAGAATGTGTCCTTTAATGAGCCGTTTTTCCAGGGCCATTTCCCGCAAAAACCGGTATTCCCCGGTGTTTTGATTCTTGAGGCGATGGCGCAGGCAACCGGTATTCTGGCCTTTCGTATGGTGGGTAAGCCCAAGCCGAATGAATTGTATTATTTTGCATCCATCGACAATGCCCGCTTCAAGCGTCCCGTCGTGCCGGGAGATCAGCTGGTGCTGGATGTGGAATTCCTGAAAGAACGTCGTGGCATCGCCAAATTTACCGGCGTGGCGACTGTGGATGGTGAAGTGGTCTGTACCGCTGAACTGATGTGTGCCAAACGCGAGAGCTGATGCTGTGATCCATCCAAGTGCTGTTATTCATGAAACCGCGATTATCCATGCCGACGCCGTAATCGGCGCCAATGTGGAGATAGGCCCATGGACTGTGATCGGTGCCGAGGTTGAGATCGGCGACGGGAGCTGGATTGGCTCTCATGTCGTGATCAAGGGACCGACCAAAATTGGTCAAGGCAACAAGATTTTCCAGTTTTGCTCCATCGGTGAAGATTGCCAGGACAAGAAATACAAGGGTGAACGCACGGCCCTGGAGATTGGCGATCACAACGTGATCCGCGAGCACTGCACCTTCCACCGCGGTACGGTACAGGATCAGTGCCTAACCAAGGTGGGTAGTCGTAACCTGTTCATGGTCAATGTCCATGTCGCCCATGACTGTGTCATCGGTGATGATTGCATTTTCGCGAACAATGCCACCCTGGCGGGCCATGTGCACATCGGTGATTGGGTCATCTTTGGTGGTCTGGCGGCTATTCACCAGTTCGGTCGCGTCGGTTCTCACGCGTTTGTGGCCGGTATGGCGGCCTTGAACAAGGATGTGCCTCCTTATGTCATGGCCGCAGGGCATTATGCCAAGCCATTCGGTGTGAACAGCGAAGGTCTGAAGCGCCGCGGTTACTCGCCCGAAGCGATCACCATGGTCAAACGGGCCTATAAACTGCTCTATCGTCAAGGACTCACCGTCGAAGCGGCGTTGCCAGAGCTGGAAGCCATGGCGGCGGAGGAGCCTGCGGTGGCTCTGTTTGTTGATTTCCTCAAACAGAACGAACGCGGCATTGTTCGCTAAGCGCTCATGACGATCTCGAACCGTCCACTGCGTATCGCCATTGTCGCCGGAGAAGTCTCCGGCGATATTCTTGCTGCAGGTCTGATGCGCGAGTTGCGAGTGCGGCACCCGGATGCCGAGTTTATCGGTATCGCCGGGCCGCGTATGCAGGCTCTGGGGATCCAGACTCTGTTCGAGATGGAAGAGCTGGCAGTGATGGGATTGGTCGAAGTGCTCGGGCGGTTGCCGCGACTGCTGCAAGTGCGTCGACAGCTGATCCGAACCTTGCTGGATAACCCGCCAGATCTGTTTATCGGCGTCGATGCTCCGGATTTCAATATCGGGGTTGAACTCAAACTCAAACGTCGCGGCATCAAGACGGTCCATTATGTCAGCCCTTCGGTCTGGGCCTGGCGTCAATCGCGCATTCATAAAATCAAGGCGGCCACCGATCTGGTATTGGCCTTCTTGCCGTTCGAAAAAGCCTTTTATGATCAGCATCAGGCGCCCTGCCGCTTTGTCGGACACACCATGGCCGATGCGATCCCGTTGGTCAGCGACAAATCTGCGGCCTGTGAGCGCTTGGGACTGGATGCTGATAAATCCTATCTGGCGGTCTTGCCGGGCAGTCGTCAAGGGGAGGTTGAGCTGTTAGCTCCCATCTTCTTGCAAGCCTGCCAGCTATTGCGCCGCACCCATCCTGAGCTGGAGTTTGCAGTCCCCCTGGTCAATCCTCGACGCCGGGCTCAGTTTGAAGCCATTCTGGCGGCGACGGCTCCCGAGTTGCCGATTCATCTGTTCGATGGTCAGGGCCGGGATGTGATGGCTGCGGGTGATGCGATTATCCTGGCATCCGGAACAGCAACCCTGGAAGCCATGCTGGTGAAACGCCCCATGGTCGTGGGTTACAAGGTCAATGCCTTGACCTTCTGGTTGGCGGAACGGCTGGTCAGCATTCGCACCTTCGCTCTGCCCAATCTGCTGGCGGGGCAAAAGCTGGTCCCCGAGCTGATCCAGGACGAGTGCACGCCGGAAGCCATAAGCCATGAACTCAATCGCTTGCTGGCTCAAGACAACTCGCCCTTGCTGGCGGAGTTCACTCGCCTGCACCAACTGATCCGCTGCGATGCGGACCAACAAGCCGCCGAAGCTGTGCTGCAATTACTGGATATGCCATGAGTGATTTTCTCTATCCCTGCGACCCTAGCCTGGTGCGGGTCGCTGGCGTGGATGAGGTTGGTCGTGGCCCCCTGGTCGGGGATGTAGTCACCGCGGCCGTGATCCTGGATCCGGCCCGACCGATCACTGGCCTGAATGACTCCAAGAAGCTCTCCGAAAAGAAGCGTCTGGCGCTGTATGACGAGATCATCGACAAGGCCCTGGCGTTCGCTATCGGGCGCTGTTCTCCAGCGGAAATTGATAGCCTGAACATCCTCTGGGCCACCATGCTGGCCATGCAGCGCGCCGTTGCCGGGTTATTGATCCAGCCCGGTTATGTGCTGGTGGATGGCAACCGGACTCCGGATTTCGGTGTTCCGGCACAGGCGATCGTCAAAGGGGATAGCAAGGTCGCCGAAATCAGCGCGGCATCGATCCTGGCTAAAGTCACCCGGGATCGGGAGATGGCCGAGCTGGATCGGCAATTCCCGAATTACGGGTTTGCCCAGCACAAGGGCTATCCCACCGCCGAACATCTGGCCCGTTTACAGCAGTTCGGGGCCACGGCCTATCACAGACGCAGTTTCCGTCCGGTGCGCCTGGCTCTGGGTCTGGAATGATCATTTCCGCTGCTCGCTTCATGAAGGGATAGACGAAGATGGCCGAACCCCGTTTCATACATTTGCGTGTTCATTCCGACTTCTCCATGGTCGACGGCTTGCAGAAGATCAAGCCATTGGTGGCTCGAGCGGCTGAATATGGCATGCCCGCCATGGCCATCACTGATCAGATGAACCAGTGCGGTCTGGTGCGCTTCTATGGCGATGCCCATAGCAAGGGGATGAAGCCGGTCGTCGGGGTCGATCTCTGGGTGCAAAGTGACGAGCTGGGTGACGAACTATTCCGCCTGACCGGTTTGGCGATGAACAATGAGGGGCAGCAGAATCTGGTGCAGCTCATCTCCAAAGCCTACCTGCGCGGCCATGTCCAGGATCTCCCTGTGGTCGACAAGCAGTGGCTGGTGGAGCATAACCAGGGTGTGATCCTGCTGTCGGGAGGGCGCGATGGCGATATCGGCAAGTTCCTGCTCAAGGGCAATGAGGCCATGGTGGCGCGTTGCACCGACTTTTATCGCCAGCATTTCGCCGACCGTTTTTATCTGGAACTGATCCGCACCGGACGCCCCGACGAAGAGACCTATATCCGCATGGTGGTTCCGCTGGCACTGGAAGCCGATTTGCCGGTGGTGGCCACCAATGAGGTGGTGTTCCTCAACGAAGAAGATTTTGATGCTCACGAGATCCGGGTCGCCATCCATGATGGTTATACCCTGGATGACAGCCGTCGCCCCAAGCGATTCAGCCCTCAGCAATATTTGAAAAGTCAGGAGCAGATGGCGGAGCTGTTTGCTGATCTGCCGGAAGCCTTGGCCAACAGCGTGGAGATCGCCAAGCGTTGTAACGTCACAGTGCGCCTGGGCGAATACTTCCTGCCCAAGTTTCCGACGGGCGACATGACCACCGAGGACTACCTGGTTCTGCGTTCCAAGGAGGGTCTGGAGGCGCGGTTGGAGTTTCTGTTCCCGGATCCGCAAGTCCGGGCACAGAAACGGCCGGAATATGATGAGCGGCTGGATGTCGAGCTCAAGGTGATCAACCAGATGGGGTTTCCCGGCTACTTCCTCATCGTGATGGAGTTTATCCAGTGGTCGAAGGACCATAATATTCCGGTTGGTCCCGGGCGGGGATCGGGGGCCGGTTCGCTGGTGGCTTATGCCCTGAAGATCACCGATCTGGATCCGCTGGAATTTGACCTGCTGTTCGAACGTTTTTTGAATCCGGAACGGGTCTCGATGCCGGACTTCGACGTCGATTTTTGTATGGATCGACGGGACGAAGTCATCGAGCATGTGGCTGATATGTATGGCCGGGAGGCGGTTTCCCAGATCATCACCTTCGGCACCATGGCGGCCAAGGCGGCCATCCGTGATGTGGGTCGGGTGCTGGGCCATTCCTACGGTTTCTGCGACCGTATTTCCAAACTGGTGCCACCGGATCCCGGGATGACGCTGGCCAAGGCGTTCGAAGCAGAGCCGAAGCTGCCTGAATTGTATGAGCAGGATGAAGAGGTCAAGGCGCTCATCGATATGGCGCGCAAGCTCGAAGGGGTGACCCGCAATGCCGGTAAACATGCCGGTGGCGTGGTCATAGCGCCAACCCGGATCACCGATTTCGCGCCTCTGTATTGCGACAGCGAAGGGAACAACCCGGTCACGCAATTTGACAAGAACGACGTGGAATACGCCGGTCTGGTCAAGTTCGACTTTCTGGGATTGCGGACGCTGACCATCATTCAGTGGGCGCTGGATATGATCAATCCTCGTCTGTTGCAGGAGGGCAAAGAGCCGGTTCGTATCGAAGCGATCTCGCTGGAAGATAAAGCCTCATTCCGCACCCTGCTGGCCTACGAGACGACTGCCGTGTTCCAGCTGGAATCCCGGGGCATGAAGGATCTGATCAAGCGCCTCAAACCCGACTGCTTTGAAGACATGATCGCACTGGTGGCCCTGTTCCGACCCGGGCCACTGCAATCCGGGATGGTGGATAACTTCATTGACCGGAAACATGGTCGGGAAGCCATCTCCTATCCCGATGTTCAGTGGCAGCATGAATCCCTGAAGCCGATCCTGGAGCCGACCTACGGCATCATCCTGTATCAGGAACAGGTCATGCAGATCGCCCAGACCCTGGCTGGTTACACGCTAGGGGGCGCAGATATGCTGCGTCGCGCCATGGGTAAGAAAAAGCCCGAAGAGATGGCCAAGCAGCGCGCAGGCTTCGAATCCGGCTCGGTCGCCAATGGTGTCGATGGCGAACTGGCGATGAAGATCTTCGATCTGGTGGAGAAATTCGCCGGTTACGGCTTCAACAAATCCCACTCCGCTGCCTATGCCCTGGTCTCGTACCAGACCTTGTGGCTGAAGACCCACTTCCCGGCGGAGTTCATGGCTGCGGTGATGACCGCGGATATGGATAATACCGACAAGATCGTGACCCTGGTGGATGAGTGCCAGCGCATGAAGCTGACCATCATTCCGCCGGACGTCAACAGCGGCCAGTATCGGTTTACCGTCAATCAGCAGGGCCATATTGTCTATGGCATCGGTGCGGTCAAGGGTGTGGGCGAGGGGCCCATCGAGGCCATCATCGAGGCCCGCAATCAAGGCGGCCCGTTCCGGGATCTCTTCGATTTTTGCAACCGGGTGGATATCAAGCGCCTGAACAAGCGGGTGATGGAGAAGCTGATCTACTCCGGGGCTCTGGATCGGCTTGGCCCTCATCGCGCGGCGCTGATGGCCAGTTTGGAAGAGGCGATGAAGGCCGCGGAGCAGAAGGCCAAGGATCTGGCGCGTGGGCAGAATGATCTGTTCGGCGATATCTTTGCCAACGATGAGGATGCCGTCTTACCCAGCCCCTGCTTTGCCGTGGTGCCGGAGTGGCCGGACAAGATCTGGCTGGAGGGGGAGCGCGAGACGCTGGGGCTCTACCTGACGGGGCACCCTATCAACCAGTATCTGCCCGAGCTCAAACATTATGTCTCCGGCCGCCTGAGCGAGGTGCATGCCACCGAGCGGGACAAGATCACGACTGTGGCCGGTCTGGTCATCGCCGCCCGTGTTCTGGTGACCAAACGAGGCAATCGCATGGGGATCCTGACCCTGGATGATCGCTCCGGTCGGCTGGATATCACATTGTTCAGCGAAGCATTGGAACGATATGAAGCCTTGCTTGTCCAAGACAAGATCCTGGTCGTTAGTGGACAGGTCAGCTTTGACGACTTCTCCGGTGGGCTTAAGATGTCGGCCCGTGAGTTGATGGATATTTCCGACGCCCGGGCGCGTTATGCGCGCGGACTGCGTCTGAACCTGGAACAAAAACAAATCGATGAGCGCTTTTTCCAGCGTTTTGCTGAAATTATGCAACCTCATCGTGCCGGTATCTGTCCGGTTCAGGTATGCTACCGCAAACCTGGCGTACAGGCCGCCTTGCAACTGGGCACCGAGTGGCGAGTTACGCCCACCGATCAACTACTGGACGACCTGCATGTGCTGTTGGGCAAGCAGAATGTCGACCTGATTTTTGAGTAGCGATTTCGGATATCACTATGAATTTGAATTTTCTGGATTTTGAACAACCGATTGCCGAGCTGTTGGCTCAGATTGATGAGCTTAAACATGTCAGCAGTGGGGTGGGTAACAACGTGGATCTCTCCGAGGAGATTTCCCGGCTGGAGAAGAAAAACGAAGAGCTGACGCGCAAGCTGTTTTCCGAGCTGGGCGCCTGGCAGATTTCCCAAATTGCCCGTCATCCTGGCCGTCCCTACACCAAGGACTATATCAGCCGTCTGTTTACCGAGTTTGAAGAGCTGGCCGGCGATCGCGCTTTTGCTGACGACAAGGCAATCATAGGTGGCGTTGCCCGCTTCGAAGGTGAGCCGGTGATGGTCATTGGTCAACAGAAGGGGCGCGACACCCAGGAGAAGATCCGCCGTAACTTCGGCATGCCGCGCCCAGAAGGGTATCGCAAGGCACTGCGTCTGATGCAGATGGCCGAGCGCTTCAAGATGCCGATCATCACTTTTATCGACACCCCGGGTGCGTATCCCGGTATCGGTGCCGAAGAGCGTGGGCAATCGGAAGCCATTGCCCGCAACCTCAAGGTGATGTCCAGCCTCAAGGTGCCGGTGGTCTGTACCGTGATTGGTGAGGGTGGCTCGGGTGGTGCGCTGGCCATCGGCGTCGGCGATCGGGTCAACATGCTGCAATACTCCACCTACTCGGTGATTTCACCGGAAGGTTGTGCCTCGATCCTGTGGAAGAGTGCCGACAAGGCCTCCACCGCGGCCGAAGCCATGGGTATCACGGCGCAACGGTTGAAGCAGCTGAAGCTGATCAACAACATAGTACCGGAGCCCCTGGGCGGCGCCCATCGGGATCACGACGGTATGGCAGCCTTGCTGCGCAAGCGTCTGCTGGCGGACTTGGCAGACCTGCGTCGTCTCTCCACCGAGCAGTTGCTGGAAGAGCGCTATAACCGTCTGATGTCGTTCGGCTATTGCTGATCCATTCTGCGGTAAAAGCAAAGGCACCCTCGGGTGCCTTTGTTGTCTCTGCGGCTTGGAACACTCGAGTCTTCTAGCGGCAGGCCGGGGGCAAAGAGCGGACTGGAACGGTCTGGCTCTGGCAACGCCAACTCAGGGCGCCATTACTCTCGGCGCTGGCGACAAATTGCAACGATTGACCGGATGCCGGGGCGGCCAGCTGCACATCCAGGACGCCATGTTCCGGATCCAGTTGCAGGGCTGCGATCTGGGGCGCTAGTTGGGGCAGCGTCAGCTGACTCAGATTGTCAGGTAGAGCCTGATGCTCGGCGTAATAGAGGCTCAGCTCCTGAGTGACGCTCTGGCCGGAGTGATAGACCTGCATGAGCTTGGCTTTTTGTGTGTATTGTTGGTAAGCCGGAAGTGCAATGGCAGCCAGAATGCCGATAACGGCGATCAGACCGAATATCAGCACTACAAACAGGATCACATGGCTGGTGCCCCCCTTGGCCTGAAGATAACCGAGCAGGCGTTGCCGCTCCGGATACTGGGCTTCGGCCTTGCGGATCTTGCTTTGGCAATGACGGTAATAGAGACCATTGGCCAGCATCGGTGGCAAGATAAGGATGGCCAGGCAATACACCCCATAGCCGCCCAGCACCAGCATCTGGCCCTGCTCGCCCACCACAGCACCGACAATACCTAAGGCGGTGGTCACCACATAGGGCAGGATGAAATAGAGCAGGGCGGCCAGCCACATCTTGCGGTATAGCAGCCAATAAAAGGTGATGAAGAAGGCGGGCCAGTGCCAACCGAGGCTGGTCTTGCCGTTGGCTTCAAAGGCTTCGAAACGTGGCAGGTAATAATGCTGGTTCTTCGGCCCGACCATGGCCTCGAAATTCTGCCGCGTCACCTCGGCGGGGTTGAGCGTGGCGTTGGCTAACGGCTGGCCACACTGGGGACAATATTGCGCGGTATCGGTATGAGCGCTACCGCAATGGATACAGTGCATGGACACTCCTTGTCTATTCATCAATACAATCAAACCGCTGCCATCATAGCGGCTTTGCGGCCAGAGCTGGGGTTCGGGCGCAGGGAAGGCGAGAACAGTCACAGATTGCCTCTGCCGTGGTGGTTCACGAACCCGCGCACTCGGACAAGACAAGGCATACGAGCAAGATGGGATGAGCCCGCGTCTCTGCTATCATGCCCCGCACAGCCCGGTTCTCGAGCTCAGCCAATAACCGCAGATGGATGCACTGCCCGCCACGAAGCCCCGAAACCCACGATGAGGAAGCCGGAATCATGAAGCATATCGATCGACTACAGGAGTCCCATCTCGCGTGGCTGGGGGCACAGCTCTCACCGGGGCCACTGGTCATCGGCTACAGTGGCGGCATGGACTCCCATGTGCTGCTGGTCTGGCTGGCGCAGTTTGTGCGTCTGAGCCCGGGCTACAGCCTGCAGGCGGTGCATGTCCATCATGGCTTGAATCCACACGCCGATGCCTGGGCGGAGCATTGTCTGCGCATCTGCCGCGAGTTGGATGTGCCCTGTGTCGTGGAGCGGGTGACTGTGTCCCGCGGCCCGCGGGAGAGTCTGGAAGCCAGTGCCCGTGAGGTGCGCTATCAGGCGCTGGCTCGTCATCTGCCGCATGGGGGCACCCTGCTCACCGCCCATCATCAGGACGATCAGCTGGAAACTATGCTGCTGGCCCTCAAGCGCGGTGCCGGGGTGCGCGGTCTATCGGCCATGCCGGTCCGGCAACCCTTTGCCACCGGCGAGCTGGTGCGACCGCTGCTCGATTGCAGCCGGGCGCAGTTGCTGGCGTGGGCCCGGCAGCAGCAGTTGGAGTGGATTGAGGATGACAGCAATCAGGATGAGCGCTTCGATCGCAACTTTCTGCGAGCGCAGATCCTGCCGCTATTGCAGGAACGCTGGCCGAGCTTTGGCCGTACGGCCAGCCGCAGTGCCGAACTGTGCGGCGAGCAAGAGGCTCTGGCGAACGAGGTAGCGGCCGCCGATCTGGCTACTTGCCAACAGCCAGACGGCAGCCTGTTACTGGCGGAGTTAGCGTGCCTGTCGCCGTCGCGGCGGCATAACCTGCTGCGCTACTGGCTACGCCGGCACAGTGGCGCTGTGCCGGATCGGGATGCGGTGCTGCGGATCTGGTCGGAAGTGGCCATGGCGCGTCAGGATGCCAATCCCCAGCTCAAGACCGACTGTGGCGTGATCCGACGCTATCAGGGCGCCCTGTACCGCGTGGCCGATGCGGCCCCGGTCTCGGGAGCGACACTGGTGCTGGATTATCCCGGCGTCTGGCAGGTGGGGGAGCAGCTGCTGCGGCTGACGCCCGTGACGGAAGGGGCGGATCTGCGACTGCCCACGGCGGACGAACCACTGTCACTGCGCTTTGCGGTGGGAGGCAGTGTGCGCGCCCATCCCGCCGGTCGCTCGGGCTCGCGCTCGCTGAAAAAACTGTGGCAGGAGTATGAGATAGCTCCCTGGCAGCGTAGCCAGATCCCGCTGTTGTTCTATGGTGAGCAAGTCGCGGCGGCGCTGGGGATCTTTGTCAGTCAGGATTTCGTGGTCGCCGATGGTGGCGCGGGTTTAGCCATAAGCTGGGGGGCGGAATAACAGACGGGCCTGTTCAGGCCCGGCTATTTTTGTGGCGATAGAGTTGCTGGTCGGCCTGGGTGTAGAGTGCGGTCGCATCCATGCCCTTGTGCCAGCGGGCAAAGCCCAGACTGCAACCAACGGCTAATGGCTGCAACTCCTTATTGTTGCGCAGATGATAGTTGATGCGCGCCTCGACCCGGGTGGCGGCCTCTTCATCCGCCGGTTGCAACAGCAGGGCGAACTCATCGCCGCCCAACCGGAACACCAGATCGGTACCGCGGACACTGCGCGTCAAAATATCGGCGAACTCTTTGAGTACCTTATCCCCGACCGGATGGCCGTGGGTGTCATTGACCTGCTTGAACCGATCCAGATCCAGCAACACCAGCGTCAGACCGTCCGGATTGCGCTGATTCTGCTGGATGGCACGCGGCAGTGACTCATCAAAGAAGGCGCGGTTACCGACACCGGTGAGGTGATCGAGCCGACTTTGCAAATCCATCTGCTCCATGCGCAGAAACAGACGTAACGGCTGAGCCAACAGCTGGTGCAGTTGTTGCAGCTTACGCTGTTGCTGGGGATCCAGGTTCTCCTGCAACTCGTAATCCATCTGCCCCAGATACTGCATCTGGGAATCCTGCAGGGTGAAACTCTGCTTGTGGCCACGCTTCAGGCTGTCCAGCAGTTTTACGCGCCGGGTCATGAAGTGGTAGGCCATGCGGCAAACCGGCAACTGGTTGGCAACCCAGGCGGCAAAAGTTTGCAGCAGATCGGCAAGTTTTTCCTGCGACATAAGGCTTTCCAGCAACTCCAGCTTCTCCCGATTGGCAATCGAGGGATGCGTCGGGTAATGGTTCAGCTTCAGCTCACCATTGCGACCAAAATTACTGATTAATTGAAGGCTTTCCATCGAGGCCACCTACTGCATAAAACGTTGTTGCAGATTAAATAGCAACTCCTATGCCTATTTTCTCGGCATGATGGGAAATTACCAACGATATGTTTTATTGCATTGAAATATAAGGTTTTAAATTTACATCCACATGCCGGAGTCACTCTGCCACGCGCCAAAAAATGGTTTCCTCTTTCCGCTGATTTTCCGTCTCGTCGATAAGTGTCAAGGCTCTGGCGCTGGAGATGACGCGACAGGGCCCGGAGTGTGGCAGAATGAGCCCTGACGTCATTTTTTTAGCAGCGGGTGAGATATGTTCAAGGCATTACTGTTAGAGCAGGAAGATGGAAAGACCCAGGCTCGGGTTCAGGATGTGGCTGAGGCCAGCTTGCCCGCTGGCGAGGTGTTGCTGGCGGTGCACTACAGCTCGCTGAACTACAAGGATGGTCTGGCGATCACCGGCAAGGGGCCAATCGTCCGGCGCTGGCCCATGATTCCGGGCATCGATCTGGTGGGGGAGGTACTGGAATCTGCCGATGAACGCTTCGCGCCCGGGGATCGGGTGCTCTCCACCGGCTGGGGGGTTGGCGAGAATCACTGGGGCGGCATGGCAACCCGGGCTCGTCTGCAGGCGGACTGGTTGCTGCTTTTGCCGGAAACCTTGAGCGAGCGTCAGGCGATGCAAATTGGCACCGCCGGCCTGACCGCCATGCTCTGCGTGATGGCGCTGGAAGAGGCGGGCGTCAGCCCGGAGCAGGGCGAGGTGCTGGTCACCGGGGCCAGTGGTGGCGTCGGCTCGGTGGCGGTCGCTCTGCTGGCGCAGCTGGATTATCCGGTGGTAGCCGTGACCGGGCGTGCCGACAACCATGACTATCTGGCGGCGCTGGGGGCGAGCCGGGTGATCGCGCGCGATGAGTTCGCAGGCCCTGCCAAGGCGCTGGACAAGCAGTTATGGGCCGGTGCCATCGACACCGTGGGCAGTCAGCTGCTGGCCAAGGTGATCTCCCAAGTCAAATACAATGGCGCGGTTGCCGCCTGCGGGCTGGCCGGTGGTGCCGATCTGCCCTCCAGCGTGATGCCGTTTATCCTGCGCAATATCCGCTTGCAGGGGGTGGATTCGGTCCAGTGCCCGCTGACCCGTCGTGCCGAGGCCTGGCAGCGGCTGGGTGAGTTGCTGCCCGCCAGCTTCTACAGCCAAGCCTGTCACGAGGTGGATCTGCACGGCGTGATTGCCGCCGCCGATGCTATTACCCAGGGCCAAATTACCGGCCGGGTCCTGGTGCGCTGCGAGTAATCGCTACTTCGCAAGCATGATGAATTCAATAAGGGAGCTGAGGCTCCCTTATTGTTATTCGGCGGTCTTTAAATCGTTTCGCAAATTCAAACCTTGGCGATGTTCGTGATGTCCGTGATGGAATATGCGAACTCGGCGCAGATTGCACTATTGGCTTGGTTGCTGACATGGCGGACCAACCCAGACCCGCCGTAAATACATCCCTGTAGGCTCGACGGCGGCATCCCTGCCGCCAACGGTCTGGGTTATTCCACCATGCCAGCTTTCTGGCACGACAATTTATTATTGGCGTATATTATTTCGTTATTTCGTTATTTCGTTATTTCGTGATCGGTAGGGATTTGCAGCAGGATGTGCAAGGTTTAGAGTGGTTATCTAAGCGACATCATTTGTTATTTAAATATATGGCCTGTTGCAGGTCGCCATAATTAATGTGAGCTGGGAATGTGTTTGGTTTTATTGGTTTAACGTTCAAATAAGTTCTGGTTGTTTATCGCGATGGTTTAATGTCATTGGTGAGTCGCGGACTCAGTATTGATTATTTGTTTTGAGGTGTTCTGTGAGCTGGAAATACAAGTTTATTTTATGGGTACTGTTCATCAGTTTGCTAACTCCAATTGTTGCATATGGGTATAAATTTGGCTTCGGCTTATGGGGTAATCCTAGTGAGTGGTCTGATTTAGGTAGCTATATAGGTGGAATATACACCCCGATTCTATCATTTATCACGCTTGCTATGATTTCCACTCAGATTTTTATACAGAATCAACAACATCAGCATTCATTGATACAACACCAAGAAGAACAAATAAAAGAGTATATATTCGCAATAGATGCCGCATTAGAAAGGCAATTCGAAGATCGTAGTGTGCGTGATTTTTTAGTCGATATACTAAGTCATATTGAAGATAAAGATATAAATTCGATTCCGGCTGATTTGGTTTTTGAATTCAATCAAATGAATCACAGAGTTTATTCAATGTGGTGTGAAGTAATTAAATGCCTTCTTGTTCTTGATGGTTTATCAAGTGGCAGCCTCCACAATAGAATAGCCTTTCATTCAAATAAGAATAAGGTGATTGCATACTTAAACCCACAAACATGCAGGATGCTAGATCGTTTCCATTATGTTTTCTCTATAAAATGCCGAGATCTGGGCATTCCAGTGGAAACAGTAACATGTAAATACTACTATTCTGACTTGAGAGTAGGCCTATAAATGTAAAACCATATGCATGTATATCATGTTATGTTAATCATCCAATTCCATATAATAAAAAAGGATCCCGCAGGATCCTTTTTTATTTATCTTAATAAACCGTGATTAGCGATTTAATTTAGCCTTGATGATAGAAACAACGTCATCGATCGCGACTTCGCTCTTCTCGCCGCCGCGGCGTTGCTTATATTCCACCACGCCATTGTCGATACCGCGTTCGCCGATGACGATGGCGTAGGGGATGCCGATCAGTTCCATATCGGCAAACATCACGCCCGGACGCTCCTTGCGATCGTCGAACAGTACATCGACACCGGCGGCCTTCAGCTCGGTGTAGAAGCGCTCGGCGAGCTCAGCCACGCGATGGGACTTGTGCATGTTCATCGGGATGATGGCCACTTCGAACGGCGCAATGGCATCCGGCCAGATGATACCGGCATCGTCATAGTTCTGCTCGATGGCGGCGGCGACCACACGGGAAACACCGATACCGTAGCAGCCCATCTCCATGATGGTGGCCTTGCCACCTTCGTTCAGCACAGTCGCCTTCATGGCTTCGGAGTACTTGGTGCCGAGCTGGAAGATATGGCCCACTTCGATGCCGCGCTTGAGCAGCAGGGTGCCCTGGCCGCAGGGGCTTGGATCGCCTTCGACCACATTACGGATGTCAGCGACTTCGTAACCGCTGATATCCCGATCCCAGTTGGCGCCGGTCAGGTGCTTGCCGGTTTCGTTGGCACCGCAGATAAAGTCGGCCAGATGGGCGGCAGCGCGATCGACAATGATGCGACCGGCAAAGCCCTTGGGCCCGATGGAGCCGGCATCACAACCGGCGGCGGCCTTGATTTGCTCGTCATTGGCGAAGGTCAGCGGCTTGGCGATGCCAGGCAGCTTCTCGGCTTTGACGTCGTTGAGTTCATGATCGCCGCGCAGCACCAGGGCGATGACCGCCTGTTGCTGCTTTTCATCCTCTTCGCCCAGCACCAGCAGGGTCTTGGCGATGGCAGTCGGTGCCACCTGGAAGAAGGCGGCGACTTCGTCGATGGTGTGCACGTTCGGGGTATCGACTACGGCCAGCGCCGCAGTGGCAGCCGGGCGCTCACCGGCGGGAGCCAGGGCTTCGGCCATCTCGATATTGGCGGCGTAGTCGGAGTCGGTGGAGAAGGCGATCAAATCTTCACCGCTATCGGCCAGCACCTGGAATTCGTGGGAGCCGGTACCACCGATGGAGCCGGTATCGGCCTGCACCGGACGGAAGTCCAGACCCATGCGGCTGAAGGCGGCGCAGTAGGCGGCGTGCATCTTGCCGTAGGTGTCGACCAGGCTTTCCTTGTCGATATGGAAGGAGTAGGCATCCTTCATCAGGAATTCACGGCCACGCATCACGCCGAAACGGGGGCGCACTTCGTCGCGGAATTTGGTCTGGATCTGGAACAGGTTCAGCGGCAGCTGCTTGTAGCTGTTCACTTCATAGCGAACCAGATTGGTGATCACCTCTTCGTGGGTCGGGCCCAGCACGAAGGGGCGGTTGTGGCGGTCGGTCAGACGGCACAGCTCGGGACCATATTGCTCCCAGCGGCCCGACTCTTCCCACAGCTCGGCGGGTTGTACCACTGGCATGGAGACTTCGATGGCGCCGGCATTGTTCATCTCTTCGCGAACGATGTTTTCTACCTTTTTCAGCACCCGCAGACCGGTCGGCAACCAGTTGTAGAGACCGGAGGCCAGTTTGCGGATCATACCGGCACGCAGCATCAGCTGGTGGCTGATCACTTCGGCATCGGAGGGGGTTTCCTTCAGGGTAGAGAGCAGGTATTGGCTGGTACGCATGGATATCGGATCCTTGGCTTATGCCGGATGTGCGGCGAAGAGAACTTAAGTGGGGCGAAATTCTAGCAGGCTGCTGGAGCGAACTTAAGGAGAAAATCGTTGCAACACCAAAAGCCTGCACTCTGGCATCAGGCTGCCTTCCGCTTGGCTGGGCGGGATTGCCGGGGGCTGGATGAAAGAGAGGTCTTTGGGGTATAGCTAAGGACTATGCTCAATGACAATCGGGAATTGGAGATCAGTCTATGACTGCGTGTTGGGTGAACATACGAATCGTGGGCGTCTGCTGGGTGTTGGTCATGGCCTTGTCGAGTGCGCATGCCGAGCAGAGTTCGGTGCTGTTTCTTAATCCGGGTAAAGCTCAGGAGAGTTTCTGGGGTGATGTGGATGGCCTGATGGCTGCCGCTGCCGAGGATCTGGATCTTCGCCTGGAAGTGTTCCATGCCGAGCGGGAACACTTTCGCATGGCCGAGTTTCTCGCGGGTCGCCTGAAGCGACCGCCTTTGCCGGATTATGTGGTGCTGACCAATGAGCGACTGGTGGGGCCCAAGCTACTGCAACTGCTGCGCTCCTACCCTATTCCCGTGCTGTTTATCTTGAACGATATCACCCCGCAGCAGCGCAGCGAGTTGGCGTTGGACCCGCATTGGGCCAAGTATCTGCTGCCTGCGGTCGTGCCGGATAATCACTGGATTGGCAAGCGAACCATGAGCCAGTTGCTGGGGCAGGGGACCGCAAGCGCGCCCCAGGTGATCATGATGTCCGGTGACAAGGCGACTCCAGCTTCGACAGCGCGGGATGCCGGGGCTAAGGAGGCTCTGCTGCAACTGAAGTCCGCGCGTTTGTTACAACAGGTGTATGGGCAGTGGGATGAGTTGACGGCCTACGGCCAGATGCAGGTGCTGCTCCGGCGTTACCCTGCGGTGACCCACATCTGGACGGCCAACGACCATATGGCTTTCGGGGCATTGCGCGCCCTCGTCGAGGCAGGCCGAGTTCCGGGGCAGGATATCTGGTTGAGTTCCATCAATACCTCGCCACAGGTGCTGCAGTTGCGCCAGCAAGGGCGTATTTCTGTGCTGGGTGGCGGGCATTTTGTGGCGGGGGCTCTGGGGTTGTTGCTGATCGATGAACACCGACAGGGACATCCGCTACCTGCGGTCACCGCGCTCTCGCTGTTTACCCTGATTGAGCCGGATACTCCCCTGTTTAGCCGGTTGTTGCGGCGGGAGTGGCGGGAGATCGAGTTCAAGCGTCTCAAGGCCCAGGCCGCGCAATGGAGCCGCCTGGATGGCTGGTTGCAGTAAACAGCGGGTGGATCTTTGAGCGGCTACAAGAGGAGGTGGTGCTGAGTTCAATCGGTCGACGGTGCTTTATGGTATGCTGCGGCCTGTACCAAGGTCAGAGCGAAGGGGAGTTTGAGACGTCATGAACTATCCAGTTGATATTCATAGCCACACCGTAGCCAGTACCCATGCCTATAGCACCATCCATGATTATGTGGCCGAGGCCAAGCGCAAGGGCATCCGGCTGTTTGCCACCACGGATCATGGTCCCGAGATGGCCGATGCGCCGCATTTCTGGCACTTCATCAACTTGCGGGTGTTGCCGCGCATCGTCGATGGCGTCGGCATCCTGCGTGGTATCGAGGCCAACATCAAGAACGTCTTTGGCGAGATCGACTGCTCGGAGCGCATGCGCGAGGGGCTGGATATTATCCTGGCCGGTTTTCATGAGCCGGTGTTTGCGCCGAGCGATCAGGAGACCCATACCCGGGCGATGATCAATGCCATTCGCAGTGGCGCCGTCGATATCATTACCCATCCCGGCAACCCGGCTTATCCGATTGATATTCCAGCGGTAGTCGCGGCGGCGGTCAGCCATCAGGTGGCGCTGGAAATCAATAACTCGTCGTTTTGTCACTCCCGTCGCGGCAGCGAGGCCAATTGTCAGACCCTGGTTGAAGTGGCGCGGGATCTGGGGGCGACTCTGGTGCTGGGCTCGGATTCCCATGTCGCCTACAGCCTGGGTGATTTCTCCTATGCCCAGCAGTTGATTGAGAAGACCGGTTTTCCTCAAGAGCGACTGCTGAATGGCTCTCCCCGACGTTTGCTGGAATTTTTAACCCAGCGCGGTCATCCGGAGATCCCGGAGTTGGTGACTTGGTAACGGTGGCAGGGAGCAGAGGATAAGATGAAAGCGTGGATCATGTGGGCTGGTTTGCTGTTGCTGCTGACGCTGAGCATTCGTCTACTGGCGGACTATCAGCAGCAACATCGGCTGATGGATATGAAGGTAGCCCCGGCGGTGCTCGAGCATATCGACAGTGAGGAGGCGGACGAGACACCGCGTCCAGCGGATGACTGGCGCGGCAAAACCGGACTTTCCAGCGCCACCGAGGAGCAATTGCTTGAGTATCTGCACCTGAAGCTGGGCGAGTCGGATGATGATCCTTCAGCCTTGCAGGCGGAAGATTTGATCTATCTGGGGGCGTTCGAGCAGGATGAGGGAATAGTGCGCTACTGGTTGCTGCCCCATGGCTACAGCATTCTGTATGGGACTGTGACCTTGGCAGGTGGCGATACCCCGGTGTTCGGGGTGGCCTCGACGCCGCCAACGGATCAGACGAGCATTTCGGAGTCATCAGAGGATGAAGGCCAACCTATGGAGCCTGATCTGGCCACGGATGATGAAGAGGAAGCACTGGATGCTTTTCCCTAAGGCAAAATAACGTCTTGATTCAGCATATAAAAGGCCTCTAAAGAGGCCTTTTCTCATTTCTTATGCCAATTGGTTTGGATAGTTCGATTTATTCAAGCTTATTGTCACAAGCCACGGTGAGTGAAACTGGCTAAGATAGCCGCCGTTTTTTAGCCGGCAGGTTAAAAAACGCGGGCCGTTATATCGGATATGGCGGCCTAATCAATCTGAACGTTGCATAAGACACGAGAGTCAGCGAGGAGAACGGATGAAACATGTGAAATGGATGAGCGGCATGGTCGCTGTGTTGCTGGCGATGGCAGTGCAGGCCAATCAGTATTGCGATTGTGAGGGTGAACAAACCAAGACCAATATTCGTGTCGGCAGCTGCGAGATCAGCTCGTTCACCGTGCGATACAAAGTGGACAACTTCATGGGCGAGCCGACGGTGAACGGCGCCTACTCCTGGGAGGCGGCTCCGGGTACGCCAGCCAATTGCCTGCCTTATGATCTGGTGGTCTGGCTCCGCATCGAGAACGCTGACAAGGGGGGGCACGGCTACATCAAGCTGGATCCGACCGTGCCGGAGGCTGGTACCGGTTTTGGGATGAATGTTACTGGCTCTCCGAACTGGGATAGCTTCATCTGCGGTTACGATGGTGCAGACGAGGTGGGCTGCCAGGAAGCCGATCAAGCCAAGGACATGTATAAAGGCGGGGCGATCGTCGACTTCGAGTTGTCACGCCAATAACCCATAGCACTATTGCTTGTGCACAGATCATCCCCCCGCTGCTCGCTGCTGCGGGGGGATTTTTTTATGGGGTGTGGCGATAGAACTGCGGCTTAGCGCATCTGTTCATCAATCGCCGCTTGCTGGGCACTCGCCGCGTTTTGCAGCAGTTGCTCCACCTGCTTGGCTTTCTCCAGCGCCTCGGTCTGGCTTTGCAGCAGGTTGGATTCTTTGGCGGCATCCTTGGGCGGTTCCGGCTGGGCGGGTGGCGTGCAGCCGCACAAAATCAGCAGCGTCAACAGTGATGCCAGCTTGCTAAGCGGGTGGCTGGCGGTCTGAATATTTGGGGTTTGGCGATGGCTGCGCATGGTGAACTCCCTGTGTGCCGTCCGGGTGGCGGAGGGCACCAGTGTGCAGCAGCTATCAGACCGGATCCAGCGCTACGACCCGATTGATGCCGCCAACCACGCGCCAGCGCACATTGAACTCATACAGATGCACGCCATACTCCCGCTCATCATCGGTCTGGTGACGGTAGGCTGGGCGTGGATCCTGGGCCAGCACTTCGGCAATAAAGCTGCGCAGCTCGGGGTAACGCCCCTGCTGCTGGTGTAGGCTGGTTTCGGCCTGGGGCTCGAACTCCACGGACATGAGCGTCGGAGCTTCGGGCGCAAAGCCACCATTGGCCAGGGGCAGGCTGTCGGCGTAGGGCACATAGGGCTTGATGTCGAGGATGGGGGTGCCATCGACCAGATCGACGCCGCCGAGCTCCAGCCACAGACGGGAGCCTTGCTGCTGGACGCCGCGCAACTCGACCACCGAGAGTCCCAGCCCGTTGGGACGAAACGGGCTGCGGCTGGCGAACACGCCAACCCGCTCGTTGCCACCCAGACGTGGTGGTCGTACGGTCGGATGCCAGCCCTGTTCGGCGCATTCATGAAACTGGAAGATCAGCCACAGATGGCTGAATTGCTCGATGCCGCGCAGGGTCTGCGGATCGTTGCAGGGCGGCAGCAATTCCAGACGCGCCCGGGCGCTCTTGACCAGCCCTGGCTGCCGGGGCACGGCAAATTTCTCTCGATAAGGAGAGCTGAGTATGCCGACCGGCTGCAGGGTAAGGGTGTTGGACATGCTTACTTGGGCTCGGCGATTTTCAGCGCCTGGCCGTAGCAGGTGATGCTGGCCTGACAGCCCGGCGTTTGCCCCAGCTCGATGCACTTGGAGATCAGCAACCCATTGCCCCCCAGATCGGCGGTACGCACCCGGGCATCGGTGCGGGCATCGCCGATCACCGGAACTGGCTGGGTGTTATCTTCCTGGCAGGAGTTGCCTTCCACTGTACCCAGGATCTGGTATTGCAAACTATCCAGCTGCTCCTTCTCCACCAGGGTCACGGTGCCGGGTTTGAAATATTCGGTGAAGTTTTCTTTATCCAGATTGGTGTGGAAGCTGTAGGTGCTGCAACCAGCCAGTACCAGGGTGAGCAGCAAGGCAGAGAATTTCATCACGAGTCCAGTCGACATGCTTGAGAGGGAGCCATTATAGGCGGTTGCGGCCGCCCTCACCACACTCACGGCGCTCGTTGGCGGCATCTGGGCCGCCAACGGTTGGCTCTATGGAGATAGGAGCGCCTTATCGGATCCTCAGGATGGGGATGGTTTACACCGTGACAGGCTGCAGCTGGCCTTGCTCCAGGCGCAGTACCCGATCCATCTGCTGCAGTCCGGTCAGGCGGTGGGTGATCATCAACAGGCTCTTGTCGCGGGCATGTTCGAAGATCAGCGCCAGAATAGCCTGCTCGGTGGCTGGATCCAGCCCTTCGGTGGGTTCATCCAGCAGCAGCAAGGGGCCGCGATGCAGCAGGGCGCGGGCCAGGCCCAGACGCCGTTGCTCGCCACCGGAGAGCGGGCGGCCACCGTCGCCCAACCAGAGCTGCAAGGCCTTGCGCGGGGTATCCCCGAGCAGCAGGGCGTCCAGTCCGACCGCCTGCAGGATGGCCACCAACTCCTCATCGCTGGCGGAAGGGGCGGCCAGGCGCAAATTGTCGGCCAGGGTGGCGGAGAAGATATGCACGCGCTGGCTGACCACGGCCATGCTGGTGCGCAGACTGCTCTCATCCAGCTCGGCCAGCGGCCGACCGTTGAGTGTCAGCTGGCCTGCGCTGGCGCTCCACTCCCGGGTGATAAGGCCCAGCAGGGTCGATTTACCGCAGCCGGTCGGGCCGACGATGGCCAGCTTCTCCCCCGCGACCAGCTGCAGGCTGAGGTCAGATAACACCTCGGGCTGACCTGGATAGCCAAAGTGGACGTGTTGCAGATCCAGCGTCAGCGCACGTTCGCTCGACTCGAGAGTGGCCGACCCATACCGCAGGGGGGCGGCCTCCTGAAGTACCTCGTTGAGGCGGCGAGCCGAGGCGAGCGTGCTGGCCAGATGCTGAAACGCGGCCACCAGGGGATTGATCGCTTCAAAGGCGGCCAGGGTAATAAATACCATCAGGGCGATCAGCGGATCGGCGTGACGATCGCCAACCCCATCGGCACTGAGCCACAAGATCACCAGCAGCAGCACCCCGGCGCTTAGAGTCAGCAGGGCAGTGGAGAGGCCGCTGAGCAGGTTCATCCGGCGTTGGGCGGCAATCATCCGGCTTTCTGCCAACTCCAGTTGCTGCCGTTGTTCGGCTTCGGCACCGAACAGTAACCACTCGGCCTGATTTTCCACATAGTCCAGGTAGCGGATCCGCAAGCTGGCGCGGCTCTGGGCTAGCTGGCGGCCCGGCGTGCGGCCGAGACGATAGAGCAGGGCGGGCAGCAGCAGTCCAATCAGCAGCAGGCTCAGGGTCAGCGTTTGCGCCAGTTGCAGATCGAAGCGCTGCAGGAAGACAAAGATCGCCAGCAGGGTCAGCAAGGCGGTGATCAAGGGGGTGACCAGACGCAGATAGACATGATCCATGGCGTCGATATCGGCCACCAGACGGTTGAGCAGATCCCCCTGGCGGAACCCTTGCAGACGGGCGGCGGGCAACGGGGCCAATTTTTCCCAGAACAGGATGCGCAACCGGGTCAGCAGGCGGAAGGTGGCGTCGTGGGTTACCACCCGATCGCCCCAGCGGCTGGCGGTACGGACTATGGACAGAAACCGTACGGCTCCGGCGGGGAACAGATAGTTGAAATTCTGACGGCCGACCAGGCTCAGGCCCGCCACCGCAGCGGCGGAGAGGAACCAGCCGGAGAGGGAGAGCAGACCAATCCCGGCCAGCAGGGTAAACAGCGTCAGCGCCAGGCCACAGCTCAGCAGTAGCCAGTGGCGGCGGTACAGGCGCAGAAAGGGTAGCAGATCACGCATCGGCAACTCCGGCTTCGGTGGTGGATGGGCCGACTGTTGCCGGTGTGTTCTGGTGGCCCAACAAGCGTTGCAGCGGGCTATCCGGTTGATTCAGCTCGGCGGCGGTGCCGCTGGCTCGCAGTTGGCCCTGTTCCAGCAGCAGGATCTGGTCGGCATTGGCCAGTTGATCGGCTCTATGGGTGACCATCAGCGTGGTGCGCCCTTGCTGCAGCGGAGCCAGGGCGTCCAGGATGCGCTGTTCGTTCTGCCGATCCAGACTGGCGGTGGGCTCATCCAGCAGCAACAGCCGTGACGGGCAGACCAGCGCCCGGGCTAACGCCAGCCGCTGCGCCTGACCGACCGATAATCCGGCCGAGCCATCCCCGATGCCATAATCCCACCCCTTGCTGGCAAGAATATCGCTGGCTCCGGCTTGTGCCACCGCCTGCTGCAGTTGGGCGTCGTCCACTGCGCGGCCCATGCGCAGATTGTCGGCCAGGGTGCCGTGGATCAGCTTGGGATTTTGCCCGAGCCAGGCGATCTCGCGACGCCACAGGCCCAAATCCAGTTGTTGTAGCTCCTGGCCATTGATGCGCAGGCTGCCCTCATAGGGCAGAAAACCCAGCAAGGCGTGGAGCAGAGAGCTTTTCCCCGAGCCGGTCTTGCCGACCAGTACGGTGCGCTGGCCCGCCTGCAGGGTAAAGGAGAGGGGACCGACCAGGCGTTGTCCTTCCGGGCTCAACACCATCAGATTTTCGGCTACCAGGGTCAGGGGCCCATCGGCAGCCAACTGGCCGCTACCGGAGTGGATGGCGGTGACCGACTCATTCAGGAATTGCTCGATGGCATCGGCGGCCCCCAGGGCCTGCGCCTTGGCATGATAGTGAGCCCCGAGCTCGCGCAGCGGCATATAGAAATCGGGAGCCAACAGCAGCACGAACAGACCGACGAACAGCGTGACCTTGGTGCCGTAGTCCCCGAAGCTCAGATGCTCCAGATAACTGAAACCGAAGTAGACCGCCAAGATGGCAATCGAGACCGAGGCGAAAAACTCCAGCACGGCGGAGCTCAAAAACGCCATCCGCAACACTTCCATGGTGCGTTCGCGAAAGTCTTCCGAGGCGCGGGCTATGCTGTCGCGCTCGGCGTCGGCGCGACGATAGAGACGCAAGGTCGCCATGCCGCGCAGGCGATCGAGAAAATGGCCGGACAGGCGGCGCAGCGCCTCGAAGTTGCGGCGATTGGCATCGGCGGCGCCGATGCCGGTGAGGATCATAAACAGCGGGATGAGGGGTGCTGTGCCGAGCAGGATCAGCCCGGCGGTCCAGTTGACGGGGAACACCGCCAGCAGGATGAGAAACGGCTGCAAGCCGCTCAGCTGGGTCTGGGGCAGATAGCGGGCATAGAAGTCATGCAGGTTTTCGACCTGCTCCTGCAGCAGACTGGCCCAACTGCCGGCCGGTTGGCGTTGCAGATAGGCGGGACCACGGCGCGCCATCTCCTCTTGCAGTTGGCGACGGATCTGGCGTCGCACCCGGGTCGCTCCGGTGAAGGCGCTCTGCTCCCGGGCCATGGCCAGCAGGGACCGTAACAGCACGATACCCAGCAGCAGCACAAAGGCCATGCCCTGCTCGCGCTTGGGCATGCCGTCGAGAATAAAACCATGCAGTAGGGAGGCCAGCAGCCAGGCCTGGCCAATCAGCAGGCCCGCCGAAAAACCACCGAGAAGAACCGTGATACTGAGCCAGGGTTTGGCCAGACGGCGTTGCTGACGTAACCAGGTCAGAAGAGTGCGTTGCCGGAGTTTGTCCATATCAAGAATCAGCTACCGAGATAAAATTCAGGGCAAATCTATCTTTACGTTCCAGGCTTGGCAAATGTTCATCGTCCGGTTGGGCGTTTAATTGGTGAAGAGCCTATTTGGGGAGTGCAATAGGGCCAGAATCTGCGGGAGGGGGATCGGGGTCTATTTTGTTCCTGCGGTTGGCCGACCATCAGCTCCGCAAGGGCTGCCGGACGACTTTGGGCGGCGCCCAGATCCGCGGCCGGATTTTCTAACCTCCCGGATCGGCGTTGAAATCACCGGCCATTGTTCAAAGCTTGTGCAAACGCACCGGAATGTGATGCTTCGACCGCTTTGAGCGTTGATTCAGATAAAAAAACGCATATAGTAGTGCCCACACCAAGCGGGTGTAGTTCAATGGTAGAACTTTAGCTTCCCAAGCTAATAGCGTGGGTTCGATTCCCATCACCCGCTCCAAGTTGATGCTATGCGGGCATCGTATAATGGCTATTACCTCAGCCTTCCAAGCTGATGACGCGGGTTCGATTCCCGCTGCCCGCTCCAAGTTTTCTCTCTGTTACACCTCCTGGTTCGCTCTGTATGGCCATCAACTCCGCGTTGAGGCGTCGCCGTTTCCATCGTCTGGATCACGATGCTAGAATGGCGGTCATTTCGTTTGGCCCCTGATTGCGGGCATCATCACAGACAAGGCATCAAGCATGAAAGTCAAAACCCGTTTTGCCCCCAGCCCGACCGGCTTCCTGCATGTGGGCGGCGCCCGTACCGCTCTCTACTCCTGGCTGTTTGCCCGTCATCAGCAGGGTGAATTTGTCCTGCGTATCGAAGATACGGATCTGGAGCGTTCTACTCAGGAAGCGATCGATGCCATCATCGAAGGCATGAACTGGTTGGGGCTGAACTGGGAAGAGGGTCCTTACTACCAGACCAAGCGTTTTGACCGCTATAACGCCGTCATCGACGAGATGCTGGCCGATGGTCGCGCCTACAAGTGCTACTGCTCTCGCGAGCGTCTGGATACCCTGCGTGAAGGCCAGATGGCTGCCGGCGAGAAGCCGCGTTATGACGGCCGTTGCCGTGACAGCCATGACCACCATGCCGATGATGAACCGTGCGTGATCCGCTTCCGCAACCCGCAAGAGGGTGTGGTGAGTTTTGATGACCATGTCCGCGGTCATATCGAGTTTGCCAACAGCGAGCTGGATGATCTGATCATTCGTCGGACCGATGGCGCACCGACCTACAACTTCTGCGTGGTCATCGACGACTGGGACATGGAAATCACCCATGTGGTGCGGGGTGAAGATCATGTCAATAACACGCCGCGCCAGATCAACATCTACAAGGCATTGGGTGCTCCGGTTCCAGAGTTTGCCCATGTGTCGATGATTCTGGGCGATGACGGCACCAAGCTCTCCAAACGTCATGGCGCCGTGAGCGTGATGCAGTACCGCGATGATGGTTATCTGCCCGAGGCGCTGCTCAACTATCTGGTGCGCCTGGGCTGGTCCCATGGTGATCAGGAGATCTTCACCCTGGCCGAGATGATTGAACTCTTCAGTCTGGATGCCATCAGCAAGTCGGCTTCTGCCTTCAATACCGACAAACTCAAGTGGCTGAACAACCATTACATCCGCACCCTGGATCCTGTGTATGTCGCCAAACATCTGGAATGGCATATGGCGGATCAGAAGATCGACTATAGCCAGGGGCCAGCCCTGAGCGCCGTCGTGACCCTGCTGGCCGAACGCTGCCATACCCTGGTTGAACTGGCGGGGCAGAGCCGCTACTTCTTCGAGGAGTACGAAGCCATTGATGAAGCGGCTGCCAAGAAGCATCTCAAGGCAGCAGCCCGCGAGCCCCTGATGGTGATCCGTGACAAGCTGGCCGCCTTGACCGAGTGGGAAGTCGAGCCGTTGCATCATGTGATCCAGAGCACCGCCGATGAGTTGGGTCTGGGCATGGGCAAGGTCGGGATGCCGCTGCGCGTTGCCGTCACCGGTCTGGGACAATCGCCGTCCATCGATGCCGTGATGCAATTGGTGGGTCGCGAGCGGGTGCTGGCACGTCTGGATCGGGTGATTGTCCAGTTAGCCAGCCAAGCTGAATAAGCTGATTTTTCAGCCTGTTGATGACAAACCCCGGCCTGAGTCCGGGGTTTTTTATCGGCTCGTGTCATCCTCCTCCGATGTTGCTTTCCCCTGATGGCGACCGAGTTGTGCAGTTGTTCGCCGCCTGTGCGCCCAGGCTCATTTTTTTGTTGACACATTTCGGTCCGCTGCCTAATATGCGCCTCGCTTGTCGAGTGGAGACACTTGAAAAACCGTCCGGAAACCAGCCAGGCCGGATGCGTCATCGCGATTCGATAGACGGGTAGTTGTGGGGTTATAGCTCAGCTGGGAGAGCGCTTGCATGGCATGCAAGAGGTCCGCGGTTCGATCCCGCGTAGCTCCACCAAATTTCCCGAAGCGTCAAATAGTTGAATCGAGATGCGTGTGCAGCACGTTAATCTGCGCCCTGTAGTGGGGTTATAGCTCAGCTGGGAGAGCGCTTGCATGGCATGCAAGAGGTCCGCGGTTCGATCCCGCGTAGCTCCACCACTACATATTCCCGGCGAGTGACATCTTGATGGTGTCGTTCGACAGAAAACCTTTGTGGGGTTATAGCTCAGCTGGGAGAGCGCTTGCATGGCATGCAAGAGGTCCGCGGTTCGATCCCGCGTAGCTCCACCACTTTCCAGTCAGCTGTCATCGACGGTTGAAACCTCTGATTTGGGGTTATAGCTCAGCTGGGAGAGCGCTTGCATGGCATGCAAGAGGTCCGCGGTTCGATCCCGCGTAGCTCCACCAAATCAACAAAAAGCCCGTCTTCGTGACGGGCTTTTTGTTATCCGGGATCCGGCTCTGAAGTTCGAAGATCAGTCTGGAGTACCGGTTGGGCTATATCCGGCATTAGTCATCGTTATGTTTCTGTACGGGGCTGACGAGGTAAGCGTACGGTCAGCCGCAAGCCCCCCTCGGCAACATTCTCCGCCTCAATGGTACCGCGATGGGCTTCGATGGCTCGCTTGGCGATGGCCAGCCCCAGGCCATGGCCGCGAGTATCCCCGGCATGGTGGAAAGGCTCGAATACCTCCGCCATCAACTCCGGCGGGATCCCGGGGCCGGTATCCTGCACCGTGATACGGTACCAATCGGCCTCTTCATCGAGACCAACCATCACCATGGCTCCGGCAGGCGTGTGCTGTAAGGCATTGCGTAGCAGGTTGTCAAAGGCGCGCCACAATAGCTCTCCCCGACAAGCCAAGACGCACTCCTCGGCTGTGGCGATATGCAGGGTAATGAGGTGGCTATCGTTCTCGAAGCGGGCATCCTCGACCAGGCTTTGCAGCAGGGCGACCAGATCCAGGTAATCATCCTGGGACTGCGGGACCCCCGATTCCAGGCGTGCCAGCGTCAGCACCTCACCGATCATGCCATCCAGCCGCATGGTTTCGTGCTCCAGTCGCTCCAGCATCTCCGGCAGACGTTCCGGGCTCTGGCGCACCAGGCCGATGGCAACTTGCAACCGGGCCAGCGGTGAGCGCAGATCGTGGGAGATGTCGTGCAACAGGCGGCGCTGGGTGCTGAGCAGTTGTTTGAGTTGCTGGGCCATCTTGTCGGCATCCTGTCCCAGTTCCCCCAACTCATCCCGACGATTGCCCATCTGGCGTCGCATGGTCACATCGAACTGGCCGGAGGCGATCTGCCGCAAGCCATCGCGCAGGATGCGGATCGGACGCACCAGATAACGGGCCAGCAAGCCGCTAAAAATCAGACTCGCCAGCAGCGCACTGAGTGGTAGTAGTAAAGGGGTTTCAAAAATACCGAATAGCAAGTTGTCTTCCGGCGGCAGCATGCGATTGAGCATGAACACAATGACTTGCTGGCCGTCGGGGAGTCGCACCTGGCGTACCGGGCCGCGAAAATCCGGTGCTGATGATGACTGATGAGTCATGGCGAGTGCCTGATGCCAGGCCTGTAGTGGCACTGTGCGTCCCAATAGATCCTGACCCTGGGCGTTGACCACCAGTGGCACCGGGTGTCGAGGTTTGTTCGGTGCGTCAGGCTCGGGTGGCAGTAACGGTTGGCCTCCACCGTCGGGGCGGGGTGGTGCGGCATCCCCATGCGCGGGCGGGGAGCAAGGTGCGCGCTCTGCGGAGGCCGCGGGTGGTTCACGACTCTCATTTGGTATCTGGAGTATGCTGATTATTTTTTTCAGCTGCGGAATGCCGCCCTCCTGCAGAGCCCGCACTGTCCCATCGATGATGAACCCGATTCGCTTGTTATCTGCTACCTGATCCGGATTCTGCAATCGTGCTTCGTCATATAGCCGTACCATGGTCACGGCACCCAGCGCCATCAGCAGCAGGGAGAGCCAGAAACCGAGCCAGATCTTCCAGAACAGGTTCATCAGCGATCATCCAGCAACTGGTAACCGACACCTCGCACCGTCTGGATGGGGCTACGGCCATCTTGCAGCAGACCCAGTTTTTGTCGCAGGTTGCTGATATGCACGTCCAGGCTGCGGTCATACCGGGTCAGTTGCCGACCCAGGATCTGTTCGGAGAGTTTATTCTTGCTCAGCACCATGCCGACATGTTGGCACAGGGAGGCCAGCAGATTGAATTCGGTGCTGGTCAAGTCGAGCAGTTGATCCTGCCAGAAGGCCTGACGTCGCCGTGAGGAGAGCTGGAGCTTACCCAGCTGATATTCACCATCTGCGGCGTCGACCTTTTCCGGCGCACTGCGGCGCAATATGGCGCGGATCCGGGCCACTAATTCCCGCGGGGTACAGGGTTTGGCCACATAATCATCGGCCCCGGTTTCCAACCCCAGGATCCGATCTACATCATCGCCCCGGGCGGTGAGCATCAACACTGGCAAGCTGCTGTGCTGGCGCAGCTGACGCAGCAGGTCGGCACCGTTGAGCTGAGGTAACATCTGATCCAGCAGCAATATATCGAACTCGCCGGAGCGAGCGGCCTGCAAGCCGCTGCGGCCATCGTGGCACACGGTGACAGCAAAACCCTCTCCACTCAGGTAGTCATGCTGCAGGGCACATAATTCTTCATCATCATCGACCAGTAAAACCCGAATCATCATTGCTCTCCACAGGCGATAGGCAGGAAATAGACCACTCTTCCGTCATGGGTCAAGGGCGGCCCATGATACGAAATGGTCTTGCTTGGACAAGCGCCGGCACAAAAAATCGCCGGACTTTACCTGATTTTACACTCGCCAGGGTGCGGAGATCGGGATCTAGGGGGCTGTCAGCAACGGGGTCAGGATCGGTGCCAGCTGATCGCGAATTTTTTCCTGGCCACGGGCATTCGGATGCAGGCCATCTGCCAGCAACAGTGCGGGATCGGTAATGATGGTTTCCATAAAGAAGGGGAGCAGCGGGATCTGGTACTGCTGGGCCAGCTCTGGATAGATGGTTTCAAATTGACGGATGTAGCGGGCCCCATAGTTGGGGGGAATACGGATCTGGATCAGCAGGGCGCGAGCTCCCAGTTGCTGGATTCGTTGCAGCATCTGCTCCAGATTTTGCCGAGTCAGGCGGGGCGGCAACCCCCGTAGACCGTCGTTGGCGCCCAGCTCCAGCAGTACCCAGTCGGGGGTGTGAGTGCGCAAGGCCTGATCCAGTCGGGCCAGCCCCCCTTGGGTGGTTTCGCCGCTGACGCTGGCGTTGACGATCTGCAGATCCAGTCCCTGGTTTTTCCAGTCCTGGCCGAGCAGGGCGGGCCAGCTTTTTTCGGTGGGTAACTGATAACCCGCACTCAGGCTGTCGCCATAGACGAGCAGGGTGGTAGCATGGCCTGAGCAGGCCAACAAGGCGAACAATGAACAGAGGATCCGGAGCATGGCAGAACCTTCGATGATAGTGGTACGCGAGGTGACCCAAAGGGTCACATTAGGGGCTGAGACGCTGACCATACTTGAGGGGATAAATCTGGAAGTCAAGCCGGGAGAGACAGTGGCGCTGGTCGGTGCTTCCGGCTCCGGTAAATCGACCTTGCTTGGCTTGCTTGCGGGGCTGGATCTGGCGAGCGAGGGCGAGATCGAGGTTGCCGGTGTGGCTTTGGGGCAGTTGGATGAAGAGGGGCGAGCCCAGTTGCGAGCCGAACACATTGGTTTCATCTTCCAATCTTTCTTGTTGTTACCCGGATTGAGTGCGTTGGAAAATGTGATGTTACCCGCCGAGATCCGCGGCCTGCCCGATGCCAGAGCCAAGGCGGAGCTCTTGCTCCGCGAAGTGGGTCTGGCGGATCGCATCCATCATCATCCGGCGCAGTTATCGGGTGGCGAGCAACAGCGGGTGGCGATTGCCCGTGCTTTCATTGGTCAGCCCTCGCTGCTGCTGGCCGATGAGCCGACCGGTAATCTGGATCGGCATACCGGTGACAAGATTGCCGATCTGCTGTTTCGTCTCAACCGTGACCATGGCACTAGCCTGGTGATTGTCACCCATGATGAACAGCTCGCATCGCGCTGCACCCGTCGCTTGCATCTGGATAGTGGCAAGCTACAGGTCCATGAGACCTCCGACATTCGTACTGGAGTCTTGGCATGAGCGGCAGTTCCGGGATGAATTATATTCCGCGACCGGCTGCCGGGCTCTGGCCTTTGGCGCGACGGCTGGTCTGGCAAGAGGGCCGACACGGTATCCTGCGTGGCTTTGTGCTGGCGCTGGCGCTGGCGGTGGCGTGCGTGCTGTGTGTCAGTTTGGTGGCCGACCGGTTGCAGCAGGCCCTGGGGTTGGGCAGTCGGGAGTTTTTGGCGGCGGATCTGGTCCTGCAGAGCAGCCGTGTCGTACCCGATACCCAACTCAAGGGCTTGCCCGCCGGTCTGGTGATGAGTCAGACGGTGAGTTTTTCCTCCATGTTGTTTGTCGGCGACAGTATGCAGCTGGCGAGCATCAAGGCGGTGGGTGACGGTTATCCCTTCTATGGAAATCTGCAGTTGCATCCTCAGGGCAAGGTCAAACCGGGGGAGATCTGGTTATCCGCCCGACTGATGGCGCTGTTGCAGGCCAAGCCGGGAGCGATGGTGGAATTGGGCAATATCCAGTTGCGGGTGGCCGGGGAGCTGCATCAGGAGCCGGACGAGAATTTCTCGCCCTTCCTGCTGGCGCCGCGCGCGCTGATGCATATTCAAGATGTGGCCCCGGCCCAGGTGATCCTGCCGGGGAGCCGTATCCAGTACCGCTATCTGTTCAAGGGGGAGCAGGCGGTAATTGCCGAGGCGGTGGCGCGGCTCAAGCCTGCGCTGCAAGTGGAACAGCGTCTGCTGCAGCCGGGAACCGATACCCAGCTCAGTGGTGGCCCGCTGCAACGCAGCGAACGCTTCTTCCGTCTGGCCTCGCTGATCGGTCTGCTGCTGGGGGCGCTGGCGATGCAGATTGCCATGAACCACTTCACCCGGCGTCAGGCGGATAACATGGCACTGCTGAAGACCCTCGGCGCCAGTCGGCGTCAGCTCTGGGTGTGGATGCTGTCGTTACTGGGGTTACTGACCGGAGTGGCCTTTATGCTGGGCGGAGGCTTGGGGTATCTGCTGCACTTGGGCTTTCTGCAACTGCTGGGCTCTTTGCTGCCGCCGGAAATGCCACCTCCCTCCTGGGTGCCATTTGCCTTAGGGTTACTGGTCAGCCTGTTCATCACCTTGCTGTTATCTTTTGTCCCTTTCTGGCGGTTGTTAGCCACCCCGCCGCAACGGGTGCTGCGCCAGGATGTGCAGGGGCAGGTGCCCGGATGGTTGGCGCTGCCTCTGATCTTCTCCGGTACCCTGTTGCTGGGCTGGCTCTTCACCTCGGATGCACGCCTGAGTCTGGGGCTGCTGCTGGGGATGGTGGCCTTGCTGCTGATCCAGGGCGGTTTGGCATATGGGCTCTTGCTGGTTCTGCCTCGTGCCCGACGTGGTACTGGGCTGGCACTGGCGCTGGCCCATCTGCGCCGTGAGCGCTGGCAGAGTTTGACCCAGTTGGCGGCAATCGCGCTGGCGCTGCTGTTGATTGGCGTGTTGTGGGCCAGCCGCAGTGCCATTTTGAGTGGCTTTGATAGTCGCCTGGGCGCGGATCTGCCCAACCGCTTTGTACTGAATATTGCCCAGGCCGATAAACCTGGCGTTGAGGAGTGGTTGCAGCGGCAGGGCATTGCCCATTCCGACCTCTACCCGGTGATCCGCGGACGTCTGACCGGTATTGCCGGGGAGCCGGTCGCCCAGGAGGAAGGGGATGCGGGTCGAGCCGGAGTGAACCGGGAGTTGAGCATGACCTGGTTGCAACAGGCGCCAGCCCACAATGAGCTGGTGGCCGGAACCTGGTGGCGTATCGGGGAGCGAGGTCAGGTATCGGTGGAGCAGGGCGTGGCGGAACGACTGGGTATCCAGTTGGGTGACATGCTGCAATTTAACATTGAGGGGCGGGAGATATCGGCCCGAGTCAGTTCGTTGCGCAAGGTGAACTGGGAGGAGATGCAGCCCAACTTTTTCATGATCTTCTCGCCGGATCTGCTGCAGGATTATCCCGCCAGCTGGCTGGCTAGTCTGCGGGTTCCGGCGGGCGACCAACAACTGGAGGTGGAGCTGGTGCGCCGTTATCCGGCTCTGACCCTGATTGATACCGATAGCATCATGCAGCGCCTGCAAGGGGTGCTGGAGCAGATCAGCCGCGCGTTGGGACTGATGTTTTCACTGGTGGCGTTGGCCGCGGTGCTGGTGCTCTTTACCCAGGTCCAAGCTGGAATTTCCCGCCGTTGGCAGGAGCTGGTGCTGATGCGCACCCTAGGCGCGGGTCAACGCCTGCTGCAACGGACCCTGCGCTGGGAGCTGCTGGCCACCGGTTTGTTGGCAGGGGTCTCGGCAGCGCTAGGAACTGAACTGGTGATGCTGACCCTGCAGCAGTTGTGGAGCGAGCTGGCTTGGCAGCCGCACTATCTGTTGTGGTGGGGACTGCCCTTGCTGGGTGCCGCTCTGGTGATGCTGGCGGCCCAGGGGCCGATGCGTCGCTTGCTGGGGTCGGTGCTTGCCAGCCGATTGCGGCAGGGGGGGTAACTCGTCACGCTCCGTCTCGTGGTGGGGATGCCCGGCATCAGCCGGGTGACCTCAGACTTCCGGTACCGAAAAATGGTTGTGGTTTGCTCTCAGGGCATGTTTCAGTGCCGAGCTGAGCTTCGGATATTGGAATTGGAAACCCGCTTCCAGCAAGCGTTGCGGCACAACGTTCTGTCCATAGAGCAGCAGGCCGGCCATTTCGCCGAGCAGCAGCCGCAGCACCCAGGCTGGTGTCCGCAGCCAGTGGGGTCTGTGCAGTGCCTGTGCGAGCAGGCGGGAGAACTCCTGTTGCGGCACGGCATGCGGAGAAGTGGCATTGTAAATGCCGTGGCACTGCTCGTGTTCGAGCAAAAACAAAAACACGGCTACCAGATCCGTCAGGGCAATCCACGACAGATACTGCTGACCATCGCCCAGTGGCCCTCCCAAGCCGAGGCGATACGCCGGTAACATCTTGGCCAGGGCGCCACCTTCGGCACCCAGCACCACACCTATCCGGACAATACAGACCCGGCAGCCATAGTCGCCCGCCTCGAGTGCCAACTCCTCCCAGCGTCGACACACCTCATGGCTAAATTCAGGATGGACGCAGGTGTCATCCTCGGTTAACGGCTGATTCTCCTGGCGACCGTAAAAGCCTATGGCCGAGGCATTGAGCCAGATCCGTGGCGGGTTGCAGCAGTGCCGCAACCGCTCCAGCAGTGCCTCGGTGAGGTGCCAGCGACTCTCGCAGATCCGCTGTTTTTGGGCGGAGCTCCAGCGTTTGTTGGCAATCGGCTCTCCGGCCAGATTGATGATGGCATCGAAGCCATCCAGCGAATCCAGCTCATTCAGCGTTAGGTAGTGATAAGCCGACGAATGCAATAGCCGTTGAGCCCGCACGGTATCACGGCTGAGGAGTGTGATGGCATGACTCTTACCCAGGGCAGCTAACAGGTGCTGGCCAATAAAACCGGTGGCTCCGGTGATCAGTATGCGCATGATGAACTCCGAGCGGGATGAGGCTATGGGATAACAGTGCTTTACACCGAATGAGTTTAGTCGTCCAGCGGGTTAATCTCGCCCGCGTGTCGGTATTCGATCGTCCAGGTTGATGACCATCCTGTGATGTTATCCACATTTACTGTGGGTAAGTGTGTAGATTAGTACTGGAATTGCTGCAGATAGATGGCTACAGCGCAGCTGTGGCAGGGGGCAGCGTAGTTGTGGCATTGGTTGGGAAAATGCGCCTGCTTTTACGGCACCCCCTTGGGATCTCCGTCGCGCGTGGCAGCAGGCCATAAAAACAGGCCATGAAAAAAGGAGCGCCCTGGCGCTCCTTGTCATCAACCGGCTCCGGGACCGGCTCAGCATTCGACTCAGGCGTCGACTACCACACCGGCTTGTTCGGACTGGATGGCGGTCAGAGCAATGGTGTAGACGATGTCATCCACCAGGGCGCCGCGGGACAGATCGTTGACCGGCTTGCGCATGCCTTGCAGCATGGGGCCGATGGAGACCAGATCCGCCGAGCGTTGCACTGCCTTGTAGGTGGTGTTGCCGGTATTCAAATCCGGGAAGATGAATACTGTGGCTTGACCCGCAACCGGGGAGTTCGGTGCCTTGGACAGAGCCACATCGGCCATGATGGCGGCGTCATATTGCAACGGACCATCGATGATCAGATCCGGACGCTTTTCCTTGGCGATACGGGTCGCTTCGCGCACCTTATCCACATCCGCACCAGTACCCGAGGTGCCGGTAGAGTAGGAGATCATGGCCACGCGCGGCTCGATGCCGAACGCAGTTGCAGAATCTGCAGACTGGATGGCGATTTCGGCCAGCTGTTCGGCGTTCGGATCCGGGTTGATGGCACAGTCACCATAGACCAGCACCTGATCCGGCAGCAGCATGAAGAACACCGACGACACCAAGGAAGAACCTGGAGCTGTCTTGATGATTTGCAGCGGCGGACGAATGGTGTTGGCGGTGGTGTGTACCGCACCGGAGACCAGACCGTCGACTTCGTTGCGTTCGAGCATCATGGTACCCAGTACCACGTTGTCTTCGAGTTGTTCACGAGCAACCACTTCGGTGATGCCCTTGGCCTTGCGCAGCTCGACCAGACGTGGCACATAGCGTTCGCGGGCCACGACCGGATCGATGATCTCGACCCGATCGTTGAGCACCACACCTTGCTGTTCGGCGACGCGACGGATTTCATCCGGGTTACCCAACAACACGGGACGGGCAATTCCGCGTTCGGCACAGATGGCAGCTGCCTTGACGGTGCGCGGCTCGTCGCCTTCCGGCAGCACGATGCGCTTGTTGGCGTGACGGGCCAGCTCGGTGAGCTGATAACGGAATGCCGGAGGGCTCAGACGACGTGAGCGGCTGGAGGTCGCGGTCAGCGACTCTAGCCAGTGTTTGTCGATATGGCCGGCGACATAGTCCTGGACCATTTCGATGCGTTCGATATCGTCGGCCGGAATTTCCAGGTTGAAGTTTTGCAGGCTGACGGCGGTCTGCCAGGTATTGGTATCGATCATCATGATCGGCAGGCCGGTTTGCATGGCTTGCTGACACAGGGCCATCACCTGGGGCTCTGGATGATAGTTACCGGTCAGCAACAGGGCACCGAGTTTGACGCCGTTCATCGCCGCCAGACAGGCAGAGACGATCACATCAGAACGATCACCGGACGTCACCAGCAAGCTGCCCGGACGGAAGTGCTCGACCATGTTGTGGATGGAGCGGGCGCAGAAGGTAACCTGATGCAGACGACGCTTGCTGAGTTCGCCTTCGTTCAGGATCTTGGCGCTCAGATGCTTGGCCAGATCCTTGGCGCGAGGTGCAATCAGCTGGGTATTCCACGGGATACAACCCAGGATGCGCAACGGGCTCTTGCCGAAGAACTGCAACACCTCCAGGTTATTGGCCATTTCGGCGCTGCTGTGGTGGGCTTCGAACATCTCGGTCAGATCAGGGCGGGTGACGCCATGCTCATCGACCGGAGCGCCAACCTTATTGATGATGCAGCCGACGATCCGCTTGTTCTGCACGCCACCAAAGTTGGAGCTGGTGAGTTCGATCCGCTCTTTGAGCTTCTGACTGGAATCGTTACCAGGGTGGGTAACAAAAACCATGTCGGCATCCAGAGCGCTGGCGATGTCATAGTTCAGCTTGTTGGCGAACGGTTGCTTGTCGACGGGAACCAGACCCTCAACCACCACCACTTCGGCGCCACTCTCTTTGACGTGATTTTCATACAGCGCCACTATCTCTTCGAGCAATACAGCGGTATTGCCAGTGGAGATCATGTTTTCTGCGTAATGAAGGGAGAGTGGTTCGGGAGGGGTGATGTTGGAGCCTGCGCGGATGACGGCGGTAGAAGCTTCCGGACCTGAATGAGCGGGTTTCGGTTGAGCGACCGGTTTGAAGAAACTGACGTTGACACCGTGTCTTTCCATCGCTCGGACCATACCGAGACTCACGGAGGTAACGCCTACACCGGAGCCAATCGGGATAAGCATGATAGTGCGTGCCACTGGTGTATCCCCTAGTTGATGAACAAGTTGGCCAATTAAAAAAGGCTGCCTTCGGCAGCCTCGCTATTTTACCTAGTCTGAATCAGCCTGCCACCAATTCCAGCGCATCATGGGCAATTACCCACTCTTCGTTGGTTGGAATCACCATGGCGATGGTGCTACCGGCTTCGGTGATGACACCTTGCTTACCAAAACGAGCTTTCAGGTTGGCTTCGCTATTCACCTTGAAGCCCAACAGGGCCAGACGATTCAGGGTCATCTCGCGGATCGGTGCCGAGTTTTCACCGATACCACCGGTGAAGACCACTGCATCCAGGCGACCATCCAGGGCGGCGATGTAGCTACCGATGGTCTTAGCCAGGCGATAGCAGTAGAGATCCATGGCACGCTTGGCAGCGATGTCGGTATCGTAGTTATCTTCGGCGAAACGGCAATCGCTGGTCACTTCGGTCAGACCCAGCAGACCGGACTCCTTGGTCAGCATGTTGTTGATATCGCCCATGCTCATGCCCAGAGTGTCATGCAGGTGGAAAATGATGGCGGGATCGATATCACCACAACGGGTGCCCATCACCAGACCTTCCAGCGGTGTCATCCCCATGGAGGTATCGACGGACTGACCATTTTTGATGGCGCAGACGGAGCCGCCATTGCCCAGGTGGCAGTTGATGATGTTGAGTTCGTGAACCGGCTTGCCCAATGCTTCAGCGGCTTGCAGGCTGATGTAGTAGTGGCTGGTGCCGTGCATGCCATAACGACGGATACCCTGTTCGGTATACATCTTGTAAGGCAGGGCATACAGGAATGCATGTTCCGGCATAGTTTGATGGAAGGCGGTATCAAACACGGCAACGTTCGGCAGGGCCGGGAATGCGTGCTGAGCGGCCTTGATGCCAACCAAGTGAGCCGGGTTGTGTAACGGAGCCAGAGCGACACACTCCTCGATACCTTGAACCACTTCATCAGTGATCACCACGGAGGAGGTGAATTTTTCACCACCGTGCACGACGCGATGGCCAATGGCAAACAGGTTGTCGTTGAGTTCAGGGTGTTTGGCCAGGATCTGGTTTACGATGAAGCTCAAGGCTTCTTCGTGTGCAGCGCCGGCACCGAGGTCAGCTGCATCTTTCTGACCATCGAGTTTCCATTTGATCCGGGCATCATCCAGGTGCAGGCATTCGGCCAGACCGGACAGTTTTTCGTCACCGCTGGTGGCATCGATCACGGCGAACTTCAGGGATGAACTGCCACAGTTAAGTACAAGAACCAGCTTGCTGCTCATTCGTAGTAAATCCTATCTATCTTTTTAAGGGGTTTACTGTCTGGAATGGGTAGTTTTCCAGCAGAGTTAACGTATGCTTACATTAAAGGTGCTGTCAGCGCGTCCGGCGTGGAACGTCTGCTCAGCCTCAGAATGTAGTCTGTGAGGCTCGACAAGGCGAAAAAGCCGGGTTAAAAATCAAGCGCCGGAAGAATACAGGGGAAGCATAAAAATAACAAAAAATTCTTGTAATAAGCATGTAACCATTTTCAATTTGTGGTTATTTGGCTAGAGGTAGTAGATATGACTTTATTTCAAAAAAAGATACAAATGGGACATCTTTACCTGCGACTCTGGCCTAAAGAGAAGTCTTTGGCAGCCATGTTCCCGGAAAATCGTATTATTGCCGCGGTGGAATTTGGCATGAAATGGTTGCCAGCTCTGGCGGTGATGAGCTTGGTGCTGCAGTTTCATTTCGGACAGCCCAACTTGTGGCCCGTGGTGATCAGCAGTCTATTGTTTATGGTGAGCTTGCCGCTGCAGGGTTATTACTGGCTGGGCCAACGAGCGGAAACCAAGTTGCCGCCCTCGCTCTCCCGCTGGTACACGGATATCAATGAAAAGATGGGGCAGGCCCGGTATGCGCCGCACCCCCGCTATCTGGAACTGGCTGAAACCTTGAATCAGGCATTCAAGAAACTGGATCGAGCGGTCATTTATTCCTGATGAATATGCTGACAACAAAAAGCCACCTCGCGGTGGCTTTTTGGTTTGTGCTTTCCGGTCATCGCCTAGTAGATCACGTTCGGGTGATATTTGCCGATGATGTCGCGGATGGTATCCATGGTCTCTTTCTTGGGCGGGTGTATGCCATCGAGCATGTATTTTTCGCCCATGGCTTCCCACTTGTGTTTGCCCAGCTCGTGATAGGGCAGCAATTCGACCTTTTCGACACAACCGCCCAGTTCATCATGGATGAACTGACCCAGCGCCTCGGCCCCGGCCACATCATCGCTCCAGCTGGGGACCACTACATAGCGGATCCAGATTTTCTTACCTTTCTTGGCCAGGTAACGGGCAAAATCCAGGCAGTACTTGTTGCTGACATGGGTTAACGGGATATGGATATCATCGTTCATATGTTTGATATCCAGCATCACCAGGTCAGAAACATCGAGCAGGGCATCCAGAGCCGCATCGTAATGACGGACAAAACCATTGGTGTCCAGACAGGTGTGAATGCCTTGCGCCTTGCAGGCGGTAAATAATTCGGTGACGAACTCTTTCTGCAACGTGGCTTCGCCGCCGGAGGCTGTGATCCCGCCGCCGGATGCATTGATAAAATGGCGGTAGGTCAGCAGGTCTTTCATCAACTCATCGACGGTTACCTCGCGTCCCTCGGTGGTGTCCCAGGTATCACGGTTGTGACAGTAGAGACAGCGCATCAGACATCCCTGCATGAAGACGATGAAGCGGATACCCGGTCCGTCGACGGTTCCGCAGGTTTCAACAGAGTGGATCCGGCCTTTGAGTGGCGCCGAGTTTGGCATAGAGAGGCTCCGGTAGATTGATTTACTTTACTATTTTAAGCGATTGGGACTTTGAACTCACTGCATTTAGGAGTGCAGCCTATCCTGATTCTAGCCGACGACCAATAAAAAACCCCCGGCAAGCCAGGGGTTTTGTAAATCAATCACGCAATCCGTTATTACATGGATTGAGTGAAGGTCCGGGTGATGACGTCCTGCTGTTGTTCCTTGGTCAAGGAGTTGAAGCGCACGGCATAACCAGAGACACGAATGGTCAACTGCGGGTATTTCTCCGGGTTTTCCATGGCGTCGAGCAGCATTTCACGGTTCATGACGTTGACGTTCAGGTGCTGACCGCCTTCGACATTGGCTTCGTGGTGGAAGTAACCGTCCATCAGACCAACCAGGTTCAGACGCTGAGCTTCCTCTTGCTTACCCAGTGCGTTCGGCACGATGGAGAAGGTGTAAGAGATACCGTCTTTTGCATAGGCAAACGGCAGCTTGGCAACTGAGGTCAGAGAGGCAACCGCCCCCTTCTGGTCACGGCCGTGCATCGGGTTGGCACCAGGACCAAACGGAGCACCGGCACGACGACCATCCGGAGTGTTACCGGTCTTCTTACCATATACCACGTTAGAGGTGATGGTCAGAACCGACTGGGTCGGGATGGCGTTGCGGTAGGTCTTGTGGGTCTGGATCTTCTTCATGAAGCTTTCAACCAGCTCACAGGCGATGGAGTCAACTCGCTCGTCGTTGTTACCAAACTGCGGGTATTCGCCTTCGATTTCGAAGTCGATGGCCAGACCGTCTTCATCACGGATTGGCTTGACCTTGGCATACTTGATAGCAGACAGGGAGTCAGCGGTCACGGACAGACCGGCGATACCACAGGCCATGGTACGGATCACATCGCGGTCATGCAGAGCCAGCTGAATTGCTTCGTAGCTGTACTTGTCGTGCATGTAGTGGATGATGTTCAGGGCGGTGACATATTGAGTCGCCAGCCAGTCCATGAAATGGTCCAGACGGTCCATGACATCGTTGTAGTCCAGATACTCGCCCTTGACCGGCTCGGTCTTCGGACCGATCTGGATCTTGAGCTTCTCATCGACACCACCGTTGATAGCATACAACATGGTCTTGGCCAGGTTGGCACGGGCGCCGAAGAACTGCATCATCTTGCCGATGATCATTGGCGAGACGCAACAAGCGATGGCGTAGTCATCGTTGTTGAAGTCGGTACGCATCAGGTCGTCGTTTTCGTACTGTACGGAAGAGGTGTCGATAGATACCTTGGCACAGAACTTCTTGAAGCCGATTGGCAGTTGTTCAGACCACAGAATGGTCATGTTTGGCTCAGGAGACGGCCCCATGGTGTACAGGGTGTTCAGGTAACGGAACGAGCTCTTGGTGACCAGAGTCCGGCCATCAACACCCATACCGCCGATGGATTCGGTTGCCCAAATCGGATCGCCAGAGAAGAGGGTGTCGTATTCCGGAGTCCGCAGGAAACGGACCATACGCAGCTTCATTACCAGATGGTCAATCAGCTCTTGGGCTTCTTGCTCGGTGATCAGACCCTTTTTCAGGTCACGTTCGATATAGGTATCGATGAAGGTAGCGGTACGACCGAAGGACATGGCCGCGCCGTTTTGTGACTTCACGGCACCCAAGTAACCGAAATAGGTCCACTGAACTGCTTCTTGAGCAGTGGTGGCCGGGCCAGAAATGTCGCAACCATACTTGGCCGCCATTTCCTTGAGTTGACCCAGAGCGCGGTGTTGCTCGCAGATCTCTTCACGCAGGCGAATAGTGGCTTCCAGATCTTCACCGGCTTCCAGTTTGGCTTGCAGGGATTTGAACTGGGACAGCTTGTCAGCCATCAGGAAGTCAACGCCGTATAGTGCAACACGGCGATAGTCACCGATGATGCGACCACGGCCATAGGCATCCGGCAGACCGGTGATAACGCCAGACTTACGGCAGTTCAGGATGTCTTTGGTGTAGACATCGAATACGCCCTGGTTATGGGTCTTGCGGTATTCGGTGAAGGTTTTCTTCAGCTGCGGATCCAGAGTGCGACCGTAAACCTGGCAGGAGCTTTCGACCATCTTGATGCCGCCAAATGGAACAATGGCGCGCTTCAGTGGCTTATCAGTCTGCAGACCAACGATCTTTTCCAGACCTTGGTCGATGTAACCGGCATCGTGAGCAGTGATGGTGGAGGCAAGGTCAGTGTCGAAGTCAACCGGAGCATGAGTGCGGTTCTCTTCCTTGATGCCTTCCATGACCTTATCCCACAGAGTGGTGGTCGCCTGGGTAGCGCCAGCGAGGAAGCTTTCATCGCCTTCGTACGGGGCATAGTTCTTCTGGATGAAGTCGCGGGTATTGACTTCAGTTTGCCAAGCTCCGGGTACGAAGCCTTCCCATGCCTTCAGACACTTTTCGTTAAGCTCTGCCATGTTTCATTACCTCTTCGGTATTGATGATCCAAGCTTCCATTGCCACTTGATTAGTGGTGGCGACGGAAAATAAACCAGTAGGTCAAACCAATCATACCGCCGCCGCCGATGATGTTACCGATGGTGACAGGGATCAGGTTGTTGATAATAAAGTGGCCAACGGTCAGATCCGCATATTTTGCTGGGTCTGCACCGATGGCTTGCCAAAATTCCGGGCCCGCAAAAGTCTGGATGGCGATGCCGACCGGGATCATGAACATGTTCGCGATGCTGTGCTCGAAACCAGAGGCGACAAACATGGCCACTGGCAGAATCATGATCAGCGCCTTATCAGTCATGGTGCGACCACCAAAGGCCATCCAGGCGGCGAGACAGACCATCAGGTTACACAGGATCCCCAGCGCTACCGCTTCGACGAAGGTGTGATGGATCTTGTGCTGAGCCACATTCAATGCGGTCAGCCCCCACTGGCCATTGGTATTCATATACTGGCTGGCGAGCATGACGAGGGTGACCATGACGAGGCCACCGACCAGGTTGCCAAAGTAGACAATACCCCAGTTTTTCAGCATCTGCGCCCAGGTAATTCGATTAGAGGCTCGAGCGACCAGAGTGAGTGTGGTGGAAGTAAACAGTTCACCGCCGAGAATAACGCACAGGATCAAGCCGAGGGCGAAGCAAATACCGCCTGCCAGCTTGCTACCGCCGGTGGCGATGACGGTGATGTAAAAAACGAAGGCGATGGCGATAAAGGCGCCAGCGGTGATGGCCAGCATAAAGGTTTTGGCGGCAGGCTTGGTGGCCTTGCCGTAGGTGATATCTTCAGCAACGGCCGCGATGGCTTCTGGCTTTAGACAATCAAATGGAGATTCAGCTTTCACGTGATGGCACCCGAGTTGTCATTTTACTGTCGTAATGATAGCAACAAAAACGAGGTTCAAATTTGCCTTGGATCAATTTTGGCCGGTTGGTTCTGTAATTTTACTACATCTTAATCACGCTTTTGACGGCTTGAAGCGGCGCATTTGTGGCTGATTTGTTGCAAAGTAACAGCTAGGGGCCAATATCTGCGGCCTTACTATTTGAGTACGGTGCGTGACTAATAGTTCATCATAAGCCTAGAAAGATGAATATGAAATGAACCAATGCCAAAAGACCGGAGCAGAGGAGTAGCGAGCAATGTAAAATCGGCCTGCCAACTGGAATTGGCAGGCCGGTCCTTTTATTTGAAAGCGAACTGCCGTTTAGCAGCTTGCAATTTTTCGTAAGCGGCCAGCAGCTTTTGATGCAGTGGGTATTGGGTCAGACTCAAATCGCCCGCTTGCAAGCCGAAGAAACGGGCTTCGCCGCGGATATGAGCCCAAACGACCTCGACTGTTGCCACACCGAACATGCGCTCGAAGGCGTTCACATAGGGCTGCGGATCCCGCTCTGGCGAGAGGTGAAGCTCCAGGCTGGCCTTCAGGCAACGGAAGAAGTTGGCTCGTTCGGCAGTGAAAATGGTGGCGTTGAACTCCAGCGTCCAGTCGGTCCATTCCAAGGCTGTCGTCAGCTCACCTGCCGCCAATGCCAGCAGGCATTTGAGCTCACCTACCCGCAGGGTATGCCAGCCACTACTCTTCTCGACGGCCAGGCCAATCAATTCGCGTACCCGAGTGCGATCATCGAAGCCTTCTTCGTCCAGCATGTCGTAGAAAGCCATGTACTCTTCGGTTGTGCCCTGACTCTCTGGCAGTGCAAGAACCGCCTCGCGTAACCCGGCGCCCATGTTGTTATTGGCAATCACCAGATCTTCTGCCGGGTAAATATCGGACATGCCGGGTACCAGAATACGGCAGGCATATACGCCCAGATGCTCGTAGTCTGCGATGTACACGGGCTGTTCGAGTTCATGGAAGATACCGATCAGATGATTGAATTCCTGCTCTGTGCTGCCAGCAAAGTTCCAGTCAGCAAATGGGTAGTCTTCGCGGCTCTGGAACAGATCCCAGCTGATGAGACCGGATGAGTCGATGAAATGAGTTTCCAGGTTATGGTGATCACCGACTTCATCATTATTGAACGAGGGTGGGGCGAAGACATCCAGATCCTTGAGGCTGCGGCCTTGCAGCAGTTCGGTGACGGTTCGCTCCAGCGCTACCTCAAAGCGAGGGTGGGCCCCGAATGAAGCGAAGCAGGTGCCATTGTTCGGATTGAACAACACCACGCAGATGACCGGGAACTTGCCCCCCAAAGAGGCGTCGTAGCACAGGATCGGGAAACCTTCGGCTTCCAGGGCATCGATAGCTGCCTTGATCCCAGGGAAGCGAGCGATAACGTCCGCTGGAATGGTCGGCAGGCTGATGGCTTCGGCAATCACCTTGTTTTTCACATAGCGCTCAAACACTTCTGACAACGCTTGTGTACGGGCTTCGGTCGCGGTATTACCCGCACTCATACCGTTAGATACATAAAGGTTGGCAATGATGTTCATCGGGATATACACGGTCTGCTGGTTATCCTGGCGCACGAACGGTAGGGCGCAGATGCCGCGCTCCTCATTGCCCGATTGCAGATCGATCAGCATGTCGGCCGAGAGCTCGCCTTCCGGATCGTAAAACTCCAGCGTGTAGTCATCGAGCAGACCATCCGGTAACTCGCCATCCTCGGGGATGGGGAACCATTGCTCGTTGGGATAATGAACAAATTCGCCGTTCGCAATCTCCTCACCCAGATAGAAATCGGCAAAGAAGTAGTTGGTCGACAGGCGCTCGAAGTATTCGCCCAGAGCCGACGCCAAAGCGGCTTTCTTGCTGGCCCCCTTGCCATTGGTGAAACAGAGTGGGCAGTCCTTGTCCCGAATATGCACCGACCAGACATGAGGCACGGGGTTGAGCCAGGAGGCTTCTTCGATATCGAAGCCAAGTTCGACTAGCTTGTGCTGGAAGCGTTCGATAGAGGCTTCAAGAGCCGCATCTTTACCGGGAATAAAGGTTTGCATGGGACAGGATTCCATAGGGCTGACATTGTTATCGTTCTGTTAATCAGTAACAGAGCGGCTAGTGTACTGGCTGAGTGAATGGCATGCCAGCAAGCTCTGGCTTGATTCCACCTAGATCAAGCAATTTGATGCAACTATTGCAATGATTGGCATGTGATGTTGCGGAAAACGACTTGCAGAGTTGCTGCCAATCCGTAATGTGGTGAGTCAGATTTTTATATTGTCTCCAGGGCAGGATTAATGATGAAAAAAGTAGGTTTGATCGGTTGGCGCGGCATGGTGGGCTCAGTGTTGATGAGCCGTATGGTGGAAGAGAATGACTTCGCCAAGATCCAGCCGGTATTCTTTACCACCTCACAAGCGGGCCAAGCGGCTCCAAACTTTGGTAAAGATGCGGGTCAGCTGCAAAATGCTTATGACATCGATGCGCTGGCGGCGCTGGATATCATCATTACCTGTCAAGGTGGCGATTACACCAAAGAGGTCTATCCGAAGCTGATGGCGACCGGATGGCAAGGTTACTGGATCGATGCGGCGTCGGCCCTGCGCATGGAATCGGATGCGGTCATCATTCTGGACCCGGTCAATGGACAGGTGATTGATAACGCTCTGGATCGTGGCATCAAGACTTATGTGGGTGGTAACTGTACCGTCAGTCTGATGCTGATGGGGCTCGGTGGCCTGTTTGCTCAGGATCTGGTCGAATGGGTTTCCTCCTCCACCTATCAGGCGGCATCAGGGGCAGGCGCTCGTCACATGCGTGAGTTGCTGTCTCAAATGGGTTCGCTTCGTGATGTGGTCGCCGCTGAGCTGGCAGATCCTGCCTCTGCAATTCTGGATATCGAGCGCAAGGTGACTGCGGCCATGCGAGATGAGTCATTCCCAACGTCCCAGTTTGGTGCTCCGCTGGCCGGTAGCCTGATCCCCTGGATTGATGTGGCACTGCCGAATGGTCAGAGCAAGGAAGAGTGGAAGGGGATGGCTGAAACCAACAAGATCCTCGGTCGTGATGGCAGCCCGATTGCCGTAGATGGTAACTGTGTTCGTATCGGCGCCCTGCGTTGCCATAGCCAATCCTTCACCATCAAACTGAAGAAGGATGTGCCGCTGGATGAGATCCATCAACTTCTGGCCAGTCACAACGACTGGGTTCGGGTCATTGAAAATGATCGGGCGGTGACCGTCAAAGAGCTGACTCCAGCCAAGGTGACCGGAACCCTGAATGTGCCCGTAGGACGCCTGCGCAAGATGAACATGGGCAACGATTTCCTGTCGGCGTTCTCCGTCGGGGATCAACTGCTGTGGGGCGCAGCCGAGCCACTGCGCCGGATGTTGAATATTCTGCTCGCCAAGGCATGAGTTTGCGCAGACAGCTATGACACGCAAGAAGGGCCACGAATGTGGCCCTTCTTATTGGGATGCAAAATAAGCTGTTTGTTCAGTCTGAGCGCGACACCGATTAATGCAGCGCCAGGAAACTCAACATCAGTAGGGGGCCCAGCAGACTGAGGATAAATCCGGATACCACGGCAATCGGAACCATCATCAGCCCTCCGGATTTTTGAATGATGGGCAGGGTGAAGTCCAGTGCGGTTGCGCCACCTAGGCCGATAGCGGCGGAAGGATGGCGGCGCATCAGCAACGGAATGAGCACGATAGCCAGTAATTCGCGAGTCAAGTCATTGAGAAATGCGGCACTGCCAAGGATCGGACCCAACTCGCCACCCACCAGAATGCCAGACAATGAATACCAGCCAAATGCTGATGACAGCGCCAGACTCTGATACCAGGGATATCCCATTACGACTCCGGCAACCAAGCCGCCGATCCAACTGCTGATAACCAGAGTAGTCGCAATCTTCAAGGCCCAGGCATTGAGCAATATTTGCCGCAACGTCATCCCCGAATTACGCATCTGGATACCGATAAAAAACAGCAGCAGCATCAGAGCCCAGTTACTCCAGGTATGCACCGGGATACTGTTGGGCTCCAGAAGCCAACCGATACCAAAGCCGAGGAGGACGACCAAGGCCATGCGTAGCGATTCCGCCATCATCTGCCACTTGGACTGTGCCACCAAACCGTCTTCTTCCTGTAATGGCGGGCGGCCACGATCCTGCCACCAGAGTGCTAATAAATTGCAGCCGCAGATGCAGCCAGCGAAGAGGGCTACGGTTTGTACCAACTGCAGTATGTGTTGATCCAGGTTGTCGATAAACGCAAGTCCGATCCCCATCAAGGCCAGGATCAGATAAACCATCTGACTGGTCAGCCACTGCAGGCGTTTCAGGAGCGTTTGGGATGCAAGGCGTATGGTGTACCCGAGGACCAGAGGCAACATGATGAGCAGAATATCGAAGAACATGAGCGATTCCGAAATGATTTGAATCGGGAATGTTGCCTGTTTGTCGCCCAGGGAGCAACCCTGAAGCATTAAGGCTGCAGACTGTGATCTGAGTTTGGTTTTGTTCGGGCAAGTTGAAATTGGATTCTGGTGTTCAGGCTAGGTTTACATGACGGCGGATATCGTTTTCAAGGGCCGTCCTGTCATAAGCGACAGGCGCTCAAAATCGAAGGATTATGCTTTTGTTTATGGTCTATGTTTGGAAATGAAATTGGATGAAGATTGGTTAGACCAATGAGAGGAGTTGTTATGGTTGTCAACGAGCAGCAGAGTGTGCGGACCTGGTCCAATCATGGATTACATCATGACTTTTCAATCAATGGGGCATGTAGCCATTGGGTGAATGCACAGTCTGAGGCTATGGTGGCGGCGTTGGCTCGCTTGGTTTCCCATCCCAGTCACTCATTGTTGGTAACTATGGATCAGGAATCGAAATCCGAGGCCCCATTTGGTCAGTCCATTATCGACTGCCTGGACGAGGCTCTGGGTTTGGCCCGGCAATTCGGATTCAGAACCTACAAGGATCCGGCTGGTTTTTATGCTCATATCGAGCTGGGCTCTGGCTCTGAAGTGGTGGGTATTCTATGTCATCTGGATGTTCAAAAACCGGATGACAGTGCGCATTGGTTCAGTGCGCCTTTTCAGCTGAATGTCCGCAATGGTTTGCTGTACGGCTGTGGCACGCAGCAGAGTAAAGGCCCCTTCATTGCGGCATTATTTGCCCTCAAAGCGCTGCAGGAATCCGCGCAACCGCTTCGGCATACCATTAGGTTGATTATCGGTACCGACGCGCATCAGCAATGGCGCTGTATGGAGCGTTACTTGGCTTGTGAAGCAGTTCCCAGCTTCTCATTTTCTCCTACTTCCCGCTTTCCTGTGGTGTATGCGGAAAAACGTCTACTACAAGTATCGCTGCATGGTCCGGCCTCGACTGATTTGACGCTGGCATGTGGTGGCGCGCTGGACTGTGTTCCGGATCGGGCCCGTTATTCCGGTAAGAAACAAAAGTTGTTACAGAAAAAACTCGATGCTTTGGGCTATCTCTGGTTGGAAGAGGCTGGTTCGACCGTGGTTCTGGGGCAAACCGCATCGGCGGCTTGCTGTGATCATCAAGGGCTGAACGCGATTGTCCGTCTGTGTCGTGGCTTGCAAGCCATTGGTTATCAACACCAGGCACTGGGATTTTGTAGCCTGGTCGTGGGAGAGGATCCTCATGTTCGGGCTTTGCTCGGAGATGTTCAGGATGAGTGCAGTGGCAAGTTGACGCTAAATCTGGCGCAACTGCAGATCGATAGGCAAGGGAGCCGCATCGATCTGGATCTTCGGGTGCCGGTGCATGTTGATTTCGAGCTGTTTCAACAGACATTGCGGCAAGCTGTATCACGATTAGGATGGCGTTATCAGGAATTGGGCCACGTTCCGCCCCTGTATCTCCCAGCTACATCGCCTGCGGTCATCCAGTTGAGTCAGGCCTATCAGGAGGTGACGGGGGAGCAACGAATGCCAACCGTTTCTAGCGCGGTCAGTTATGCGCGCTCACTGCCAAATTGTGTACCGTTTGGCGCCTTTTTATCCGAATATCCAGAGGCGGCACCACAGGCTAACGAACATGTGGCTTTAGATGATTTATTGCAAGCCAGTAAAATTTTTGCCTGCGCTTTAAGTCGATTGCAGCAGATCCCATTAGGGATCTCGGTGGGGCGCCAAAGTTGATCGTTTGCACCCCTATGCATCACTAGCGCGCTATTAATGCAGATATTGCGTTTTTTTTGAATTTTAATTCGGCTTTCTGCTTCTCAATCTGCCGTTCATCTTGTAATTTGTGATCACTCTGGTATTTCCCTGCCGAGTGAGCGCGGTTTTATCATTCTGATAAACCGATGCCTGGAAGGCACATCAAGAAACAAGGTTGTTGACGCATGAGTGACGTAGCCACGCTTGAGGTCCGAAATCTGCACAAATATTTCGGATCCCATGAGGTTTTAAAAGGCATCAATCTAACGGCCCACAAAGGGGACGTTATCTCTATCATAGGTTCTTCCGGCTCCGGTAAATCAACATTCTTACGTTGTATCAATCTATTAGAAACACCGTCTTCCGGTGATGTGCTGGTGCATGGCGAGTTGATTCGCATGAAAGCCAATAAGCTGGGTGAGCGTCATCCGGAGAGTCGGCAGCAGGTCGAGAGGATCCGCTCCCGGCTGGCGATGGTCTTCCAAAGCTTTAATCTCTGGTCTCATTTGACCGTATTGCAAAATGTCATCGAAGTGCCGATCCAGGTTCTTAAGGTTCCCCGTGCCGAAGCCATCGAGAAAGCCGAGATGTTATTGCATCGGGTTGGCTTGTATGAACGCCGCGATTACTACCCAGGACATTTATCTGGTGGTCAGCAACAACGGGCGGCCATAGCTCGTGCGCTGGCCGTCGATCCGGAAGTGATGTTGTTTGACGAGCCCACATCAGCCCTGGATCCGGAGCTGGTGGGTGAGGTTTTGCAGGTCATGCGCACCCTGGCTGAAGAGGGACGGACCATGCTGGTCGTCACCCACGAGATGTCATTTGCCCGGGATGTTTCAAATCGGGTCATGTTCTTGCATCAAGGAGTGGTGGAAGAGGAGGGGGACCCGAAGTTGGTCTTCTCCAACCCGACATCAGAACGTTTCAAACAATTTATTTCGTCCATCTATTAATCAGGTCAAGGAGTTAGATATGAAGAAGGTATGGGTTACGGCCGCTATGGCGCTGGTTATGGCCGCAGGTGTTCAAGCCAAGGAGTGGAAAGAGGTGCGCATTGGTATCGAGGGCGCTTATCCTCCGTTTTCCCGGACTGAAGCCAATGGTGATATGACCGGCTTTGACGTCGATATGGCCAATGCTCTGTGTGTCGAAATGAAGGTCAAGTGTACCATCGTCAAACAAGATTGGGATGGCATGATCCCGAGTCTGCTGGCGCGTAAATTCGATGCCATCATCTCGACGATGGATATCACCCCAGAACGTCTCAAGCGCGTTGATTTTTCTGACAAATATCAGCATGTGCCGGCTCGTTTTGCCACCAAGAAGGGCACCAAACTGGAGTTGACGGCCGAGTTCATGAAGGGCAAGAAAGTTGGGGTTCAACGTGCCACCTCCATGGACTCCTATATTACCGATAACTTCCCGGGCTCGGACATCAAGCGTTACGGTACCGCTGAAGAAGCGTATCTGGATCTGAAGTCGGGTCGTATCGACTATGTGCTGGCTGACTACGCCTCCTTGCTGGATGGGTTGATCAAGAAGGAAGATGGCAAAGATTATGAGCTGGTTGGCCCAGGTCTGACCGACCCGCGCTGGTTCGGTATTGGTGCCGGCGTCGCCCTGCGTAAAGGAGATGCGGATCTGAAGGCTCTGTTTAATCAGGCCATCAAGGATCTGCGTGCCAATGGCAAGTACAAGGCCATCAACGACAAGTACTTTGATTTTGATGCCTTCGGCGAATAATCACCCGAGTCGTAGACGGGCCTGCGGGCCCGTCGTCAATGGAAGTGACAATGTTTGATTTAAAGGGTTATGAGGCTTCCTTGTTGGAGGGAGCCTGGATGACATTGCAGGTCTCCTTGCTGTCGGTCGTGCTGGCCATAGTGCTCGGCATGATAGGCGCTGTGTCGAAATTATCCCGCTACCGGATGGCCAAGCGCCTTGCGACCCTCTATACCACGGTCGTACGTGGTATTCCGGATTTGATCCTGATGATGCTGCTGTTTTTCGGCGGTCAGGTATTCGTCAATTTTCTTTGTACCCAGATCAATGAACATCTGAATGAGTGGGTTCTGCAAGGGAATGCCCAACACGAATGGACTGCCTATGTACCGGAATATGTTGATATCAGTCCGTTTATTGCCGGTGTGCTGACCATTGGTTTCATCTTTGGTGCCTACATGACCGAGACCTTTCGGGGGGCTATTTTGGCTGTGGATCGGGGGCAACTGGAGGCCGCTGCTGCCTATGGGATGACGCCGTGGCAGGTGTTTCGCCGCGTGCTGTTTCCGCAGATGGTGCGCCATGCCTTACCCGGATTTGGCAACAACTGGTTGGTCTTGCTCAAAACCACGGCGCTAGTCTCCGTCATCGGACTCGATGACATGGTACGTAAGGCCGGATTAGCCGCTGGGACTACTCAACTGCCCTTTACCTTTTACATGGCGGTTGCCTTGATCTTCCTCGTGTTTACCGCGTTTTCGACCACCCTGCTGAAGTGGGCCGAACGTCATTATTCGATTCAGACGAGGTAAGCCATGTTTGATTTTTCCATTATTCTGCAAGAATGGCCCACCTATCTGCAGGGGCTTGGCAATACCGTCTGGCTGGTGGCAGTGTCATTGCTCTTGGGGTTGTCGATTGCCATCCCTCTGGGGATTTGTCGCAACAGTGTGAACCCGTTATTACGGTTACCAGCTTGGGCTTATATCTATTTTTTCCGCGGCACCCCGATGTTGGTGCAACTCTTCATCATCTACTACGGGGCTGGTCAGTGGGATGGCTTGCGCAACTCCTGGGCCTGGGAGTGGTTTCAGGAAGCCTGGTTCTGCGCTTTGCTCTCTTTCACCTTGAATACGGCTGCTTACACTGCAGAAATTGTGCGTGGCGCGATCCGGACCATTCCCAAGGGCGAAATTGAAGCGGCTCAAGCTTTTGGCATGACGCCATGGCAGATCATGAGCTGTATACTGTTGCCGAGTGCGTTGCGTCGGGCGCTACCGGCCTACAGTAATGAGGTCATCTTTATGTTGCATGGTTCCGCGGTCGCGGGGATTATTACCATAGTCGATCTGACCGGTGCTGCGCGGATCATCAATGCTCGCTATTACAGCCCGTTTGAAGCCTTTCTGACCGCGGGTGTGCTGTACATGTTGCTGAGTCTGTGCATCGTCTGGGTCTTCCGGCGGCTGGAACAGCGTTGGCACGTACATTTAAGGCCGCGAAGTGTCTAGGTTCTGCTGCTGACGATACGGTGACATGTTACTATGTCACCGTTTTTCATTTCTGGGGTTCTTAAGGAGCCTGTCGTTGCGCGCTGTGTTGTTCACTTTACTGCTGCTGTGTGGGAGCTTGCCGCTCCAGGCGGCCGAGCAGGTCGTTTTCGCCGCTGAACCCTCCTGGTTGCAAGCTGTTGCTCCCCCGACCTCGCCGCCACAAGCGGCGGTTTCTGGCCAACGTTACCTGCTGGTGGATCGACAAAATTATGTAGATTCATCTCAGGTGCAACGATTCAGTCGATTTGTCATCCAGATCACCAGCACCGAAGGACTGGAGAAGGCGTCACAACTGGCTTTTGACTTTGATCCGAGCTACGAAACCCTGACCATCCACAAGGCCCAAGTCTGGCGTGCCGGCAAGGCGCTGGATCGTCTCGAGCCGAATGAACTACGCGTGTTTCAACGCGAGGCCAACCTGGAACGTTTTCTTTACTCCGGGACGCGAACGGCTTACCTGATCCTACCGGATATCCGGGTTGGGGATGTTCTGGAATACAGTTACACGGTGCAGGGCAATAACCCGGTGATGGCGGGGCGTTATAGCGAAATGCTGGCCATGGATTGGGATATTCCGATTGCACGGAATAGTTTACGCTTGCTGGTGGCGCCGAGCCGCGCCTTGTTTTTCCAGGCTCCCAAAGAGAGTGACGTTCAGGTCAAAGTGAGCGAATCCTCCGGCCGGCGTGAAATTTTATGGCAACAAGAGAACGTTCCGGCCGTGGAGTTGCAGTCGGATACACCAGCCTGGTACACCCCGAATCGGACCCTGAGTGTCAGCGAGTTTGCTAGTTGGGCCGATGTCGCCCAATGGGCCATGCCCCTTTACGATGATGCGGCAGCGGTGGATCCTTCCGTACAGTTGCTGGCCGATCAGTTGGCCGCACATCAGGATGCGGCGGGCAAAGTCATGGCGGCCCTGCACTTCGTGCAGCAGGAAATTCGCTATCTGGGAATGGAAGATGGGATTGGCTCACACCGACCCCGCCATGCCGCCGATACCCTGTATCGCCGTTATGGCGACTGTAAAGACAAGACGGTGCTGTTGATGGCGTTGCTCAAGGCGATGGGCTTCAAACCCTCGGCGGCGTTGGTGAGCCTCGATCAAGGCGCTGGCCTTCCCAACCAGCAGCCATCACCCTACCTGTTCGATCACGTCATCGTGACCCTATTACTGGATGGCCAGCGGTTATGGCTGGATGGCACCCTCCTGAATCAGGGTGATCGTCTGGATACTGTGGCCGTGCCCTATTATCGCTACGCGCTCCTGGTTGCCGCTGGAGTCACCAGCCTGACACCGATGGATGGTGATTACCGTCCTGCCGAGGTCTCGGTCCGCCATGAGATCTGGGTGCAAAAAGATCAGAACCGGTTGCAGATTGAAAGCCAGTATCAAGGGGAGCAAGCCGAGCAGCAGCGTAGCCAGTGGCTGAACAGTACGCCGCAGGCGATTGGTCGCCGCTTTGAGGACTATTACGCGCGTATCTATGGCGATCTGGTGACAGTTGGCGCCGCTCAGGTCAGCGATGATCGACAACTGAACCAATTGGTGATGCGGGAAACCTATCTGACACCCGGCGGTCAGCAGTTTGTGGCCGAGCAGGGATTGGATATCTATGCCGATTTGCTGGATAGCTACCTGAAGGATGTGGATAGCAACCGCACCCAGCCGTTGATGCTGTCAGCCCCCATCCGTTTGAAGCAAGAGTTCCTGATCCACTTGCCCAAACCCATGCAAATAGCGCCCTACCAGTCGACACAAGACAATGCGGTATTCCGCTTTGGCTTACAGGTGGAGCCACTGGACAAGCAGTTGCTGCGTGTCAGCTACCGTTACGAAAGCTTGCTAGATAGCGTCCCGGTCGCCGAGCTGGCCCGTTATCGGGAGCATGTGCGCCGAGCCAAAGAGCAGCTGAGTCTGAACTTCTCGTTACCGATGCGATGATACTGTGGCTTGGGCCACAGAGTCGTAGACAAGACAAAGGGGCGAGCTCGCCCCTTTGTTATTGCTGGCTCCGCCAGGATTGCAACGACTGGTCATTCGCGGAACGATGCCCAAATCGGGGCGTGGTCGGAGGGCTTTTCGACACCGCGCAGTGGGTAATCGATCCCGGCCTCATCGAGTCGAGCCAGCAGCGGAGCCGTCGCTAGAATCAAATCGATCCGCAAGCCCCGATTTTCGTCAAATCCCTTGCTGCGATAATCAAACCAGCTGTAGCGATCCTGGGTCTCGGGAAACAGATGGCGGAAGGTATCGATGAGTCCCCAACCTTTCAGGCGAGCGAGCCATTCGCGCTCTTCGGGTAAAAATGAGCACTTACCATCACGCAGCCAGCGCTTGCGATTGGCTTCGCCGATCCCGATGTCGCAATCCTCAGGAGAGATATTCAGGTCACCCATCACCACCAGCTCCTCATCCGGCTGATGTTGCTCGAGCAGCAGACTCTGCAGGTCGGCATAGAATTTTTCTTTAGCCGGGAACTTGGTCGGATGGTCGCGACTTTCGCCCTGGGGGAAGTAGCCATTCATGACGGTAAGGCGGCGGCCATCCGCCAGTAAAAAACGCGCACTGATCAGACGACGCTGAGCTTCCCCATCATCACCAGGAAAACCCCGGCTCACCGATTCCGGCTCCTGCTTGCAGAGCAACGCCACGCCATAATGTGCTTTTTGGCCATGAAAATAGACGTGATAGCCCATGGCCTCCACATCGGCCCGCGGGAAGGTGTCATCATGCACCTTGATCTCCTGCAGGCCGATAATATCGGGTTGATGAGCATCAATCAGCGCCTGTAGTTGCGGCAGTCTGGCGCGTAAGCCATTGATGTTGAACGATACTATTTTCATGCGATCTCTCTTCTTGGTTCGGCTTGCGGATCACGGGCGACTCTTTTGTGCCTGCAGATCTTCTTGTAGTTTGCGCAGACGCTCCAACTGGGTTGGATTGAGCTGGACCCCGTCGAGCAGGGCCAGAGTAGCCTTGCACTCGTTCAGCAGCTCGGTCTGGGGTTTACCATGACTCTTGGTTAATTGCAGCAAGGCTTGCGCCTTGTTGATGGCGGCATTGGTATTGGCGGGGGCCCGTCGTAAGGCTTCGCGGAAGCAGCCCAGAGCCTCTTCAATGCGGCCTTGGGTATAGGCTTTGATCCCTTGTTCGTTGAGCTCCCGATATTTTTGTTGCCGATCTTGCTGGGCTTTATCGTCGAAGGTGGTACGGACACAGGTTAATAACAGTGGCTCGACATTCTCCTGCTGTCGCAGCAGGGGTTGTAGTTGTTCGGCGTACTCATATTCGCCCAGTTGGGCTAACCCCAGCACCATATTGCTGAGTAGCGGGGCGGCCATAGTGGCGGGTTCACTCTGGTACGGCTGGATTGCCTTGTAGAGCATCTTCTTGCCACGCACCACCTCGCCGCGGGCGACTTGAACCCGAGCCTGGCAGATCTGCTCGAAGGTGGCGAAGTCAAAGTCGCTCTCGATCAGAGTTTGCCGACAACGCGAGAGAGCATTACCCACCTGTTTTTGCAGATTGCCGATGTGGTAGGGGTCGCCACTGTTCATGGCGTAGAGGATCAGACAATGAATATGGCTGCCCAGGAGCTGGGCATTCTTGCCATGGTCGTAGCGATTCAGGTCCAGCATGGTGGCGGTGGAATCCCGAGCGCGCAGGTAGTCGCCTTGTGCCAGCGCCATCTCCGCCAATTGCCGGTGCAGCATGCCGGACTGTGGGGATATTTCGGTGGCTCGACTGAGGGTATCCAGCGCATCCTGCGGGTTATTACTGGCTAACTGGGCGGCCGATAGCCAGCGGTAGGCATCCACCATTAGCGGGCGTAGCCGTAAGGCGGTGTGCAGGTGTGCGATCGCATCCTCGTATTGGCCGAGTAAATGGCAGACCTTACCCAGACCCAGCCGCAACCAGCTGGATTCGCTGCTGGCCAATCCTTCGCGCAGGACAGCCCGAGCGGCCATGGGATCGTCGAGACGGACGTGCATTTCGGCCATCAGGCAGCGACAGAAGGTCGCATATTTTGAACCGCTGTCGATGACCGTTTGGCACTGGGCGATGACGGCGGCAAAGTCTTCCTTCTCCAGGGCGATAAAGATGCCCTTGAGCTCCTGCTTGCGTTGCAAGGCGCGTTGCAGGCGCTGTCGCAATTGCTCTTGGGAGAAGGGCTTCATCATATAGCCATCGGGTTCACTCTCCAGGGCACTGAGTACCATGGCGCGGCTGTTGTCGCCGCTGATGATGAAGACGATGGATTCCGGTGGCAGCAGATGTTGTTCGCGCAGATATTCCAGCAGTTGGCGACCGTTCTCTCCCATGCCCAGGTTGTAATCGAGCAGATAGATGTCGAACTCTTCTTTCTGGCAACGGCGACGAGCCTCTTCGGCGGAACCGAGAATGGTGACCTTATTGAATCCAATATTGATCAGCATCGCCTTCATCAGCACCTGAAACGAGCGCTGATCATCCACCAGGAGAATTTTTTTGTCCCGGAAGAGTGAGGAGATGCTGGTGGTCGTTGTGTCTTGTACGAGCAGATCTGTCATCGCGACAAGTTCATTGGCTGGCCCGGAGGGCGGTGGGCATACTATAACGGAAATTGTTGCAATACGGACGAGAAGAAGGCCGGCTTTTCACGGTGTAGTGAGTAAGAAGATGGTGGAGGGAGAAGGATTCGAACCTTCGAAGGCAGAGCCGTCAGATTTACAGTCTGATCCCTTTGGCCGCTCGGGAACCCCTCCAGGGGATAACCTTGATAACGCTTATGTGAACTGAGCAAGAATGGTGGAGGGAGAAGGATTCGAACCTTCGAAGGCAGAGCCGTCAGATTTACAGTCTGATCCCTTTGGCCGCTCGGGAACCCCTCCACGGGATAACCTTGGTAACGCTGGATGAACTCAAGAGGAATGGTGGAGGGAGAAGGATTCGAACCTTCGAAGGCAGAGCCGTCAGATTTACAGTCTGATCCCTTTGGCCGCTCGGGAACCCCTCCACGGGAGAACCTCTTAATTTCGTGCACTTGATGGTGGAGGGAGAAGGATTCGAACCTTCGAAGGCAGAGCCGTCAGATTTACAGTCTGATCCCTTTGGCCGCTCGGGAACCCCTCCACAAGTGCGGGCGCATAGTATCAGATTCTCTTTGGAAGTGAAGCCCCGAATTTAAATCTTTTTGTTAAAGCAAGACCAAAACTGGCCGATAAACAACTAGATGCCTATTTTTCACACTTAACTCCATGACCCCACATGCCTTGCGCGAACATTATTTAGTCGACGAGCTGCAGCTCGGACAGACGCTGAACCAGGCGATAAGCCAGGGGCGTCGTTCCGAGTTCTCGCTGCTGTTGGCCATGCTGTCGCCCGATGTGGAAGATCAACCCTGGGTCGCGGATGCCATCCCGGTCGATAGCACAAGTATCGATTGGCGCCGTCGTTTCGAATTGCCCCAGGCCAAACCGGTCGAGGCTCATGTTCGCAGTGCGGATCGGGCACTGGCCATGGCAGCCCAGCTGACGCAAGGCGGAATGGCCTCGGTGCGTCTGCTGGAGTGCCTGGAGCCTGAGCCCCTGACCCTGAAGCAATTCCAGTTTGATGCCGAGGTATGGAACAACCTCTCGCCGCTGGCGCAGGAGAAGCACCGCCTTTATGTGCAGGGCGAACAACTACGCCATGAAGCCATGCAGGCTGAACCGGCTGCCATGCTGGATACCATTCACGACTCCTGCACCATTCCGGAACTCAAAGTCCGCTATTTCGATGACCGCCGCGCCGGTTAAGCCGCCACTAGGCCGCTGATATTCCTGTCTATTGGTTTCGGGTCATACCGCATCAATTTTTAACATCCCGCCCCTCGAATGCCATACATGGTCATATCTCAACTTCATTTGAGTATGAATGGTGAGTTTTCACTATTTTTAGTGTGGTTTTACGAATTTCGACTCAACATAAGTTGAGTCTATGGGTACACTCTGCACCTCGGTTACCCGCAAAGTGTGAGGAGTGTGAGAGTGTTGCCATTACCGGCTGCGTTTACCGATGAGGATCGCCATCTGATCGCCAATTTCGTCCCTTTGGTGGATGGCTTGGCGTCCCTGCTTGGCACAGGCTGCGAGGTGGTATTGCACGCCTTTGATCAGTTGGATGCCTCGGTGATCAAGATTGCCAACGGCCACATTACCGGTCGTGAGGCCGGAGCGCCCGCCACTGACTTTGCCCTGGCGCAACTGCAACAGACGACGGCTCATCCGCAAGAGCAGGGTCCGCAAGAGCAGAGTCCGCAAGAGCAGGTGAGTTGGCGTAGCTATTTTTCCCGCAACCGTCAGGGACAACTGCTCAAGTCCGCCTCCATGACCATTCGCAACCGGCAGCAACAACCAATTGGCATGTTGTGTGTCAATTTCAGTCTGGATGCGCCGCTCTCATCCCTGCTGGCCGCCTTGTCGCTGCCCGGAGCCGCCAACTCGCTCGATGCAGTGCCTGTGGCGCTGGAAAACGAGAGTTTTGCCAACTCGGTGGACGATCTGGTGGCGCAGGTGATGGCCAAGGTGGACAGCGACACCCGCTTGCCGGCGTCGGCGCGCAACAAGGCCATCATTACCACCCTGTATGATCGGGGGCTGTTTGAAATCAAGGAGGCGGCCCATCGTGTCGCCGAGCGGTTGGCCATTTCCCGCCATACCGTCTATCTGCATATTCGTAATCATAAGGCGGCACAGACCGCCGACTCTCAAGAGAAGTGCCCATCATGATGCCATCCCCTTCTACTGGCTCCGAAGCAAAACTGCCCAGCGCTTGGGCTGAATTTATCCATATTCTACGTCGTGATGTCGTGCCTGCTCTGGGGTGTACCGAACCTATGTCGGTGGCGTTGGCCGCGGCCAATTGCCGGCAGTTGCTGGGCTGCGCGCCCGCACAGCTGCAGGTCTGGGTCAGTGGCAATCTGTTCAAAAACGGTATGGGGGTCGGTGTGCCCGGTACTGGCATGACCGGATTGGCGATTGCCGCCGCCGTAGGCGCTATCGGCGGCGATCCGAATGCGGGCCTGGAAGTGCTCAAGCAGCTGACGCCTCAGCAGCTGGACATCGCCAAGCAGTTGCTGCCGCAGGTACGGGTGGATGTCAAAGAGGTTCCCGAGGTGCTGTACGCCGAAGTGGTGGCGCAGGGCGGCGGGCATGAGGCTCGGGTGGTGATCTGTACCGATCATACCCGGATCACCCTGCTGGAGCTGGATGGCCAGGAGCTGCAGCGGCAAACGAGCGCTCCGGCGGTGTCGATCAAAACCGTCGGGAAGCCGGCGATGACCCTACAGACCATCGTCGAATTTGCCTTGCAGGTGCCGCTGGCCGAGATTGCGTTTATTCGCGATGCGGCTGTGATGAATCAGGCGCTCAGCGATGAGGGGCTACGTGGTTATGGCTTGCAGATCGGCAAGATCCTGACCGAGCAGGTGGAGCGTCGACTGTTGTCGGACGATCTGATGACGCTGGCCATGCGTTTGACCTCGGCGGCTTCCGATGCACGGATGGATGGCGCCATGTTGCCAGCCATGTCCAACTCCGGCTCCGGTAATCAGGGCATAGCCGCGACCATGCCGGTGGTGGCGGCAGCCCGTTTCCTGGGCAGCTCCGAGGAGGCCTTGACCCGGGCGTTGGCGATGAGCCATCTGGTGGCCATCTACATCAAGACCTATCAGAACAAGTTGTCGGCGCTGTGTGCCGCCAGTACTGCAGCCATGGGGGCTGGGGCGGCGATCACCTGGTTGCTGGGTGGTGACGAGCGGCAGATTGGCTACTGCATCAACAACATGATTGGTGATGTCTCGGGCATCATCTGCGATGGCGCAGGTAGTGCCTGTTCGATGAAGGTCTCGACCTCCACCTCGGCGGCCATCAAGGCCTCTTTAATGGCCGTGAACAATCTGGGGGTGACTCAGAGTGAAGGCATAGTCGCCAGCACTGTGGATGAGACCATCGCCAATCTCGGCCGTTTATCGCGGCAGGGAATGCTGGATACCGATGTGGAGATCATCAATATCATGCGCGCCAAGCAGAACCCCTGATGTGACCACAGGCCCCGCCCATCTGGTGACTTGAGCCGGATGAGGGGCCGGATCAAAAGAGCCGTCTTCCGGCGCTGCTATACTCGGCGCCGTTTTTAACTCCTCACGCTTTGCAGGTTTGCTTATGACCCCCAATCGCCATCCGTTGGAGCTGCTGGCTCCGGCCAAAAATCTGGAATTTGGCATGGAAGCCATTCGTCACGGTGCCGATGCCCTCTATATCGGCGGCCCGACCTTTGGTGCCCGAGCGGCGGCAGGCAATAGCGTGGCGGATATCGAGCAGCTGTGCCGGTTTGCCCATCGCTTCGGCGCCCGGGTCTATGTCGCCTTCAATACCATCTTGAAAGATGAGGAGCTGGCCGACGCCGAACGCTTGACCCATCAGCTCTATACCGCTGGAGCCGATGCCCTGATCGTGCAGGATATGGGGTTGCTGCAGCTGGATCTGCCACCAATCGCGCTGCATGCCAGTACCCAGACCGATAACCGTACGCCGCAGAAGGTGCGGTTTCTCGAGCAGGTGGGTTTCTCCCAGGTGGTGCTGGCCCGCGAGTTGTCGCTGGAGCAGATCCGCGAGATCTCGGCCAGCAGTGATGTGGTGCTGGAGTTCTTCATCCATGGTGCCCTGTGCGTCAGTTACAGCGGCCAGTGCTATATCAGCCATGCCATGACCGGACGCAGCGCCAATCGGGGGGAGTGCGCCCAGATCTGCCGGCTGCCCTGCACGCTGGAAAAGCAGAAGGACGGTGAGGTACTGGCCCAGAGCAGTCATCTGCTCTCCCTCAAGGATATGAACCAGACCCACAATCTGCGGGAGTTGATCGACGCCGGAGTGCGCTCGCTGAAGATTGAAGGGCGCCTGAAAGGACTCGACTACGTCAAGAACATCACCGCCTGGTATCGCCGCGAGCTGGATAGCATCTTGCTGGAGCGTCCGGAGCTGGTGCGTGCCTCGGTCGGGCGCTCCACCTTCAGCTTTACCCCGGATCCGCAAAAGAGCTTCAACCGCGGCAGTACCGATTACTTCCTCCATGGCCGCCAGCCGGAGATCACCTCGTTCCTGAGCCCCAAATATGCCGGTGAGCCGGTGGGTGTGCTGCAAGATTCCGGTAGTCAGGGCAAGCCCGGCAGTCACTGGCTGAGCCTGGGGCAGGTACCGGCCGGCGTCGAGTTCCACAACGGTGATGGTTTGACCTTTTATGCGCCGAATCGAACCCTGACCGGGGTGCGCGTCAATCGGGCTGAGGGCAACCGCCTCTATCTGGCCGAGCCAGTGGCCGGACTCAAGCTGGGAATGGCGCTGTTTCGCAATCATGATCAGGCGTTTGCCACCCTGCTGGCCAAGCCCTCGGCCGAGCGGCGGATTGGTGTGGCGCTGACCTTGCTCGACACTCCAAGCGGTGTGGCCCTGCAACTGGTGGATGAAGCGGGTGTTACGGCCCGGGCCGAGCTGGTGCTGGAAAAACAGCCGCCCAAGGATCCCGAGCGCGCCGTCACCACACTGCGCGAGCAGTTGGCCAAACTGGGCACCACCGATTTTTATGCCACGCAGGTGGCGCTGGAGGTGAGCGAGCCCTGGTTTATTCCGGTCGGCATGCTCAACCAGTTGCGCCGTGAGGGGATTGCGACACTGGAAGCCGCCCGTCTGGTGGGCTACCAACGACCGGCCAGAGCGCAGATCCAACTGCCGGTGCCCCTGGTGGGCACCACGGCACTCAGCTATCTGGGCAATGTCTATAATGCGGCGGCTGAAGCCTTCTTTGCCGCTCACGGTGTCGAGCAGGTGGCTCCTGCCTACGAGTGCAATCAGGAGGAGGATGAAGTCTCCTTGATGATCACCAAGCACTGCCTGCGTTACAGCTTCAACCAGTGCCCGAAAGAGCAGGGACCTGGATTTAAACCGGACTCGCTGCAGCTGACCATAGGGCCAGATACCTTCCGGCTGCGGTTTGATTGCAAGCGCTGCGAGATGCATGTGCTGGGTAGCCTGAAGACCGGTAAGCGTTAAGCCATCGCGATGGTGGCTATCTAGCGGCATGACTGCAGCGCCGGGACTGTGATCCACCGCCGGAAAGTCGTGCCATGCCGCTAGGGAGTGTGGTTGAAAGCCAGTAGCCTGATCGCCACGACATTACGGGAGTCTGCCATGCATCTGGATCGCCACATGCTCCATCAGGCCGAGCAACAGGGGTTGCTGCAGGCCGAACAAATCGAACCGCTGTGGACGTTTTTGCAGCACGCCAATGCCGATCGGCCGGGATTTCGCGCCAGCCATCTGCTCTATTACTTCGGCGGCTTGCTGGCCATCGGTGCCATGACGCTGTTTATGACCCTGGGTTGGGAGCAGTTTGGCGGCGGCGGCCTGGTGGTCATCTGCCTCATCTATGCCGTCGCCGGCCTTGCGGTCACCGAGAATCTGCTGCAACGCCAGTTGCCGATCCCGGCCGGGATCTGTGCCACCTTCGTGTTGGCGCTGACGCCCTTGCTGGTATACGGCGTACAACAACTGTGTGGGCAGTGGAGCGGCGAGATGGAGTATCGCGACTATCACCGCTACATCGACTGGCGCTGGATCATAATGGAGCTGGCCACACTGGCGGCGGGGGCCGTCTTGCTGTGGCGTTACCGTTTGCCGTTCTTAGTGATGCCGATTGCCGTCACCCTCTGGTACATGAGCATGGATTTGACCCCCTTCCTGTTCGGCCAGGAGGATTATGACTGGCTGCTGCGCAAATGGCTCTCGGTGTATAGCGGTCTGCTGATCATGCTGCTGGGCTTCTGGGTGGATATCCGCACCCGTCATACCCGGGATTACGCCTTCTGGCTCTATCTGTTCGGTCTGATGGCCTTCTGGGGCGGGCTCTCCAGCATGAGCTCCGACAGCGAGTGGAACAAGTTTATCTACCTGTGCATCAACCTGGGATTACTGCTGCTGGGCGCTATTCTGGCGCGCCGCGCCTTTGCGGTCTTTGCGGCTTTCGGCATCTGCGCCTATATCGGCCATCTGGCCTATGACGTGTTCGAAGATAGCCTGCTGTTCCCGTTCGTGATGACCCTGGCCGGTTTTGCCATCATCTATCTGGGCATTCTCTGGCAGCGTCATGAGCAGGCTCTAACTCGACGCTTGCGCGCACTCTTGCCCCAGGCGCTGCGGGAATTGATCGAGCATAGAGCCAGCTAGCCAGCTTGCTCCAGATTCAGTAAAAACTGTTTGATAGCCAGCCCACCGGCATAGCCGGTGAGGCTGCCATCCCGACCGATCACCCGATGACAGGGCACGATAATCGCCAGTGGATTGCGTCCGTTGGCCGCTCCGACTGCACGCACCGCCTTGGGATTGCCAATGGTTTCCGCGATATCGGCATAACTACGGGTCTGGCCATAGGGGATCCGGGTCAGCGCCTGCCACACCTGCTGCTGGAACTCGGTGCCCCGGGCCGCCAGCGGTAACTCGAATGTCTGTAACCGCCCCGCGAAGTAAGCGTTAAATTGCTCGGCATAGGGGGCCAGCGCCGCCTCATCGAGTTGCCAGTTTTCCTTAACCTCCACGGGGTGCGGGCTGTGGCAAAAATCCACATGGCATAATCCCTGCTCGTTGATCACCAGCAGCAAGGGGCCGCAGGGCGTGGGGATCCGGGTGTAACGCTGCATCTGATTCTCCAGCCAAAAGTTGGGGCCACCGCAGTGGCCCGTAATCATATCCGAGATTCTTTTATCCAAGCTTCCGTTATCTGGATCTCAGCGATTCGCTCCGGGATTAGCCCAGATACCGTTGCTCCAGATGACGGCGGAAATGGACGGCATTCAAGGCTTCACCGGTCGCGGCCTGGACCAGGGCATTGGTGCCCAGACTGCTGGCCGGATGCCAGATGTGGCGTTGCAGCCAGCCAAAGACCTGGGCCAGCCCCTCGGCGCTGCCGAGCAGGGTGGTAAAGTCCCCCAGCTCCCGCTGTAGCGCGGCGGCAAACTGCGCGGCATACATGGCACCGAGTGTGTAACTGGGGAAGTAGCCGAAGCTGCCATCGGTCCAGTGGATATCCTGCATGCAGCCATTGCGGTAGTTATTCCGGGTGCTGAGTCCCAGATATTCGGTCATGCGCAGATCCCACAGCTCGGGGATATCCTCTGCCTCGAGAGCTCCTTCAATCAGCTTCTGCTCTACTTCATAGCGCAGCATGACGTGGGTCGGATAGGTGACTTCGTCGGCATCGACCCGGATATAACCGGGCTCGACCCGGGTGTAGAGCTTGGCCAGATTGTCGCTGCTAAAGGCGGCTTGCGTGCCAAAGGTCTGGCTGACCAGCGGCGAGAGTCGGGCCATAAAGGCGGGATGGCGCGCCATCTGCATCTCGAAGAACAGGCTCTGGCTCTCATGGATACCCATGGAGCGCGCTTGTCCGACCGGCAGCGCCAATCGATCCAGCGGTAACCCCTGCTCATAACGGGCATGGCCGGTTTCGTGGATGATACCCATCAGGCTCTGGGTAAAATCGGCCTCATCATAGCGGGTGGTGATGCGCACATCGCTGGGCACGCCGCCGCAGAAGGGATGGACGCTGACATCCTGACGTCCGCGATTGAAGTCAAAACCCAGCAACTGCATCACCTGCTTGCCTAGTTCGGCCTGTTTGGCGGTCGGGAAGGGGCCTTGGGGCTGGATCAGGGTTTCGTGCTGCTGGCGCTCGGTCACCTGCTGGATGAGGTTGGGCAACCAGCTCTTGAGATCGCCGAACAGGGTGTCGAGACGGGCGCTGTTCATGCCCGGCTCGTACAAGTCGAGCAGGCTGTCATAGGGGCGCAGGCCGCTGGCGGCGGCACGGATCTGCGCCTCTTCCCGGGACAGAGCCACGACCTCGCGGAAGTTGCCGAGGAATCCGCTCCAGTCATTCTGTTTACGCTGCTCACGCCAGGCGTGCTCACAGCGGGAACCGGCCAGGGATTTGGCCTGCACCAGCGCCTCGGGCAGCACGGTCGCCTGTTGCCACTGGCGACGCATCTCGCCAAGGCTGATCTGCTGGCTGGCGCTTAGCGACTCTTCGGCGGCGGCAGCAAACCAGTCGGCCATCTCGGGACCGGTCAGGCGTTGATGCATCAGCACCGAGAGTTCGGCCAGAGCGGCGGCGCGAGCCGGATTGCCGCCATCGGGCATCATGGTGGCACGATCCCAACCACAGATGGCCCCCAGATGGGCGAAGTGATGGAGTTGGGTGAAGCGTTGTTCCAGGTGGGCGTAACTCATGGCGATTCCTTGTGGTATTCCGTAGCTAAGCTGGTGTGACCGGGCTTGTGTGATTGAGGGGGTGTGACCGAGAACTTATGTGTTCCTGGGCCCATCACGCTGGCTGGTGCGTGTCGCGCATCGCCAGATGCCTGTTGTTATGTGGTTGTAAAAAGTATGCCTGTTTCAGCTATCCGCGTCATCTGCCCGGCGTTGTCGTCCTGGTGACCCCGGGCCGAGTCATGCCTGTTGTGTCCGTATGAGGTGCTCAGGGCTGGTGCCGGTGAATGCGTTCGCGGGTTTCCAGTTTCTGGCGTTGGCTTTTGCGCAGCAAAACATAGAGGGAGCCGCACCCGCCATGCATCTTCTGGGCGCTGTGGCAGGCCAGGAGGTCGGGCCATTGCTGCAGCCAGTGACTGACATAGCTCTTGAGCAGGGCCTTGGGCGTTGATTGTTCGCCGGTGCCGTGGCGGATGAGCACACAGCGGATCTCGCAACGCTGGCACTCCTGTAAAAACTCCTGCAGTGCCTGGCGCGCCTGTTTCAACGTGTGTCCGTGCAGATCCAGGCTGGCCTGCAGTTCATATTCCCCCAACCGCAGTTTACGAAATACACCCTGCTGCACCCCATCGCGCTTGAAACTGATCCAGTCCTTGGGATCCAGCAGTTCGACGGCTTCCAATGACCAGAACTCCGGGTCTTCGGTCAGCTCCTGTTCGGCGGCCGCGCGTCTGGCGGCGTGGGCGAGGGTCTGCTCGTCCTGGCGTGGCGCAAGGATCCGATCCTGATGCAGGGGTTGAATACCGGCCATTTCGGCCTGAAACAGAGCCAGCTCCTCGCCGGTCGGCGGCTCTGGCTCCAGGGAATGCTGGGGGCTAAGAAGGCGGCTCATGGACATAGAGACTCCGGAAGCAGAGAGCCGGACCCGGGTAACACCTTGGTCTGTTACCCGGAGCCTCATCGGCTGAGGCTCGCGAGATCCGGACAGTGTGTGGTTCATTCGGTGACTATTACTCGGTGGCGTCGGTGACCACCTGTAGCTGATAGCCCTGCTGGCGCAGCAGGTTCAATACGCCATCCGGGCCATACAGATGCAGGGCGCCCACGACCAGGAACTGGTTTTTCTCCGGCATCACCGTCAGTTTCGGGATCCAGTTATGGTTGCGCTCTTTGAGCAGACGGCGCTCCATCAGCTCCTGCAATTGCGGGCTGCCTTGCTCTTCACTCAGCATCTTCTGCAGTGCGGCCCCATCGCCATCCTGCCAGGCCTGGATAAGCTTGGGGATCTCGGTATTCATGGTGCCGATTTGCTCGATGGTTGCCTGCAGGAAATCATCTTCCAGCTCGTTCATGCCCGCGAGATAGCCAAACTGTTCCGGCACCCGTTCCAAACCGCGAATGGGGACCCCCATACGGGCGGCCTGGCTGGAGAAGTGTTCATCCACGCCAAGCTCCGGTTGATAGCCGGCACTGGCCAGAGCCTGTTGCATCAAGGTAATAGCGGTGACCCAGGGGCGCAGCTGCTGAATACCGGCTTCCGGTAGACCATAGACCTGGGCCTGTTTCACCACCTGCTGATACAGGGTCGGACTCAGGTGGTTCGCCAGCTTGTCACCGGCCGGCAGTTGGCTGAGCTGGACGATCTGCTGCTGATCCTGTTCGCTGATGGCGCGCAGGTCGGCCTCGACGATCAGCACATCGGCTTGTTGCCAGGCATCTTCAATCGGTTTGGGCAAGGGGTAGAAGCTATCTTGTCCGACATGGATGGATCCCAGGATCCACAGGTTGCGGCCCTCTTTGCTGGCGTGCCAGAAACCGGGCTCGGCCAGGACCATGGCCGGTAGCAGCAACAGGGAACAGAGACCCGCTTGCCAGCTTTTGATGGAGTTGCCTTTTTTCATCTGCGTGAGCGCCTTATGATGGGGAGCTTGATGTGACTGCTGGTCCATTGGACGGGTGGTCGAGATGGGTTATCCAACATGGGAAATATTATGCCTCACTTACGTTTTCGTGGCATCGCGCGTGAGCCTCTGGCGCGCTTGAGTGGCCAACTGGTGCAAGATCTCTCCACTCTGACCGGTGCCCCGGTGGCGCACTTTACTCTGGAGCTGGTCGCCAGCGAGTTTATTATCGCCGGCCAGACGGTGCCGGGCTATCCCTTCGTCGAGCTGATGTGGTTCGACCGCGGGCGGGAGGTGCAGGATCAGGCCGCCCAACTCATCACCCGGGCGGTCAAGGCCCAGTTGGGCGATGCGCAGGATGTGGCTGTAGTTGTGCTCCCTCTGGCTCGTACCGCTTATTACGACAATGGCCAGCACTACGGTTGAATGCGGCGTATTGCCGATATACGGGCCCCGCGGGGCCCGTAGCGTTCGTGGCACGCGCCAGACGCTCCCTCCTTGATACGACACATCAGGCCGATTTGGCGACCAGGGCATCCAGCACTCGGGTCGGCAGCCAGCCGCGCAGCAGATTCATCCATTTACTCGGTGTCGTCACCTGATAGCGCGGACGGGCGCGGCGGGCGTTGAGCGCATGGAGTAGCGGTGGCATGCAGGCCTCCGGCGGCAGGGTGAAGCGATTGCCGGGCACCACTTTTTCCAGGCGACTGAGGGTCTGCTGGTAAACGGGGGTATGGCGGCTGTGTTCCAGATCGATGTGCTGACGCAGCGCCGCCAGGGCATTGGCGCGGAATTGGCTGGCGATGGGCCCGGGCTCGATGAGACTGATCTGCACCCCGGTACCGCGCAATTCCAGGCGCAAGGTATCGGTATAGCCTTCGAGGGCAAACTTGCTGGCGTTATAGGCACCGCGATATTTCATCGCCACCAGGCCGAGTACCGAACTGTTCTGGATGATGCGCCCCTCGTTGGCGGCCAGCATGCTTGGCAATAGCAAGCGGGTCAGTTCGTGCCAGCCAAAAAAATTACTCTCGAACTGGGCACGCAGTGCATCGGTCGGTAGATCTTCCAGCGCCCCGGGTTGGCCATACGCGCCATTATTGAACAGTCCATAGAGGCGGCCGTGACAGAGTTCCAGGGTTTGCGCAACGGCCGTCTGGATGGAGGCGGTATCCGTCAAATCCAGCTGGATGGCGGTGAGCCCTTCGGCCTGCAGACGGGCCACATCTTCGGGATTGCGGGCCGAAGCGATGACGTGAAAGCCTTCTTGCTGTAGACGATGAGCGGCGTGATAACCGATACCGCTGGAACAACCGGTGATGAGGACAAAACGGGACACAGTGGCTTCTCCATGACGAGGGGAAGCCAGTATAGGCCGGGTCCGGGCTCGGAGAAAACCGCAGACCCGGTCAATCAGTCACGCAGGACGAATGAGGGCAAGGAGAGATGGCGGAAGATGGCGGTGATTCGAACGGCCAGCGCGCCCAGCATGCTGATCAGCATGGCGGGAATGTGGGCCAGCTCCAGGGAGAGCGAGACGGTATAGAGCACTCCGCCGAAGATACAGGCGGTGGCGTAGATCTCTTTTTGCAGCACCATGGGGATTTCCCGCGCCAGCACATCACGGATCAGCCCCCCGGCCACTCCGGTGATGACTCCCATCACGACGGCGACCATGCCCGAGGTGCCGAACAGCAGCGCTTTTTTGGCGCCAATGACCACAAACAGCGCCAGCCCGAAGGCATCGGCAACCGGTAATGCATACCAGGGCAGACGCCGCGGGACGCGCGCCAGCCACATACCCAACGCGGCGGTCGCCAGAATGACCCACAGATAGGTGGTGTCCTGGATCCAGAAGATGGGGCGAGCTCCAATCAGCAGATCGCGGATGGTGCCGCCTCCTACCGCCGTGACGGCTGCCAGCACTATGACGCCAATGGCATCCATCCGCAGACGACCGGCAACCAGCACCCCGGAGAAGGCAAATACGGCGGTGCCGAAGAGATCAAAATAGTAAACCAGCTGGTCAATCAGGGTGGTATCCATGGGCAAGCACATCCAGCGGAAATAAAGTGGCGAGATTGTACGGAGCAGGGCGCCAAGCGGCTAGAGGGGCGACGAAATTTCCTGGGGGGCGCTTCGGTCGCTCGCACCATCTGTAGTTGGCCGTCCACGCCATGGTGATGGAACGGGTTGAGCCAGCAGAGGAGCGCCCCTGCTGGCTGCATGTGAGTTATGGCTGGGATGCGGGTGCTGGTTCCCGCGTCTGCGCTCAAATCTTGAACTGCCCCACCAGCGCATGTTGACGCTCGGCCAGGGTGCTGAGCTGCTCGGAGAGATGAGCCGAGCTGTCGGCTCCCTGGATTATGCTGTGGCTGACGCCGCGGATATTGCAGATGTTGTGGCTGATCTCATCGCTGGCTTGACTCTGTTCGCGCACCGCATGGGATATCTGTTCGTTCATCTGGTGGATGGTGTTGATGGCCTGGCTGATTTGTTCCAGTACCGCCACCGAAGCGAGTGCCTGCTGTTGAGTCTGATAGGCCTGCTCATGACCATTGAGGATCGCGGCGACGACCTCCTGGGTTCCCTGTTGCAGTTGTTCAATCACCGATTGGATCTCGCCAATTGACTCCTGGGTGCGGTGGGCCAGACCTCGAACCTCATCGGCCACCACGGCAAAGCCTCGTCCCTGCTCTCCGGCTCTGGCGGCTTCGATGGCGGCATTGAGGGCGAGCAGATTGGTTTGTTCGGCAATCGTGGTGATGACCGCGAGGATCTGATTGATGTTGGTACTGTTGCGCGACAGATTTTCCACCTTGGGCTTGGTCTGGCTCATGTCGGCCATCAACTGCTGCATGGCGCCATCGGTGCGGCCCACCACGAGCTGACCCTCCCGCGCCGCCTGCTCGGCGACTTGCGTGGCCGCCAGAGCCTGCTGGGCACTTTCGGCAATTTCTGCGGCCGTGGCATGCATCTGGGTGCAGGCGGTGGCGACCTGATCGATTTCCAACGATTGAGCCTGCAGGATCGAGCGGGTTTGCAAGGCCAGATCCGAGGCTTCAATCACGCCATGACGGGTTCCGGCGGCCGTTTCCACCACTTCGCTGATGGTGCTCCGCAGACGTTCGAGAAACGCGTTGAAACGATGGGCCAGTAAACCGACTTCATCCCGCTGGGACAGATGGATGCGCTGGGTCAGATCGCCTTCACCGTGAGCAATCTCCTTGAGGCGTTCGGCGACGATGCGGATTGGACTGGCAATCCGGTGGGCGGCAAGGGTGATGAGCAGCAGGGCCAGCAGGGTAAATGACAGCCCCCACAGCAGTTGTTCTTGCAGGTGCCGGGCGAATTGCTGTTCCAGTTGGGCCTGCAGTTGTGTGGTTGAGGCGAAGACTGCAGCTGCCGGCATGCGAACGAGCAGATTCCAGCGCTGATCACTCTGTGCCAATGGGATCGGCACCACCATTTCCAGCGTATCGCCTTGCCAGCGATGCCCGGTCTTGCCCTGTGCCAACCAGGTGTCAAGTTGGCGCTGTTGCGCCCGCGGATCCTGGTTCAGGGGGGATTGTCGGTCACTCTGGGCGGCGATGGCCCCATGCTGACTGATGAGCTGTACGCTGCCTTGACCGGCGTAGAGCTGCTGATCCATCCGGGTGACAATGGTTTGCAAGGGCGCCAGGGCTAAATCCATACCCAGGATCCCTTGTAGACGACCCTCAGGTTGTAGCGGCAAGACAATGGAGGTCATCGCCACCGGTTGGCCGTTGACCTGATCCGTGTAGGGGTCCATCAGGCAGAGCTGCTGACTGCGTAGCGCACAGGTTGCCCAGGCATTGGCCTCTACGCCGTAAGCATCGAGGGTGGTATCTGCGAGTTCGTCTTCCTCGATCGCTTCGACCCTGGGCTTGCCGGCCTCATTCCGTGACCAATAGAACGCCTGGCGGCCGTTCGCATTGCTGCCGGTTTGTGTCAGGTCACTGCCTTTGAAGGTCGCGTCATTGCCATCCAGCGCATCGGGCTCCATGACCACGAAAATCCCCAGGGTCTCACCACTCATGTTGAGTGCATCTTTACCCTTCATCAGCACTGTGCGGCGCAAGGCGGCCGCATCTTGCTGGTTTTCCCGAGCATAATTTTGCAGAAAGTAAATATCCTGGGCCAGGATTTGGGTACGGACAAAGGCCTCATTCAGGTAATTCTGCACCGCCGCGGCCTCGGCTTCGGTGCGAGCCAGCAGCAGTTGCTCGGCTATATCCTTCGCTTCCTGACCGGTTTGCTGGAGCACCATCTCCTGACTGCGTTGGGCCGAAAAAAACGACAGCGCCGACAACAGGATCATGGCGCACAGCAGGCACCCGCCCGCCAGCAGCGCAATCTTGAGTTGGATGGATTGAAGCTTCATGGATATCCCTGCCAGATGAACGAACCCAGATCTGAGGATAGACGAATCTGACAGAGGTCTGACCTGCTGTGTTGCCAGATTTAACCGGCACTCAGCGCAGAGGGATTAGCGCGCCTGATCGATGAGCTGGCACAGCTCCTCGATGCCTGCCACCGTCCGCAGCGTCAGGCGCTGCAGGCGATCCGGCTGGCTGAGTTTCAACTGCTGGTGGGCGACTGCAGGCAGTTCCGGCCATTGCTGCCAGCGTTGCAGACTCTGGGCATCCTGGGCGCTGATGATGAGCTCCGGTTGCTGCAACAGCACGGCTTCCTCACTGATTTGCGGATAGGGCGCCGGGCTGCTGGCAAACGGATTGTCACCGCCGCACCAGGCGATGGCATCCTGGATCCAGCTGCCTTCGGCGACCGTGGTCAGTGGCGGCGACCAGAGTTGATACAGCAGTCGTACCGGTTTTCGTTGCTGGTATTGCTGCCTGAGCCGTTGAAAGTCAGCCTCCACCTGCAATGCCAGGGCTTCGGCCTGAGCACTATGACCGGTGGCCTTACCGAGCAGCCGCAGATCCCGAGGCAAATCCTGCAGTCGGCGGGAGTCGACCACCAGCACCGGAATCCCCAGCGCTTGAAGCTGATGCACCATCAACTGCTGGTAACCGCTCCAGACCAGCACCAGATCCGGCTGCAGAGCCAGCAGGCGCTCCAGATTGATACTCTGGTAATTGGCAACATGGGGCAGTTGTTTGACCGCAACGGGCCAGTCACTGGCATCATCGGTGGCGATGACCTGGGGTCCGGCACCGATAGAAAACAGTAACTCGGTAATATGGGGCGTCAGGCTGACCAGCCGCTGGGGGGCTGCGGCCTGCGCGCCCACAGCGAACCAGGCCAGCAGGAGCCAAAGAGCCTTAACGCAGATACTGCGCATAGAATGCGATCCCTTCAAAACCGACCAGCAGGATTAACAGCAAGGCGCTCAGCATCGTGAGCCGACTGTGCACCTGCTGCAGCGCCTGCAAGTCCGGCTCGCGGGAACCCCCCAGCCGCACATAGCGGATCTTCTGCTCCAGATAGAAGCGCGGGCCGCCCAAACTGATGCCTAAACCGGCGGCGATAGCGGCCAGCAAGGCGCCACTACCGGAGCTGTACCAACCCCGGGCCTGGCGGAAGGCGGCCAGCAGGGCTGGACCACCGCCGGGAAAGGCCCCCAGTAACAGGGTGGCGAACCAGCCCGGCAGCAGTAACATCAGGCTATAGAGGCGGCAGCAAAACTCGCCGAACTGCAGGTTACGGGGGAGTTTCGGACTGAAGGCCTGGGCCATCAGTTGCAGCAGGCGGAAGGTGAGGGCGCCCTCGATGCCGGCCAGCAAAAACCAGAACGCTACTCCGAACCATTGACCGAGCCAGCGCAGCACAGTCATCTCGCTGGCGGCCTTGCACAGGCCCATCAGACTCAGACGACTGGTATCGCGGCGGGTCCAGCGCGCCAGCTGCAAGCGGGCCATGCTGATCTTGTTGGCCCGCAGCAAATGGTGCAGCGCCTGGGACTCGTTCTTCAGCGGCCGCCACTCCAGCAACCACACCAGCAGCAGCAGATCGAACAGCGCCTCGGAGAGTGACAGGTTGCGCAAGGCCCACTGTCCCAGCAGGGCGGGGATCAACACCGTCAAGGGGGTCAACAAGCCCGCTATCCACTGCTGGGTCAGGGGCGTACCGCGCCGGTTGACCTTCTGGCTCAACCGCTCCAGTAAGGGCACCAGGGCCGAGGGCTGAGCCTGGGAGGGCAACGGCAATATCCACTCCAACAGCAAGGCCAGGGCCAGCAAGATGGCCGGTTGCTCCAGCAGGGTCCACAGCAGCGAGGTTTCCACCCGTTACATCCGTTTCAACATGGCGACGACCATCACCGAGGAGTGACGGGCTGCGACTTCCAGATAGGCTTCGAAGGAATCAGGGGATTCTTTACCGGCGATATCGGAGAGGGAGCGGGTGACCACGAAGGGCACGCCAAATTGATGGCAGACCTGGGCGATGGCGGCCCCTTCCATTTCCACGGCAGCCATGGTCGGGAAGTCGGCGCGTGCCTTGGCGATACGCTCCGGGTCACACATAAACTGGTCACCGGTACAAATCAGCCCCTCTTTACTCCGGATCCCCTCTTGCAGCTCGGCTACGGCGTCGCGCGCCAGCGCCTTCAAGCGTTCATCGGCGACAAAGGCGGCAGGCAGGCGGGGTACCTGGCCGATTTCATAGCCAAAGCCGGTGACATCCACATCGTGGTGGCGCACTTCGCTGGAGATGACCACATCGCCGATATGCAGCTCGGGATCAAAACCACCGGCCGAGCCGGTATTGATGACGCAATCCGGGGCAAAGCGGTCCAGCAACAAGGTGGTGGCAACCGCTGCGGCTACCTTGCCGATCCCGGAGCGGGTCAGCACGACCTGCTGGCCAGCCAGCAGGCCGCTGTAGAATTCGCAACCGGCCAGGGTCAGCTCTTCGACGTTGCTCATCTGGGCGCGCAGCAGGGCAACTTCTTGGTCCATCGCACCTATGATGCCTATTTTCATGGGGTACTCGCTTCTGGGTCTGTAGAGGAATAGTGGCGCCATGATATCACCAGCCCCCGGGTTCCCGCAGCTCGAGATCGCAAGGTGAGTCCGTGTTTTGGCTAGAGTCGGGGAACGCAATCGCCACACGGCAGGAGTCTGCTACTTCCGGCTCAGGGCCGCAGATCGGGACACAGGCAGAGCCTTAAATCTATAGCCGAGTCACAAATTGGATTTTTTTTTACCCGGCGGGTGGACCCGGCAAAGCGACGGTAAAACCGCAGCAATGGCGCTGAATGCTTTAAAAATAATCCATGTTTAGCGCCAAATGGCTGCAAGATAGTTTTTAAATGCGATCTACTCTCAATTGGCTCATCTATTCAGACTCTGTAAATTGGCACTTAAACGAAATAAAACTCTGAAATTTAACCATTCGTTAAACTTTTACCATGTAAAACTACCACAATGGCGCTGTGCTTTTGCTATTGCTGCTGCATAAAGGCGAGGATACGTCGGCGGCTGAAATTGAGCGAAATTGATGCAGGACGCACTATTCTGGAATAAGTTCGATAACATATTGTCTTGTAATGGTTTTTTTCTCGAAAAGCCCTGATCTGACCGCCAGCGGGTTGCCTTGAATTGGGGCGGGAATCACAGTATATTCGCCCGTTACAAGCCCTCAGAGTGACAGCCAAGCTGGTAGATGCCAGCTTTTTTTCTCTGCGGATGGACCCGAGATAGATTGAGAGGATTCAAGCGTGATGGAATCGGCGGTACCCCAGCGCCAGGGCCTTTACGACCCTGCGAACGAACACGACGCCTGTGGTGTTGGCTTTGTAGCCCACATGAAAGGGCAGAAGAGCCACAGTATCGTTGAACAAGGATTGTTGATCCTGAAAAATCTGGATCACCGGGGTGCAGTAGGTGCTGACCCGCTGCAGGGCGATGGTGCCGGTATTCTGATCCAGATCCCGGATCAGCTGTATCGCGCCGAAATGGCCAAGCAAGGTGTGACTCTGCCGGCGGACGGCGAGTATGGCGTCGGCATGATCTTCCTGCCCCAGGAAGCGGCTTCGCGCATGGCGTGCGAAGAAGAGATCGAGCGTGCTGTCCGTGCCGAAGGCCAGATCGTACTGGGCTGGCGGGATGTACCGGTCAACGCCGAGTGCCCCATGTCCCCCGTGGTCAAGGCCAAAGAGCCGGTGATCCGCCAAATCTTTGTTGGTCGCGGCAGTGACATCCTGGTCACCGATGCGCTGGAACGTAAGCTGTATATCATCCGCAAACGTTGTTCCCATGCCATCCGTGCCCTCAAGCTCAAGCACTGTGGCGAGTTTTACGTGCCTTCTTTCTCGGCGCGTACCGTCAACTACAAGGGGCTGCTGCTGGCCGATCAGGTGGGCCTGTATTACAACGACCTGGCGGATGCCCGCTGCGTGTCGGCCCTGGCGCTGGTGCACCAGCGTTTCTCCACCAATACCTTCCCGACCTGGGATCTGGCCCATCCATTCCGTCTGATTGCCCACAACGGGGAAATCAACACGGTGCGTGGCAACGTCAACTGGATGCGAGCCCGTGAAGGTGCCATTACCTCGCCGGTGCTGGGACAAGATCTGAACAAGGTCTGGCCGCTGATCTATCCGGGTCAGTCCGACTCCGCCTCCTTCGATAACGCGCTGGAGCTGCTGGTGATGGGCGGTTACTCCCTGGCCCATGCGGTGATGATGATGATCCCGGAAGCCTGGGAAAAGCACACCACCATGGATAACAAGCGCCGTGCCTTCTATGAATATCACGCTGCCATGATGGAACCCTGGGACGGCCCTGCCGCCGTGGCGTTCACCGATGGTCGCCAGATCGGCGCGACTCTGGACCGGAATGGTCTGCGTCCGGCCCGTTACCTGGTCACCAAGGATGATCTGGTGGTCATGGCCTCCGAATCCGGTGTCCTGCCCATCGAAGATTCCCGCATCGCCCAGAAGTGGCGTCTGCAGCCCGGCAAGATGTTCCTCATCGACATGGAACAGGGCCGCATCATCGATGACCAGGAGCTGAAAAACTCCCTGGCCCATGCCAAGCCGTATGCCGAGTGGATCGACAAGATCCGTATCAAGCTGGATGACATCGCCGGTGACGTGGCTCCGGCCGAACATGGCGCCGAAGTGCTCGAACTGCAACAAGCCTTTGGCTACACCCAGGAAGATATCAAGCTGCTGATGACGCCGATGGCGGAAAATGGCGAAGAAGCCATTGGCTCCATGGGTAACGATTCGGCGCTGACCGTGCTGTCGAAGAAAGAGAAGCCGCTGTACAGCTACTTCCGTCAGTTGTTCGCCCAGGTCACCAACCCGCCGATCGACCCGATCCGCGAAGAGTTGGTCATGTCCCTGGTTTCCTTCATCGGGCCCAAGCCGAACCTGCTGAACAATGCCGATATCAATCCGCCGATCCGTCTGGAAGTGACCCAGCCGGTACTCTCTGCCAAGCAGATGGAGAAGATCCGCGATATCGAGCAGTTCACCGGTAACAAGTTCCGCTCCCACGAGCTGGATATCACCTATCCGCTGGCCTGGGGCAAAGAAGGTATCGAAGCCCGTCTGGCCTCGCTGGCTGCTGAAGCCGAAGATGCGGTCAAGCATGGCTCCAACATCCTGATCCTCTCCGACCGCAAGGTGGCCAAGGATCAACTGGCGATCCCGGCTCTGCTGGCGACCTCTGCCGTGCACCAGCGTCTGGTCAAGCGCGGTCTGCGCACCAGCACAGGTCTGGTGGTGGAAACCGGCTCGGCCCGTGAAGTGCACCACTTCGCGCTGCTGGGTGGTTACGGTGCCGAAGCCGTTCACCCGTGGCTGGCGGTCGAAACCCTGCGTCAAATGGCGCAAGGCGATACCGAGAAGGCCGAGAAGTATGTGAAGAACTTCACCAAGGCGGTGGGCAAGGGCCTGTGCAAGGTGATGTCCAAGATGGGTATCTCCACCTACATGTCCTACACAGGCGCGCAGATCTTCGAAGCAGTCGGTCTGCAGAAGGCCTTCGTCGAGAAGTACTTCACCGGCACCCCGTCCAACGTGGAAGGGATTGGCCTGTTTGAAGTCGCCGAAGAAGCCATCCGTCTGCATGATGCCGCTTTCTCCGCGGATCCTGTGCTGGCTGAGATGCTGGATGCCGGCGGTGACTATGCGTTCCGTATCCGTGGTGAAGACCACATGTGGACGCCGGATGCCATTGCCAAGCTGCAGCACGCTACCCGTAGCGGCAAGTTTGACAACTACAAGGAATACGCCCAGATCATCAACGACCAGAGCAAGCGTCACCTGACCTTGCGTGGCCTGTTCGAGATCAAGAAGGCGGCGGAGCCTGTTCCGCTGGACGAAGTTGAATCCGCCAAGGAGATCGTCAAGCGTTTCGCCACTGGCGCCATGTCGCTGGGCTCCATCTCCACCGAAGCGCACACCACCCTGGCGGTGGCCATGAACCGGATTGGCGGTAAGTCCAACACCGGTGAAGGCGGCGAAGATGCCAATCGCTTCATTCCGGTCAGCCAGCCGACCCTGTTGTCCGAGATCATCGGTGCCTCGCGCATCGAGCGGGATCTGCAACTGCAAGCCGGTGACAGCCTGCGCTCTGCCATCAAGCAGGTCGCGTCCGGCCGTTTCGGTGTCACCGCCGAATACCTGGTCAATGCCGACCAGATCCAGATCAAGATGGCGCAAGGCGCCAAGCCGGGTGAAGGTGGTCAGCTGCCGGGCCACAAGGTTTCCGAATATATCGGTTTCCTGCGTCACTCCGTGCCGGGTGTGGGCCTCATCTCCCCGCCGCCGCACCATGACATCTACTCCATCGAGGACTTGGCCCAGCTGATCCACGATCTGAAGAACGTCAACTCTGCCGCCTCCATCTCCGTGAAGCTGGTGTCGGAAGTGGGTGTGGGTACAGTGGCGGCCGGTGTCTCCAAGGCCAAGGCCGATCACGTGGTGATCGCCGGTCACGACGGTGGTACCGGTGCTTCGCCGCAGTCCTCCATCAAGCATGCCGGTTCCTCCTGGGAGCTGGGCTTGGCGGAAACCCAGCAGACGCTGGTACTGAACCAACTGCGTAGCCGTATCCGCGTCCAGGTCGATGGTCAGATGAAGACCGGCCGTGACGTGGTCATCGGGGCTCTGTTGGGTGCTGACGAATTCGGCTTTGCCACGGCGCCGCTGGTGGTTGAAGGCTGCATCATGATGCGTAAGTGCCACCTGAACACCTGCCCGGTGGGCGTGGCGACTCAGGATCCGGAGCTGCGCAAGCGCTTCACCGGCCAGCCGGAGCATGTGGTCAACTATTTCTTCTTCGTCGCTGAAGAAGTGCGTCAGCTGATGGCCGAAATGGGCATCCGCAAGTTTGACGATCTGATCGGTCGCTCCGACCTGCTGGACAAGCGTGCAGGCATCGAACACTGGAAGGCTCAGGGTCTGGACTTCTCCAAGATCTTCTTCCAACCGGACGTTCCGGCTTCGGTAGCGCGTCTGCATACCGAAACCCAGGACCATGCGCTGGAAAAAGCCCTGGATCAGCAACTGGTGGCCTTGGCTCAACCGGCGCTGGAAAAGGGTGAAGCGGTCAAGATTGAACTGCCCATCAAGAACATCAACCGCACCGTCGGCTCCATGCTCTCCGGTGAAGTCGCCAAGCGTTACGGCAACGAAGGTCTGCCAGTTGGCACCATCCAGGTGCGCCTGAACGGCACCGCCGGTCAGAGCTTTGCCGCCTTCCTGGCCAAGGGTATCACCCTGGAGCTGGTGGGCGAGGGCAACGACTACGTGGCCAAGGGTCTGTCTGGTGGTCGGGTCATCATTCGTCCGGGTGATGCCTTCACGCCGGAGCCATCCCGCAACATCATCTGCGGTAACACCGTCATGTACGGTGCCACCGACGGTGAAGCCTTCCTCAATGGGGTTGCGGGTGAACGCTTCTGCGTCCGTAACTCCGGTGGTACGGCTGTGGTTGAAGGGGTCGGTGATCACGGTTGTGAATACATGACCGGTGGCACTGTGGTGGTGCTGGGACAAACCGGCCGCAACTTTGCGGCGGGCATGTCCGGCGGTATCGCCTACGTGCTGGATGAAGATGAAACCTTCGTCGAGCGCTGCAATCTGGCACAAGTCGCACTGGAGAAGGTGTTGCCGGCTGCCGAGCAAGCCAAGGATGAACCGCTGCATCAGGAACAGGCCGACGAGCTGCTGCTCAAGGGCCTCATCGCCCAGCATGCCGAGCTCACCGGTAGCCCGCGTGCCAAGTCCATCCTGGCCGATTGGGACAGCTACCGTGGCAAGTTCGTCAAGGTCTATCCGAATGAATACCGCCGCGCCCTGAAGGAATTGGCAGCGGCCAAGCAACAGCAGAAGGAGATTGCGTAATGGGTAAGCCAACCGGTTTTCTCGAATTCGAGCGAGTCAAAGAGACCTACGCCCCGGTTGCTGAGCGCGTCAAACATTATGGCGAGTTCGTGCCAACCCTGACCGTAGAAGAAGCCAAGCAGCAGGGCGCCCGCTGCATGGATTGTGGTATCCCGTTCTGTAACAACGGCTGCCCGGTGAACAACATCATTCCGGACTGGAATGATCTGGTCTACCGTGGCAACTGGCAGCAGGCGATCAAGGTGCTGCACTCCACCAACAACTTCCCCGAATTCACAGGCCGGATCTGTCCGGCCCCGTGTGAAGCGGCCTGTACCCTGGGCATCAATGCCGCGCCGGTGGGCATCAAGTCTATCGAACGCGCCATCATTGACCGCGCCTGGGAAAATGGCTGGGTTCTGCCGCAACCGGCTGCCGTGAAAACCGGCAAGAAGGTGGCAGTGGTGGGTGCCGGTCCTGCGGGTCTGGCGGCCGCTCAGCAGCTGGCGCGTGTCGGCCATGATGTCACCCTGTTCGAGAAGAACGATCGGGTCGGTGGTCTGCTGCGTTATGGTATCCCGGACTTCAAGCTCGACAAGTCGGTCATCGACCGTCGTGTGGCCCAGCTGGTTGCCGAAGGCGTCACCATCAAGACCAAGACCCTGGTCTGCAGCGATAAAGATCTGCCCAAGGGCGTGGTCAACGATGCCGTCACCCTGGTGACTCCGGCCGAGCTGGATGCCCAGTTCGATGCGGTGATCCTCTCCGGTGGCTCCGAGACGCCGCGGGATCTGCCGGTTCCGGGTCGTGAGAACTCCGGCATTCACTTTGCTCTGGAATTCCTCATTCCCCAGAACAAGGAAGTGGCGGGCGACACCAAGAACCCGATCAGCGCCGCGGGCAAGCATGTGGTGGTGATTGGTGGTGGTGATACCGGCTCGGATTGCGTCGGGACCTCCAACCGTCATGGCGCGGCCTCCATCACCCAGCTGGAAGTGATGCCACAACCGCCGGAGCAAGAGAACAAGGCGCTGACCTGGCCCTACTGGCCGCTCAAGCTGCGTACCTCTTCCTCCCACGACGAAGGCTGTGTCCGCGAGTTCGCCGTCTCCACCAAGGAGTTCATCGGTGAAAACGGCAAGCTGACCGCCCTCAAGCTGGTCAAGGTCGAGTTCGTGGATGGCAAGCTGGTGGAAATCGCCGGCTCCGAGTTCGAACTGAAGGCCGATCTGGTATTCCTGGCCATGGGCTTTACCCAGCCGCTGACCAAGGTGCTGGATAGCTTCGGCATAGAGAAAGATGCCCGTGGCAATGCCAAGGCCACCACCGATGGCGTGGGCTGCTATGCCACTTCCAAGCCTAAGGTATTCGCCGCCGGTGACATCCGTCGCGGTCAATCCCTGGTGGTCTGGGCCATTCGCGAAGGCCGTCAGTGCGCCCGCGAAGTGGACCAGTTCCTGATGGGCTCCAGCACGCTGCCGCGCTAAGCGCTGCTGCTGGCCTAAAAAAACCCGCCGCTGGCGGGTTTTTTTTCGTCTGCTCGGCGCTGAGTCTGCCTGGCGTTTATGCGGGCCGCTCGTGCTTAGGCTGGCAGCTCGTCGCTGTAGACACAGACATTCCATTGGGCGACCAGGCCATCGGTGCTGATGCACTGCTCGTCGAAGAAGCGCTGGATATAGGGTTTCTGGCAATGGGCTTCAAACACCGCCATATCGGCCCAGATCTCGTTGAACACCAGCGGGAAGCTGGTGCCCTCGGCAAACGGACTGGGGATATGACGGGTGATGCGATACTGGATGCAGCCCTCCTCGCGCAGGGTCTCCGGCTCCAGTGCCTGCAAGACGCGAAATAACTCTTCCAGCTTGCCCGGCTTGGGCTCGAATTGGGCAATACAGTAGACGCGCTGAGTCATGGTTTCTCTCCTGATAGGGGCGGATGCGATGCCGCTCTGGTGCGGGCAAAGCCGCAAGCATGTTGGATGCAGCGAGCATACCCTGCGAGCGTCGAGGCGCAAATGATTCCATGCTGGATAGGCGCTTTCTTGACCCCTAGAGTCAATAGGGATTTGCAACGACGCTATCCGGGTTTAGAGTGGTTAGCCAAGTGACACCTTATTGCTGTCTGACAGCACGACAGTTCCTCTTGTCGTCACGCCAACGCCGGTGAGCGCTTTGCAGGTACGCTCCATCAGCACCCTTGACCTGACACCATCAGGGAACTCTTATGTGATATCAACCGGGAGGGATAAGATGAAAATTGCCATGTTCAGCGCCAAGGGCTACGACAGCGATCACTTCGACCTGGCCAATGCCCAGTATGGCTACCAGATCGACTACTTTGACGTCCGCCTGGACAGCAAGACCAGCCGTCTGGCTCATGGTTATCCAGTGGTCTGCGCCTTCGTTAACGACGATATCAGTCGCGCCGTACTGACCGACTTGGCCAACAATGGTACCAAGCTACTCGCCATGCGCTGCGCCGGTTACAACAACGTGGATCTGCAGGCTGCCAAGGAGCTAGGCATCAAGGTGCTACGAGTCCCTGCCTACTCGCCGGAGGCCACCGCCGAACACGCCGTCGGCATGATGATGGCGCTCAACCGCCGTATCCATAAGGCCTATCAGCGTACCCGTGACGCCAACTTCTCGCTGGAGGGCCTGGTCGGTTTCAACATGCATGGCCGCACCGCGGGCATCATAGGCACAGGCAAGATAGGTATCGCCGCCCTGCGCATCCTCAACGGCTTCGGCATGCGTCTGCTGGTCAATGATCCCTACCCGAATCCAGCAGCGCTGGAGCTGGGCGCCGAGTATGTGGATCTCGACACCCTGTTCAAACAATCGGATGTCATCAGCTTGCACTGCCCGCTGTTCAAGGAGAACTACCACCTGCTGGGCGCCGAGGCCTTTGCCAAGATGAAAGAGGGGGTCATGATCATCAATACCAGCCGTGGCGCCTTGCTGGATTCACTCGCTGCCATCGAGGCGCTGAAGCAGGGGAAGATAGGGGCGCTGGGCCTCGACGTCTACGAGGAGGAGCAGGAGCTCTTCTTCGAGGACAAATCCAACGAGGTGATCACCGATGATACCTTCCGCCGCCTCTCGGCCTGCCACAACGTGCTGTTTACCGGCCACCAGGCATTCCTGACCCGCGAAGCCCTGCTGGCCATCGCCACCACCACCCTCGATAACGTCAAGGCCTTTGCCGCCGACACCCCCACAGGCAACGAAGTGGAATACTCCGCGTCCTGAGCATCCGACGCTCCCCTGGTTGCGCGCAAACGCTAACCAGGGGATTCCCTCTGGCCATTCCCGGCCTACATTGGCGATGAGGCGACTCTGCGCACCTCTTGCGATCATCCTGACCGCGCGACGGATGCTGCGGTGTTGCCCGCATCGTTGGCGGGTTTGGCTTGTTCCGTTTCCGCCTTGCAGACATTGCCGTTCTGTTCACCTGCGGCGAACGGCGGCGGGCCAAGGGGGAAAAGGCCTCGCTACGCCATCCATGGCTTCGCAATCCGCTCGGGCTGTCCCTGCCCTCGCGCCAAATCGGGGCCGTGATAATCAATCCCGTCCAAACCCCGATTTGGCCCCTTGGCAATCCCGGGCCTGAGGTGTAGGCCGACTTTCGGGAAGGCCCCGGGCTGCGGAATGTCCTCCACCGGCCGGGAGCCACACGCCATCCCTGGCGTGACGCTCCCTCTTGCGGTCATCCTGACCGCGCACCGGCTGCAGCCATCCCACCGCCCGGCCCGACAGACGGCTTCGGGCTTTGGGGGAGGGGGATGGTTCAAATCTGACGCTTGCTTTCGTAGGCTCGATTAGCGCAGCGTAATCGGGCGCATGGGGATTGATCGACATGCGGTATCTCCCACATCGTCGTCGGGAGCGACTTGTTCCGTTTCCGCCTTGCAGACATTGGCGTTCTGTTCACCTGCGGCGAACGGCGGCGGGCCAAGGGGGGAAAGGCCTCCCCCTTGGCAATCCCGGGCCCTTGGCGTATGCCGACTGTCGGGAAGGCCCCGGGCTGCGGAATGTCCTCCACCGGCCGGGAGCCACACGCCATCCATGGCGTGACGCTCCCTTTTGCGGTCATCCTGACCGCGCACCGGCTGCAGCCATCCCACCACCCGGCCCGACAGACGCCTTCGGTTTTTGGTGGTGGGGGATGGTTCAAAGCGGAGAGCCGAAGACTAAAACTGAAGATTGAAAGCTCAGAGCTTGAAGATGGATGTTGTTATTTCGGGTTGGCTTGGAGTTCGCGGCGGATTTGCATCAGGATCTGGCCGGTCATATTGGTGCCGTGGCCATCGACGCCGGGGCCCCAGAAGGAGTCGGCGGCGGAGTGGTCGGAGAGTGGATGTCGGCTGAGTGCGAGGTGATGGGCTAATTCCGGGTGCTGGGCAAAGCGCGCCCGGATCGCGGTTTCCATCACCGAGACTTTAATGGTTTCCCAATCATCGCGGATTTTAAAGCGCCGGGTCTGCCCCAGCGAAGCGCAGCGAAATGGATTCGGACACTGCTGGATGCGCTGGATGATCTCGGCATCGGTGAATTTGGCGGCCTGAAAATATTGCTCCGCCGAATGCCAGGTAAAACCCGCCAGCGTAAATGGGATCAGCGCCAGATTGGAATAAATATCCTCATCCATCATAAGAGCCTCGAACTATAAGCGAACTTAAATTATTGATGTATTAATCCTGAGCCTGACGGGGTTTCTATTTTTCCTTGAATAAAGGAGTGGCCAGTCTATTTAAAAAAAATTCAGCTAAACCACTGGGTCAGGGTGATGATGCCGATCGGCAGGGCGAGGATCAGCAATAAGGCACCCAGGCAGCCACTGCCTTTATTCGTGGACGTATAGGAATTGTCATATCCACTATTTCTATTGCGTAACCATTCGGAATGGCAGCGCGAGCAATAGAGTTTGATGGCACCCATATTCCAGGCGCGAATGGTGCGACTATCAAAGGGCGTATTACAGCGACAGTGGTTACAGGTAAATAATTTGCTAGTCGGGATCTTCTGGCGATTATAAATAGCCAGCAAGATGAGTGCAGGTACTCCGAGTGGGATCGCGGTCGCCAAATTATTGGTCTTGAAAAACAGTAAACCAGCACTGGCTAAAAATAGGAAGGCGATCAGCAACAGCACATGGTCTACAGTCGTTCTCTTCTTCGGTTCAAGCACAATACGCGAGCCATAGGATTGGCGGGCATCTAGTTGCGGCTTCTTTGCTGCGGGTTTCACCGCTTGCAGACTTAAGCCTTCAAAATAAACCTCGGTCGCCTTCATCCGCTGCTGGTTATCGATCATCACCTCAAAGATAACCGCATCCTGCACCTGCGGCCGTCTCTCTCTGTGCTTTAATGCTGAGATATGAAAAAACACTCGCTCCGAAAGATCGTCATTGGTAATAAAACCAAATCCTTTCTCATCATTCCATTGAACAATCTTGCCTTTCATTAAAGCTCCATGAGTTGCGGGGTCATGTATTGTTCTTCTTGAGGTGCAAATAGAGCACCAGCAAGTAGGGCGCAATAGCAAAGCGTATTGCGCCAGATTTAATGATGACCATAACGTGTCACAACAATTAAATTTCTCGACCAACTAGAAATTATTATGTTTCTGTCGAAAGTTAATGGTAAACAATAGGTGCCCGCCTATGGAACTATCGACAGTCATAGTCTTTTATTGTTGGTTATCGGTGTTGCCATTATGTGTTATTCGGCGCAATACGCTACGCTATTGCGCCCTACGGGCTAGATCTGTACACTCCGACCAAGCTTTTTTTAACTAGAGAATTCAATTAGGTCGGATTGCTCAGTTCTGATTGTTACACCGAAACTTTTAATGTTTGGCAGCGTTGCATTGTGATGCTGAATGATAAATACAGCAGGAGCGTGTGGTTTATCATGTGTTGTATGTGTATCACTGACTAACGTGATGTTAAAACCTTTCGCTGCTGCACTACGAATCGTAGTATCTACACAAAATTCAGATGCATAACCACAGACAACTAATTCAGTAACAGCTTGGTTTGTTAAGATTTGCAGCAAGTCGGTTTTTAAAAATGAGTCAGGCGTTGTTTTACGGACATAAAAATCTGATTGATCTTGATTCAAGCTATTAGGCAACTGCCAACCGGAGCTTTGAAAGCTTAGTATTTCGTTATTTGGTGTTTCATGTTGTATCCAAATGATAGGCGCATTAGACGCTCGTGCCTTATCAGTTAGTTTATTAATGTTTGAAATTATTTCATCAGATTGGTAAGGCGATGGTTCTGGCTCGAATAAACCAACTTGGACGTCAATGATTAATAATGCTTTTGTCATTTGAATGTGTACTCGAAATTTTAACTGTTATTTAAATTTTAACTGTGGACCTCGAAGTGGTCCGGCAATGTTTTTTAGGCTTAATTTGAATCTTCTATATTTTATAAAAACACAAATAATTTAGCAAAGACGATAGACGACAAAGCTATTGATATAAATGAAAGTGGATTTATAATGTATTAATCTCTAATGGGGTAGATAATTTATGGCCATTTTCTTAATGCTAAGATATCAATTCTCTACCAATGCTGCATTTTCTCAGATATTTATCTCTAAATTTTATAAGACATTGGACAGAATAGTTATTTTCATTGCACATGGTCGCCACATATATTCATGCTACCTTGATTATCATCGATAACATGCGTGCGATTACGCTTCGCTAATCGCACCTACGGACCTGCCCACACCAATTTTTTGTTAGGCGAATGACGAGACAGTATTTCTGGATACTAAGGCAAGATCATTATATTCGAAATGCATTTCACCTGTATCAACATCATAATGATAATGAACAATCTCAGGACTATTAAAGTCATCCAGTTTCAATGGGTTCATCGCAAATGGATTATGATAAATCTGTATGCCGTCTAAATGAGTTTCTTTGTGGAAATGAGCGTCATATAAATACATATCGTGACCACAGATGTTTACTCCATCAAATATCCGCTCAGAGAAAACTGTATAACCTTCAGAAATTTCATTGATGGATCTGCCCAACTTATTAGAGCCTTCGTGGGTTAAGAAGTCGCTCAAACTCATTTTGCGCAATCGCATACATCTAATGAAGTTTGCGGCACCTGCTTTTACAATTGCTTTACTAAATGTTCCCGTGGTTGAAAAAATCACAGCACTGATTTCTTTATAGGAATCATTTTTGAATATGCCTAAATCGATATTTTTTCCATTTTTATTCGGAATGAATTCTACTGTTCTCTGTTTAGAATCATAGCTTTCTGGTGGCTCAAAACCATAAAGCACTCTGTTTATAGCTGTATTATTCTGGGCTTGTGTAAAATTTTTATCAAAAGGAGCTACGGCGAGAACAAACGAGTTACCTTGGACATGTGTTAATGATGAATATGGATGTTTCTTTTTCCCATTGCCAATGTAAAGTAAGTGTTTATCTCTAATTTTGCCAGCCAGCTTTAAAGTCGATTCATCAAGGAAACCATCTCCGAGCTTTTTAAGTTCCAATTCTTCAACTTCTCTTGGATTTGAAGTTACAGCCTCAACGGAAATTGCTCGACGATTCTTTTTATTGATCAAGTTAAAGTCTGGACTTGCTTTACTGTAATCAATGTCATATCCAAGGTCTTTGAATGCTTGATTGAGATAAAGCTCCCAGAATGAAGAATTAAACGTCGTTTGAAATTCGATAACAAACTTCGTCGCTTCTCCACTACGTTCAAGTAAACCCTGACCCCATGAATTAATAATTTCATGTGTTTTTTTATAAGCTGGCTCGTTTAACACGAGTTTAAAAAATGGATGTTGTTTTTCAGGGGCAACTACAGCTTTAAAAAGGTCAATACTCAATTGCCACTCCTAATGCGCCTAACTTTTACTTAAATGGCGGCACGCAGTGCCGTCCAATTTCAAATTTTTGTTAAAATGCAGCTAGCCTATGCCATAGTAATTGCTAATCGCACTTGCCAATAAGTTTCCTGCCGCACCGATAGCAACGTTCCATGAGCCATCTGCAGCTTTTGTTATCATGCGACCTATCCAGTCAGAGACGCGAGGACCAAAAGATTTATCTTTTAAATCACCATCGTCAATAATACGTGTATTTAATTCAGATATATCTTCATCACTAACTTTATTGTTTCTCAGAAACTCAGCTAGGGTCTTGAAATCATTCATTGAAATGTTCTGATTAAGATTCTGTTCAACTGAACTTCGGGAAATGTCACCGAGGATACCTTGGAATGTACCAATGTGAATATTGGTTGACATAGTAGCCTTTTCCTTCTCATTGTCAGTAAATATGTAATCCTCGCCAAGAATGCCTTCGGATTCTAATTTTAAACTCCACTCAAGGATTGAGTTTCTCACTGAACTCAATATTTGATGCATCGAAGTTATAGGAATGAATAGCATAAACTTGAAATCAGTTCTAAATAAGTCTTGGATGAGGCCTTGTTGTTCAGCACTGAAATTTTTACCGAGAAATGGATTTTCTGAAGCAGCTAATTTTTCGATTTCAGCTATGCTTTGATTTGTATGAGAAAGTGTAAACATATCCTCCATTTCATTATTGTTTGTCGATGTTTCTATCCAACCATGAAAAGGATTATGCGCTTTAAGGATACCTCTATATTTTCGATATTCTGGAATATCATCATCTTCAGAATATCCATTCATTTCACAACCAACCCAATTTTTAAAATCATCAATTTTTAATTTTGTGGCAACTAAATATGCTTGCCTTAATAAATTTGAAATTGGATAGTTTTCATCTAAAGAATTTTTTTGAAGTTCTATAACTAAAGATGCCATAAGGGTTCTCTAATGCATTTTAATATTTTAGTTATGGGGCGCGCAGCTTTATGCGCGTCCCAGCGAGCGACTTAAACTATTTGTTATGATCTGAATTAACTAAATTATCAATCATTTGGTCGTAACGTCGCTGCCTAAGTTGAACTGTTGTTAGAGTGGCGCAAATTATCATCATGATAAAACCTGTGATTGATGTATTGCCATGCCCAAAAGAAAACATCAACATGAATGCTACGGATAAAGTTGAGAACATTAACAATCCAAGCTTTGTCATCCAACGATCAATAAATCTATATAATCTGTTACTACCAAGTCCAGAGTATTCAAAGTTACCTGACTTATAGGCAACTATGCCCGGTGTCTTTTTTAATGCATAGATAATCTTTGAACATTCATCATGCTGTATGAGCGCCTTTATATCCGTAAAGCTCATTCTTATTCCATGAATTAGCCGAAACAACTCTGTTGCGGTATGTTTTTTGTTATGCCTTACCGCAGAGTCAAATTGATCTAATAATTCTGCTTTTAGTTTCGCCGCTTGCCTAAAGTTTAGAAAAATAACTCCAGCCGTTCCCAGTGATGAGATTATTCCAATGATAACCTTTGTGAGAATATCTAACTCCATATTTCCCTCGGAAAGACATAATAATTATGTTAAGCGGAATTATTCCATTATTTGTAAAATAATATTTCCGCATTTCGTTGTGGGGGGTTGTTAAAAAATGCCCGCTAATCAATTCCTTGAATTATTTCCGGCTGCCCAACCTGCATGACCGAGGGGAGGTGCCACTCCATCCAACTTCAAGCCTCAACCGAGATCGCTCTGGATTCTTTCGCTCCTCCAGCGATTGAATTGTCGATTGCCATGGCTACCGCCCCTGGCTTACGGCTGCCACAGTGCCTGGAACGTCGCGGGGGCTGTTAATCTCGGCAATAACCTTGAGTTATTTGAGTTTTTAAACTACCGCACTTTGCGCGGCGGGGAAAATGGATTCAGATGGGCGGAGTCACATTTTGTTCGTTGCCCACGGTTTTTGGCAGCAAGCGAGTGTTTCAAGCCCTGTTTTACAACCCTTCGAGCCCCCATGCGTGCGATTTCGCTGCGCGAATGGCACCTACCAGAGCTCCTCACGCCGTACTCGTTGGGCTTCGCCCAACTCAGCCCAACCTACTAATCGAACCGACCAGCGCTTTGCTTTTAACCATGAAACCAACACAAAAGTTCAAGACGTCTGTCGGGCCGCGGGGAGGGGTGAACGGAGGCGGTGCGCGGTCAGGATGACCGCAAAAGGGAGCGTCACGCCATGGATGGCGTGTGGCTCCCGGCCGGCGAAGAGAATCCCGGAGCGCGGGTTTTTCCCGACAGTCGGCATACACCAACGGCCAGGGGTCAAGGGGGCAGGGCCTTTTGCCCCCTTGCCGCCCCCGCCAACGGCAGGTTGGCAAATCGCGATTGCCGACCAGGGCGGAACCGGATCAAGCAATCCCCAATCCAGATCCCCAAATTCCGATCCGCTATCAGCCAGCGCCGCTTGTGAGGCCGAGGGAGGAACGCGGCCGGTGCGCTGTCCGAGCGGCTCGCCGGAGCCACCGATGGGCGGCATGACCATCCCATGGTCATAAAAAAAACAAAACCGGCTCCCAAGGGAGCCGGTCTAATCCAGCAAATCGTGCCAACGATAAAAACTGTTACAACATATATTCCGGCGGTGAACTCTCACCATCCGGCCGCGGCGAGGCCAGGATCTTGTCGATGCGCTTCTCGTCCATATCCACCACCTCGAAGCGCCAGCCCAGCCAGTCGGCGTAATCGCCGGTGCTCGGCACGCGGCCCAGCAACAGCATCACCATGCCACTGAGGGTGTGATAACGGCCCTTGTCCTCTTCCGGCACCGTCTTGAGCGCCAGCCGATCCTTCATTTCGAGGATCGGGATGGCGCCATCCAGCAGCCAGGAGCCATCTTCGCGCTGGATGGCCCAGGCATCTTCGGCATTGCTCGGTGTGAACTCGCCGGTGACGGCTTCCAGCACATCCTGCAGGGTCACTATGCCCTCGATTTCGCCGTATTCGTCGATGACAAAGGCCATCTGCATATTGTTCTGGCGGAACTGCTCCAGCAGCTCCATGCCGGTCAGGGTCTCCGGCACATAGATGCAGGGCGACAGATGGGCGCTGAAGTTCGGGGTTTCGCCGCGCACTATGGCCGACAACGCCTGCTTGGCATGCATGACGCCGAGCAGGTTATTCAGCCCGCCTTCGCAGACCGGGAAGCGCGAGTGTTCGGAGTCGATCAACCGGGTCAGGTTCTCTTCTTCCGGGTGCAGTATGTCGAGGTAGACCACATCGGAGCGCGGGATCATCAAGGAGCCCAGTTGCCGGTCATCCAGCCGGAATACGTTGCGCACCATATCGTGCTCATTCTGCTCTATGATGCCGGCTTCCGAGCCCTCTTCCAGCATGGCGTGGATCTCCTCTTCGGTGACCCGGGACTGGCCATCCTGGCGCACACCCAGCAGGCGCAGCAAGCCGTGGGTGGAGAGGCTCAGCAGCAGCACGAACGGACGGGTGAGCAGTGCCAGCACCTGCATCGGCCGGGCGACCAGACGGGCGATGGGTTCGGGATCGATCTGGCCAATCCGCTTGGGCACCAGCTCGCCGACCACGATGGAGACATAGGTGACGACCACGACGATAGTGGCGGTGGCGCTGATATTGGCGGTCGCGGTGGCCACGCCGAAGGATTGCAGCCACTGCGACAGCGGCGCGGCCAGCACGGCTTCACCGACAATCCCGTTCAGGATGCCGATGGAGGTGATACCAATCTGGATGGTGGAGAGGAACTGGGTCGGATCTTCGCCCAGCTTTAACGCCACCCGGGCGGCGTGATCGCCATCCTGGGCCAACTTGGTCAGCCGGGCTTTCTTCGCGGTCACCAGGGCGATTTCTGACATCGCGAACAGGCCATTGAGTAACACGAGTCCTAACAGGATCAGGATTTCCATGGTCTGTCTCCATCAACAGGCTGGCAACGGAGGGAACTAGCGCGAGTGCCGGACGGGCAAGAACGAAGGGCAGAGCAGGATAACAACCGGGTATGAGTCAGATTCGGAGTGTAACAGGCAGAACTAGCGTCGAAGAGTCGACAACTGGGTATGTCCATAGATAGTTAGAGCCGGGTTGACCCGGATACGCCTCTGGTAACTTAGGGAAGCAAATCGTACAAGTGGGATCCTGAGCTGTCAAATCCTGAGCCCGCCCGCACCCGCAAAGCCTAGCCAGCGTTGTGCTCATGCCTTTATTCACAACACTCCAAACCGTCTGTCGTACCGCAATCCATACCGCTTTTGCTTGTCTGGTTTACAGATAAAACCCCAAGCCATCTGTCGGGCCGGGGGATGAATCCATACCGCTCTTGCTCGTTTGGTTTTCACACAAATCTCAAAGCCGTCTGTCGGGCCGTGGGTAGGGATGATCGCAGCCGGTACGCGGTCAGGATGATCGCACAAGGGAGCGTCACGCCAGGGATGGCGTGTGGCTCCCGGCCGGTGAAGAGAATCCCGGAGCGCGGGGCTCTCCCGACAGTCGGCATACGCTAAGGTCCGGGATTGCCAAGGGGGAGGCCTTTTCCCCCTTGGTCCGCCCCCGCCAACAGCAGGTTGGCCAATCGCCCAAGCCGACTAGGGCGGAACCGGCCTCGCCGTATCCGACAGACGGCGGAACCGGTCCAGCCGCATTCAGCATCGAGATTCGAAGTTCGACATGAAAGAGGCAAGGGGCAGGAGGTGATCCTCGCCGGCCAAAGGCCATGGTGCTATGGCCCAATAGCCCCTACACCCGAGGCCCCAGATGATACACCTTCTCCGCCAGCAGACTGGCGGGCAGGTCCGGGTGCTCAGGATCCCTCTTCAGGCAGGTGTGACCAAACCACAGCGCGATGGCAAAGCGGCTCTGATAGAGCGCCAGCACCTCCGGATCCGGGCTGTGCCCGGCGACAGCCGGGCAGGCATCGGCCTGATCCGTCGCGGCCGGAGCCACCTCGGCCATGACGGCCGAACTCGCCTGATCCGTCGCGGCCGGGACTACCTCGGTCATGGCGGCCGGTTCGTCAGCGGATTCCGTGGTCAGCAACAACATCTGCCCCCCCGTACCCAGCAAGGCGCTCAACTGCCGTACATAATGGCCGCGACTGGCGGCGGGCAGGGCGGTGAGGGCCGCGCAGTCATAGACGGCGGCGACGTTGCCCAGATCCTCGCGGCGCAGGTCAAACAGATCGCCACACCACAGCTCCAGCGTGCCCGCCCAGTAGCGCTGAAAGCGCCCCAGGCGCTGGCGCTGCGGCTGCAGCCCGCGCTCGGCAAAGAAGGCGGCAATGGCGATATGGCTGAGCTCGATGCCGATCACTCGATGGCCCTGCTGGTGCAGCCAGCCCAGATCCAGACTCTTGCCACACAGCGGCACCAGCACAGTGGCGCCCTCCGGCAGCGCCAGCCGGGGCCAGAAACGGATCAGATGGGGATGGATCTGGGGTTGATGAAAGGCGATATCGTCAGCCTTCCACTTGGCTTTCCAACGCTGGTTACTCATGGCGACTCCCGGGTTTATGCACCAGGTTCGGATCCGCCGCCAGCGAATGCACCATCAGGACATAGGGTTGAAGCAGACAACAAGGAAGGCAGGGGCTGGACTAATCTGGCCCCTGCCGAAAGTACATAAGAGACAGATGCGAGTGCCGAAGCTAGCACGGCACCGGGCGCGGGCCTATCAAATAATCACCTCGCGGGCTTACTGAATCAACGCCCTGCGGGCTGGGGGGAGGCGCCGGGCTGTTACCTTATTCTGCGCCGGGTAACGAAGCGTAACCGGCCAGATAGGGCCATCACAGATCCGGGCTTTGCAATTGCAACCGGTTGCGCTGAGTGGATAGTCTAGCGGCTTCTTTCGAGCAGTCCCGAGGAGTCGACATGCGGATATCCAGTATTGAGTGCGGCCGGATGGTGGCCATCATCGCGGTGATGGTGATCCATATTTCGCCGTTTGCGAACCCCTTTGATCCCACGGTCTGGAATTGGACCATCGATATCTATGTGGCCGGATTCCTCAACCAGATCACCCGCTTTGCGGTGCCGTTTTTCTTTCTCTGCTCCGGCTATTTTTTGCAGCCCAAGCTGAGCGCTGGGGCGCCGCTTAAGGTGGCGTTGCGTTATTGCCGTCCGCTGCTGGTGCTGTGGCTGGTGTGGAGCGCCCTGTATGCGGTGATCCCCTTCGATCCGATCGGGGCCTGGCAGTTCGGCTATCTGGAGTCCATGGCCTTCCAGTGGCAGATGCTGCTGGCGGACCCGCTGAATCAATGGTGGGTCGGCGGCATGGTCCATCTGTGGTTCCTGCCAGCGCTGATGCTGGCGGTGCTGATCCTGGCGTTGTGCCAGCAGGTGCGCCGTCCGGGTCTGGCGTTGGCGCTGGGGGTGACCCTCTATCTGCTGGCCCTGCTCGGTGGCTCCTATGGCAAGCCCGTTCTGGGCGCCGAGTGGGCGGTGATGACGCGCAACGGTCCCTTCTTCTCCCTGCTGTTTGTGGCGCTGGGCTTTATGATCCGCCAGCACCACTGGCGCTTGAGCTCGGCGCTGGCACTGCGTTTGCTGGTCGTCGGCATGCTGGGTTATCTGCTGGAAGGCTTGCTGTTGAAGCAGCTGTGGGAGATACCATTTGGTCGTCATGACTTCCTGCTCTCCAGCGTGCCCTGGGCGCTCGGTCTGTTCTGCTGGTTGCTGGCCAACCCTGACCTGGGGCGTGGTAGCTGGCTGGAGCGGCAGGCGCCCAAGGTGCTGGGGCTCTATTGCCTGCATATGCTGCTGGTGATCTGGTTGTTTCCACTCAGCAGCAAATGGATGTCGCCGGGCTGGGAGCTCATCAAGCCCCTGGTGGTGCTGGCCTGCTCCCTGGCGCTGTATGGGCTGCTGGCACGGTTGCCGCTGGCAGGAGTGCTGCTACGCGGTCAGTGGGCATCCCGGGATGCGGCGCCACGGGGGGCATTGTCTGCGGGCCAAGCGCGATGAAGCTATGTCGCGATAAAGCTATGTTGCGATGACCAGCCTGCGCGTGACAGGTGCGGCGATAGGAAGCGATAAGAAAGGCTATATGCCCGTTACCTGTTGTCGATCAAGAGGGATGGAGTCTGGACGAAAAGCAGACCGTTGGCGGCAGGGATGCCGCCGCCGAGCCTACACGGATGTATTCATGGCGTGTCTGTGTTCGTCCTGACTCCTGACTCCTGACTCTTGGCTCTTGGCTCCGAAATAGCGGCTTGATGGCGGTTTTGGATCCGGGCAACGCATCACTGGGACAGAGCCATAAAAAACGGGCCGATGCGGCCCGTTTTGTTATTTGCGGAACAGGGGGGAGGCTCAGCCCTTAAAGTTGGTATCACGCCAGCCCTGGATATTGACGTCCACCTGGCTGCTGTCATCGACAAACAGGAAGATGCGATTGCCGGTCCAGTTACCATCGGCATCGGTCTCGCTGCTGTCCCAACCGCCACGGAAGAACTTGTACTCCAGACGGGTGCCACGGGGGCGAGTGACACGGATATGGAAGGTGTTGGCATCCACCCGCTCCAGCGTGGTGTCGGCATCGACTGTGATGGTGGCCGGGTCCCAGCCGTCATCGGAGTTGGGCATATAGAGCTTGGCATCGCTCGGGGTGTTCTCCGGCACATGCACCTGGATATCCAGCGTCACGTCGCTGGTATCCATCGCATCGTCCGGAATGCTACCCAGCTCGACGGCCGCCGCCTGGCCCTTGGTTTTCAGGATCACGCTGCCATAGGCGGGAATGGTCAAGGTATCGCCATCCTGATACGCCATGTTGCCGAGCAACTCGGTGGTAGCGCCTGTGATATGCAGCGCCAGCTCCTGATCCGCCAACCGGTTATGCACCACCAGCAGGTTGTAGTCAGCATCGGCGGCGGTGATCTGGTAGCCATAGCTGCCGGCCGGGGTGCCGACCCGCTGGTACTGGCCGGTGAACAGGATACTGTTGCTCTTGCGGATCTGGATCAGCTGCTTGTAGAGCTCATACAGGGAGCCGGGTTGTCCTTGCTGCTCCTCCAGCGAGATGCCGTCGTTGGGCAGCAGGTTCTTGGCCTCGGCGCCATACACGGCCCGGGTCATCCGGGTCATGCCGATGCCATCGCCGGCGGCGTACCAGTCGAAGGGTTCGCGCTTGTGTGGATCGGCCTGCAGATCGTGGCCACCACGCATGCCAATTTCGTCACCGTAATAGATAAACGGCGTGCCGGGCAGGGTCATCTGCAGCATGACGGCGCGACGGATCTTGCTGTCGATAAAGTTCAGCTCCGAGGCGATGCGATTGCGGTCGTGGTTGCCGATGACGGTCGCATCCACATAATCCGGGTTCACGGCGGCGTAGCGTTCGCGGGTCGGATTGACCAGCGCCAGCAGATCCTTGGGCAGACCGGCGGCGGCGGTGACCAGCTCGTTATACAGCGGGAAGTTAAAGGCCGAGGTCATGCCCGCCAGGAAGGGGGCAATCTTGGTGTTGCCATCCAGACTGTCGTAGTTCACTTCGCCGACCACAAAGGCATCGGCCTTCATCAATTTGACGTGGGTATCAAACTCCTGCCACCAGGCGACGGAGTAGGCATCATCACCGTCGCCAATATCCTGCGCCACATCCAGGCGGAAGCCATCCACCCCGGCGGCCAGCCAGAAGTCGGCGATCTTCAGCACCTCGTTGCGCACTGCTGGCTCCTGATAGTTGAGATCGGGCAAGCCGCTCTGCGGGCCGAAGGAGTAGTAGCAGTATTTGCCGGGCGCCACTTCGCCCCAGTTGCCGTCGATGGCGGTATCGCCGCAGCGGTAGAAGTTCTGGTAGGCGGCGTCACCGGCCAGCATGCCCTGGAACCAGGGGTGCTGCTCGGACGTATGGTTGACCACCAGATCCGGGATCACCTTGATGTGGCGCTTGTGGGCCTCGGCGATCAGGGTCTTGAAGTCGTCCAGGGTGCCATAGTCCGGATTGATGCTGGTGTAATCACTCACCGCATAACCGTGGTAGGTCGGACTCGGCTGGATGGGCATCAGCCACAGGGCATCGACCCCCAGGCCGCCCAGATAGTCGAGCTTGGCGGTGACGCCAGCCAGATCCCCGGTGCCATCGCCATCGCTGTCATAGAAGCTGCGCACGAAAATCTCGTACGCCACGCTCTGGTGCCAGTCAGCCTTGGCGACGGGAGCCGGGGTCGAGGTGGTGTCGTTGTTACAGCCGGTAGCCAGCAACAGGCTGGCCAGCAGGGGGCCGGATAGCCAGCCCATAGACCCGTGATGGTCGAGGTTTAACATAGTGAATCCTTATAATGAGAAACTGATTTCCTGATTTGTGAAATTTAATGTCATATAAAACAACATTATAAAAATCACGCCATACAAATAACGAGCAAACAGGGAAAGCGCTTTCCCAGTTATTTTCGATCCGGAGGCAAAGCCGAGTCAATCGGCAATCCTAAAAGATCCGGGGATCGGGATCCGGATCTCATCCCGAGATAAGCGAACGCATTCCGCCGTTGGGTATTGGGGGTAGGGATTCGGGCGTAGAGAGCAGGGTGCAGCGAACAGGGAGCAGACAGCAGGAAATCGAGCGTAGGGAGTAGGGCGCGGCCTAGCGCTGGCTGGAGGCTCGGGGGCGTAGCAGCAGATTCAGCAGTTGGGATTGAACGCGGTGCTGGGGGTTCTCCAGTTGCTCGAACAGGGCGCGGCTGGCCTGGGCACCCAGCTCGAACAGGTCCAGATCGACAACCGACAGCGCCGGTGTGGTGTGCTCGGCCAGCGGGTAGTTATCAAAGCTGATCACGCCGAGCTCAGGACCAATCCGCAGGCCGCTGGCCTGGGCCCCGGCCATCAGACCCGCCGCCAGCTGGCTGGTGGCGACCACGATCCCGTCCGGACGCTGGGGTTGACGGGCGATCTGCTGCCAGATGGCCTGACCATTGGCACTGCTGTTGTCACCGGCATAGAGATCACTGGCGATGGGGCTCAGACCCTGCTCGCTCAAGGCCTGGGCAAAGCCCTGGGCCCGCTTGCGGGTGATGGTGTCCTGGGGCTGGGTGCCGACAAACTGCAACTGGCGATAGCCCTGCTCCAGCAGGTGACGGGTCGCGGCGTGACCGGCGTGGCGGTTATCCATATCCACCCAGCTGTGTTTGTCGTGCGGGGTGAGCTGGCCAATCACCACAAAGGGCAGCTGTTGTTCACTGAGCAGCTTGATGAGCAGCGGCGCATCCTGAGTGGCGTGCAGAATAAAACCATCGACCTGACGCTCGGCAATCAGCCGTTTGATGGCGCTGCGGTTGTTGGCCAGTTGCAGGGCATTGAGCAGGGTCACCGAGTAGCTGTGCTGGGAGCAGAGGCTCTCGATACCGCAGAGGATCTCGAACACATAGGGGTTGCGAAAGGCGCAGTCGCGCTCCAGCGGCATGAGTATGCCCAAGGTTTCGGTGGTGTTCTTGGCCAGCCCCCGGGCGTTGCGGCTGGGATGATAATCCAGGGTCTGCATGGCATTTCGCACCCGCAACTTGGTTTCCGCCGAGATCCGCGGGCTATCACTCATCACTTTGGAGACGGTGGAGATAGCAACCTGGGCGAGACGGGCGACGTCGTGGATGGTGGCGGCCATGCGGGTTGGAGTTCCTGAACGTGAGTGAATGGCAGCGAGCTGACGGTGCCATGGGAGGCTAAGGCTATCAGAATCTGGCTATGCTCTGCCAGCCTCGCCGCGAGGCCGGGATATTAATCGGCGATACAGAGTGAACCCTGGGCCAGGTGACTCGCCAGATGCGGGCTGATCTTGCTGGTGCGTTTGTGTTCGTACATGCGGTGGTCGGCGAGCATGAAGGTATCAGCCAGTGGATGAGTGGCATCGGGGCGCCAGGCCAGACCAATCGCCGCCAGCGGGCCCGGTGGCAAGGGCGCCTCCTGGTACGAGCTCAGCTCCTGATTCAGATGCTGCAACAGCTCCCGTTCCAGCTGGTGGGCGTGGGTTTCATCCACGTTCTGCACCACAGCCAAGAATTCATCACCGCCCATCCGGAACAGCAGGGTCTGGGGCGGCAGGCTTTGGCGCAGGAGTTTGGAAAACTGGATCAGCAGTTGATCGCCGGCCAGATGACCATATTGGTCGTTGATATACTTGAGGTTATTCAGGTCAATCACCATCCAGGCCTGGGGCGCGTGGCAATGACGCAACTCGTTTTCGCTCTGGTTGTAGCTCAAACGGTTGTCGAGGCCGGTCAGCGGATCGGTATACAGCAGCAGTTGTCGCTCCTTGAGCATGGCATTGGCGGCACGCTGGGCTATGTAGCGACGGGTCAGCAGGAATGCCAGCACCAGACAGACCAGCAGGGCGATAGCCAGGATGGAAGAGAGGATCACCAGCAGGCGAATACGCTGGGCCTGGAGATCCGGCACGCTGTTGAGGCCCTGAACCCGCATCTGCTCCGGATCGATCTGGCGCAACGTCTTGTTGATGATGCTGACCAGCTCCGGGTAGTCACGGTTGACCCCGAGATAGAAGAAGGAGTCGGCGGCTGTGCTGCCTTTTTTCTCCAGCTCCTGGTAGCCGAGGCCATGGCGGTAATAATCCAGCACCGTCGGATTCTCGATCAGGTAGTCCACGGCACCACTATCCAGCAGCTCCAGGGATTGGTTGAGGTTCTGGGTGGTGACGATCTCGACGTGGCGCAAGTTCCGCCGCAGATACTCCTTGTGCCAGAAACCGTCGATCACCGCGACGCGCTTGTTTTCCAGGCCGTAGACGTCCTGTACATAGGGGTGATTGCGGTGGCCCAGAATAATGTCGCGCTCTTTGAAATAGGGGGCGGTGAAGAGAAACTGTTTCATCCGCTCCGGCGTCTTAGCCATGTTGAGCAGATCCAGTTTTCCTTGCTGCATCTGTTGATACAGGCTGTTGAAGTCCCCTTGTACCAGCTGGACTTGCAAGCCGGTCAGGGCCTGAACCTGCTGGATAAAGGCACCTGTGATGCCGCGATATTGGCCATCTGCCTCATATTCAAACGGCAGGTAATCGGTCGCCACCCCGATGCGCACCACAGGCTTTTGTTCTAGCCAGCTTTGCTCGCGAGCGGTCAATTCCAGAATTTTCTGGTTGTAGAGCTGGTTATTTTTATCCAGCATCCGGGTCAGCGCCTGATGTTCGCTGGCGATCACCTTATCCAGGATCCGTGCCAGTGGTTCATCGGCCAGGCGAGTGGCCAGCGTCATATCGGAGCTGATGCCATTGAGCGTAGCCACCTCAATCAGATTGGTATGATGGCGCAGATACAGCGGGGTTTGATTGCCGCTGCTGGTGATTACGCCATCGATCTGGTGCTGACTGAGGGCGGCAAAGGCATCCTCCAGAGTGGTGAAGGTGCGGCTTTGATAGGCGATGTGGGGGTAATTGTCCGGAAACAGGTTAAACACCACATCATCGGTGAGAAAGCCGATCTGGCGCTGATGCAGATCGCCCAGGTTGCGGATCTGGCTGTCGCGGTTGGCAAATACCACATAGGGGTAGCGCTGGATCGGGCGGGTGAAGGCCATAAACTGTTTACGCTGGGGGGTTTCATTGGCCCCGAGCAGGATATCGATCTGGCCGCTGAGGAAGCGGTTGTAAACATCACTCCAGGATTGCACTTGAACCACAGTGATGCGCAGGCCCAGCTGTCGTTCCAGTAGCGTCACCAGATCCTGAACATAACCACGCGGTTTGCCGGCATAATCAAATTGTTCGATGCTGGGCACCTCGCTCAGGCCCAGCGTCAGGGTCTTGCCGCTGTGGGCGCGCAACCATTGCTGCTCCTGAGCGGTCAAGTCCGCCGCCATGACCGATGGGCCGAGCAGCAGGCAAAACCACCAGCAGATGTGGAGTATGTGGAAGCGCAAACGTGTTGTCATCCCGCGGTGGTAACCTCAATCCGTGTCGCCTTGTGAGTTATCGATTCACCCAAGCGCCACTCGGAGCTAGATGGTTACGATTTCAACACTCACGATAGATCCATATCACAAAAATGTGAACACGGGATTAACAAGTCGTCACAGAAAGTGAGGGCTATGACTCATTTGTAAGCGGTTTCTTCTGCAAAATCATTCGATGGCATTTGAATCCTCTTTGCTGCACCGGATCGGGATCGCGGCACCCTTACTTCAGCAGCAAAAAGCCAAACAGCAAGAGGCCGAGTAAGCCGACCAGAATGTTCAGGCTGCTGCTAAATTGCGGGCGGTAACCGTCGGGGATCTCTTCGGCGGCCAAGTGGTTGAGCACTTTGGTATATTGCCAACTGGAGGAGAAGGCGGTGAGGGTGCCGAGGAAGACAAACGCCAAGCCCAGGATCAGGGACAACTGCGACTCGGCTGGTGTGATGCGCTCCGGTGCCATGATCTGCACATAGAGGGCGAAGCGTTCGATGACAAAACCGAATCCCATCAGTGCCAGACTGGTTCGATTCCAGGCCAGCAGGGTGCGCTCGGCCGCAAACAGGACGCGGGGATCTTGCAGGTAGCCCATGGCTTATTCCAATGATGAGGTGTGATGGCAGAGTTATGGAAACCTCGCTGCGAGTCAAGGGGCTGGCGGTCAGGCTGACCGCCAGCAGACCCCGAGCCAGCAGGCTCGGGACCCGCGCCTAAACCTGCAGATAATCCAGGATCCCGGATGCGGCGCCACGCCCTTCGGCAATCGCAGTCACCACCAGATCCGAGCCTCGTACCGCATCGCCACCGGCAAACACCCGTGGATTGCTGGTCTGATAGGGGTAGTTTTGCCGGGCGCTGGCCTGGATCCGGCCGCGCTCGTCCAGAGCGACACCGGCTTCCTGCAACCACTCCGGCGGATTGGGTTTAAAACCGAACGCCAGGATCACCGCATCGGCGGGGATCAGGGTTTCACTGCCGGGGATCGCTTCCGGAGCGCGGCGACCGTGAGCATCGGGCTCGCCCAACCGGGTTTTCACCATCTGCACTCCCTGTACATGCCCCTGAGCGTCCAGAGCCATGCCCAATGGCTGCATGTTCCATAAAAAGCGTACGCCTTCCTCTTTGGCATTTTGCACTTCACGCCGCGAGCCAGGCATGTTCTCTTCATCCCGCCGATAGGCGCAGCACACCTCGGTGGCCCCCTGACGGACGGCTGTACGGACACAATCCATGGCTGTATCGCCACCACCCAGTACCACCACCCGCTGTCCGGCCAGATCGATGTACTCGCTCGGCGACTTTTCGACTCCGAGCAGGCGATTGGTATTGGCGATCAGATAGGGCAGGGCGGCGTGCACGCCGGGGGCATCCTCATGCTGCAGATTGCCGCGCAGGAAGCCATAGGTGCCGACGGCGACAAATACCGCATCGTAGTCGGCGAGCAGGTCGGCAAAGGCCACGTCGCTGCCGATCTGGGTGTCGAGACGAAACTCGATACCCATCTCCTCGAAGATATCCCGCCGCCGCTGCATCACCTGTTTGTCGAGCTTGAACGACGGGATACCGAAGGTGAGCAGGCCGCCGATTTCCGGATGGCGATCAAATACCACGGGCTTGACGCCATTGCGTACCAGCACATCGGCACAGGCTAGCCCGGCAGGACCTGCACCGACGATGGCGACTCGCTTGTCGCTCCACTCCACTTTGGACATATCCGGCCGCCACCCCATCTCGAAGGCGCGATCGGTGATGTATTTTTCTACGTTGCCGATGGTAACTGCCCCGAACTCGTCATTCAGGGTGCAGGAGCCTTCACACAGACGATCCTGCGGACAGACCCGGCCGCACACCTCCGGCAGACTATTGGTCTGATGGGCCAGCTCGGCGGCTTCGAGAATGCGTCCCTCCTGGGCCAGTTTCAGCCAGTTGGGGATGTAGTTGTGCACTGGACACTTCCACTCGCAATAGGGGTTGCCGCACTCCAGGCAGCGATCGGCCTGCATCTTGGCCTGCGCTTCGGTAAAGGGTTCGTAGATCTCGATAAACTCCTGTTTACGGACGCCGATCGGCTTCTTCGGCGGATCAATTCGCCGAACGTCGATAAACTGGAACACATGTTGTTGGCTCATGGGGGCATCCTTGTCTTATTGCGCCTGCACGCGCAGCTCTGCCACGCTGCGGGCGGTATGGCCGAGCAGGGCTTTCACATCGCTGGACTTGGGTTTGACCAGCCGGAAGCGTGGCAAATAGTGACCAAAGTCGGCCAGAATGGCTTCGGCCCTGGGGCTGCCGGTCTCCTGCAGATGTTGGGTGATGATGCCGCGCAGATGCTCGGCATGAATGGCAAACTCCTGCACATTCAGCAGATCCACCAACTCGTGGTTGGTCTTCTTGTCAAAGTTGCCCTGCTCATCCAGTACGTAGGCAAAACCACCGGTCATACCGGCCGCAAAGTTGACGCCGGTTGCTCCCAGTATGGTGACGATGCCGCCAGTCATATATTCACAGCCATTGTCACCGACCCCTTCGACCACGGCATGAGCGCCCGAGTTGCGCACCGCGAAACGCTCACCGGCCTGACCGGCTGCATAGAGCTGGCCACCGGTCGCGCCATACAGACAGGTATTACCGACTATGGTGGCATGGTGGGATTTGAAACTGACGCCGACATGGGGGCGGATCACCAGCTTGCCGCCGGTCATGCCCTTGCCCACATAGTCATTGGCATCCCCGGTCAGGATGAGCTGCAGGCCACCGGCATTCCAGACCCCGAAGCTTTGTCCCGCAGTACCGTCAAAGTGCAGTGTCAGAGGGTCTGACGCCATCCCCTGATTGCCATGCAAGCGGGCTATGGTGCCGGAGAGCAGGGCGCCCACCGAGCGGTCGGTGTTGCGGATGCTGTAGTGGTACTCGCCACCCTGTTTGTCGCGCAGTACCGGCTCCAACTCCTGCAACAGCTGCAGGTTCAGATCGCCCTTGTCGAAACTGGGGTTCTCCTGCTGGCAAAACAGCGGCAAGCCCTGGGGGGAGTGCGGCGTGGCCAGCACAGCGCCCAGATCCAGACGTCCCTGACGGGCGGTCAGACCGGGCAGTTGCTGCAACAGATCGGTACGGCCGATGAGATCGGTCAGCTGGCGGACGCCGAGTTGCGCCAACAGCTCCCGGGTCTCGCGGGTCAGGAAACGGAAGTAGTTCATCACCAACTCGGCGTCGCCGCGGTAGTGATCCTTGCGCAGCTTTTCATCCTGGGTGGCAATGCCGGTGGCACAGTTGTTCAGATGACAGATGCGCAGATATTTACAGCCGAGCGCCACCATGGGGCCGGTGCCGAAGCCGAAGCTCTCGGCACCGAGAATAGCGGCCTTGATGATATCCAGCCCGGTTTTCAGACCACCATCCACCTGCAGCCGCACCTTGTGCCGCAGGCCGTTGGCGACCAGCGCTTGCTGGGTCTCGGCCAGGCCCAGCTCCCAGGGGGAGCCCGCATACTTGACCGAGGTGATGGGACTGGCGCCCGTGCCGCCGTCATAGCCGGAGATGGTGATGAGATCGGCATAGGCCTTGGCCACCCCGGTGGCAATGGTGCCGACCCCGGGCTCGGAGACCAGCTTCACCGACACCAGGCAGTGCGGATTGACCTGCTTGATATCGAAGATCAGCTGGGCCAGATCTTCGATGGAGTAGATGTCATGATGGGGCGGCGGAGATATCAGCGTCACGCCGGGTACCGAGTAGCGCAGCTTGGCGATCTGCACCGTGACCTTGTCGCCGGGCAACTGGCCACCCTCACCGGGCTTGGCGCCTTGAGCGATCTTGATCTGGATGACATCGGCATTCACCAGATAGTGGGGCGTCACGCCAAATCGTCCGGAGGCGACCTGCTTGATGCGGGAATTGCGCTCTGTGCCATAGCGGGCCGGATCTTCACCACCTTCGCCAGAGTTGCTGCGGCCACCGAGGCGGTTCATGGCCACGGCCAGGGCTTCGTGTGCCTCGGGGCCGAGGGCACCAATCGACATGGCGGCAGTGTCGAAACGGCGATAAAAGTTGGCTTCGGGTTCGACCTCGCTTAAGGGGATGGGAGCCGCAGCGGCTTGCACGGTCAGCAGATCTCGCAGGGTGGCGACCGGTCGCTCATTGACCAGACGGGCAAAGCGCTGGTACTCGGCGTAATCGTCACTCTTCACCGCGGCTTGCAGACTCTGCACCACATCCGGATTGAAGCAGTGATACTCGCCATCGTGCACATATTTGAGCAGACCGCCGTGGGGCAGGGCCTTGCGCCTGAGCCAGGCCTGATGGGCCAGCAGCTGCAGATCCTGCTGGAAGTCGGCAAAGTTGGCGCCACCAATCCGGCTGGCGACACCCTGGAAACAGAGATCCACCACCTCCGCGCCGATACCGATGGCTTCAAACAGTTGGGTGCAGCGATAGCTAGCGATGGTGCTGATGCCCATCTTGGACATCACCTTGTAGAGCCCTTTTTCGATACCGGTCCGATAGTTCTTCAACACCTGACGCAGGGTCAGCGGCAGGGTGCCGTCATCGACCATCTTGGCCAGGGATTCATAGGCCAGGTAGGGGTAGATCGCTGTGGCGCCGAAGCCGAGCAGGACCGCAAAGTGGTGGGGATCGCGGGCGGTGGCGGTTTCGACAATCAGGTTGCAGTCGCAGCGCAGATCCGCCTCCACCAGAGTGCGTTGCAAGGCGCCAACCGCCATGGCTGCCGGGATTGGCAAGCGATCCGGCGCTATCTGCCGATCGGAGAGCACCAACAGCACGGCCCCGGCTCGGGCGGCGGTTTTGGCCTCTTCGCACAAGCGCAGCAACGCCTGCTCCAACCCTTCGCCCGGAGTAAAACTCATGCTTAGACGGGCGTGGCGGTAGTGGGAATCATCAAGCTCCAGCAACTGATGAAAGTCGGAGTAGAGCAGGATGGGTGACGCAAACTGCACCCGATGGGCATGACCATAGGTTTCGTTGAACACGTTCTGTTCGCGGCCGATACAGGTAGCCAGCGACATGACATGATTTTCCCGCAGCGGATCGATAGGCGGATTGGTGACCTGGGCAAACATCTGGCGGAAGTAGTCGTAGAGTGAACGGGGCTTGCCGGAGAGCACCGCCATCGGCGTGTCATCCCCCATGGAGCCCACCGCTTCCTGACCATTTTCACCCAACACCCGCAGCACCTGATCCAGCTCTTCATAGCTGTAACCAAATTGCTTCTGATAGCAGTGCAGCAGATCGTCTTCCAGCTCGCGGCGACCGATCTTGTCATCCGGGATCGCCTCGAAGCTGACCAGATGGCGTCTATGCTGCTCCATCCACTGCCGATAGGGGTGACGATGCTTGAGATCGTCATCGATCTCGAAACTGGTCCAGACCTTGGCGGTGTAGGTATCGACCACAAATAGCTCGCCAGGGCCGACGCGCCCTTTTTCTACCACTTCATCCGGGGTGTAATCCCAGATCCCGACCTCCGAGGCCAGGGTGATGAATTTATCCTTGGTCACCACATAGCGGGCGGGGCGCAGGCCATTGCGATCCAGGGCGCAGGCGGCAAAGCGACCATCGGACATCACCAGACCTGCCGGACCATCCCAGGGCTCCATATGCATGGAGTTGAAGTCATAGAAGGCGCGCAGTTCGTCATCCATGGCCGGATGCTTCTGCCAGGCGGGCGGTACCAGCAGGCGCACGGCGCGGAACAAGTCCAGGCCACCGGCCAGGAACAGCTCCAGCATATTATCCAGACTCGAGGAGTCGGAGCCGCTGTTGTTGACGAAGGGCGCTGCCGATTGCAGATCCGGCAGCAGAGGCGAGCTGAACTTGTAAGCCCGGGCCCGGGCCCACTGCCGGTTGCCGTTGATGGTGTTGATTTCGCCATTGTGGGCGAGGAAGCGGAACGGTTGGGCCAGCGGCCAGCGCGGCTGGGTGTTGGTGGAGAAGCGCTGGTGGAAGACACAGATCGCCGACTGCAGACGGATATCCGCCAGATCCAGATAAAGGCGCGGCAGATCGGCGGCCAGACAGAGCCCCTTGTAGACGATGACCTGATTGGAGAGGCTGGCAATATAGAACTGTTCGTCCTGAATGCGTTTTTCGATGCGACGCCGGGCGATATACAGTCGGCGATCCAGATCCTTCATCACCCAACCCGGTGGGGCATTGACGAACACCTGCTCGATCCGTGGCAGGGTGGCCAGGGCGATTTCGCCCAGGACCTTGGTATTGACTGGCACATCGCGCCAACCCACCAGGGTGAGGGTCTCTTTTTCCAGCTCTTCGGTGACGATGCGACGGCTGGCTTCGGCCAATAGCGGGTCCGGGTTGAGAAACAGCATGCCGACCGCGTACTTGCGGCCCAGATTCCAGCCCTTCTCTTCGGCAACGGCGCGGAAAAAGCTATCAGGCTTTTGTAGTAGCAAGCCACAGCCGTCACCGGTTTTACCATCGGCGGCGATACCTCCCCGGTGCTGCATACGGGCGAGGCCAGAAATAGCCAGACGAATCAACTTGTGGCTGGCTGCACCCTCGGTATGGGCAATCAACCCAAAGCCACAGTTATCCCGTTCGTGGCGGGGATCATATAACGACATCGCATTCCTCCATTCCCTCTGGCTGCCGATGCCCCGGGTGGATCGACAGTTATTTCCTTGTGGCGGCCCGCCCATGTCGAGGCAAGGCGGCGCTTGGTTTACCAAGCTAAAATGAAGCGCAGGGCAGGTCAATTATTGATTGCATATTCCTTTGTTTTCTATTCATTTTGCACTCTGCTGGATGGGGCAGCGAAAGACGCTGGCTTGCCAGCCCGGGGTGATAGAAGCTGCCAATGACAGATGGCAACAGAGCTCAAACTAACTTGTTGTTTTTCTGTTATCGATCCGCTTGCCATGTTAATGGCGAACACCGACACACCGTGACTTATCGGTGGTCGATCACGGAAAATTCAGTTGGATACCCTCCGGTGCTGCGTCTGTTCCGCACGCCGCACTGAGGATTCTCTTCCGCATTATGGAGATTTTATCCTGCCGAATGTCGGTTATTCAGCGAGTGATCTGCCACGATTGCCGCTATTCCATCAGAGTTTAATTTCCACTTGTTGCATATATATGCAAATGGATGTTTGTAATCTCCCCTATGGCATCAACGAATGCCGGCGCGATGCAATTCAGCGACATACTGTTTGTCGACGCGGAAGATATGGTCGATGAGCCAGTTTTTCAGAAACATGATGAGCTCCATGTCACTTTCCGGCTCTCGGGCTTTGAACCGAACCAGCAGTTGCTCCAAATCTGCCAGCAGAGTGGCATGGGTCTTCTTGTGCTCCCCATATTGGCTGTAGTGTGCCCTCTGCATCAGTTGCTCTTCGGCCTGAAGATGTTGTTTCGCTAATTGTACGAGCTCATCCAGCCGTTGCTGGATGAGCTGTGGACTCTGGTGCTGTTTACAGGTGCTGTAAAACCGGTTCATGGCGTTGAAGAGGCCCTGATGCTGGGCATCGATTTCATCAATATGGACCAGGAATGCATCACTCCAGCGAGCAATCTCATCGTCATTTTCCTCTTCTTGCTGGTAGCTCACCTCAAACTGGCAGCTCAGCAGGCTGATTTCCTGGCTGGCGTAGTTGACCTCCCGTGCCCGTTGTGAGCTTTGTCGCGCCAGTTCACAAGTCTGGTTGGCGATATCGGCCACGGTCACCACATTGCGGCTGGTTTCCTCGGCGACCACCGACTGCTCCTCGGTTGCGGTGGCGATCTGGGCGTTCATATCAGCGATTCGATCTACCGCCGCGACGATAGCGTGCAGGGTCCGGCCGGTTTCACTGGCTTGCTGGACAGCTGAGTCGCTCAGCTGGCTGGTGGTGCGCATGGTCGAGACCGCATCGCTGGTGCTTTGTTGGAGTGTCTCGATCCGTTGCTGGATCTCCAGCGTTGAACTCTGGGTTCGGGTCGCCAGTTGGCGCACTTCATCGGCAACTACGGCAAAGCCGCGCCCGGCCTCACCGGCGCGCGCCGCTTCAATCGCGGCATTGAGCGCCAGGAGGTTGGTTTGTTCGGAGATGGTGCGGATGACGTTCAGGATCTCGCCGATCCGGGCGCTTTCGTGATCCAGCTGATTGATGGTTTCGGCCGAGGCATCGATCTGGCTTGCCACCTGCTGGATGAGGGCTATGGTCTGGCTGACCTGGGCTTGACCCTCATCGGCCTGACGCTGTGCTAGTTGGGTGTCTTGTTTGGCCAATTCGGTATTGTGAGCAATATCTTGCACCGTACTGGCCATCTGGTTGATGGCTGTCGCCAGGGTGTCGGTATTATTCTGCACCTTGTTCATGCCCTGTAGCGTGGTTTGGGTATGCCCCATCATGGCCTCCATCTGGTGATGGGAGTGGATAGATACGGCCTGTATGGTGCCGATGATGTGATCGATGTCGGTTAAGAAATGGTTGAAGGTGGTGGCCAGCGTGGTGAACTCATCCCGGCCCTTTTCCGGCAAACGAAAAGAGAGATTCCGACTACCCCGGGCCAGATCCGCCATCTCGGTCATCAGATGACTCAGCGGTGTCATGACTTTTCGTAGCAGCAGTAAGAGCACGATGATGACGATGAGCAGATAACCGACGGCAATCAGGGTGTCTTGTTGCTGCAGGGCATTCTTACGCTCCAGTGTCAGTTGTTCAAACTCTTGCAGACGGGATACTTGCTGTTCCAACTGACGTGCTACCTCTCCGGCAATCTGCGCCGAGAGGGCATCAAAGCCGCTGTTTTCCTCTTTCATCAGCTGATTGCCAGCGGCAACGCCTTGCTCCTTATAGGCGGTGACCATGGCTTGACCGACCTGGAGTTGCTGGTCGATACGTGCGGCCAATCCCTGTTGCCCAGATCCGAGCTGTGGCAACAAGGCTTTAGCCTCCCGAGCATGGCTCTCAGCTTCGCGGATCGCCGCGTCATCGCCCGTTAGCGAGGCATCGGTCAGGAATTGCTGGATCTGGGTAGTGTGATAGCGCAACTCCTGCAGGGAGGTTGCGGTATGGGAGAGCTGGATGAGTGCTTGCGGTAACAAGGCCAGCTCGGAGGTGAGCCGAGCGCGCCAGATGCTGTCGGCGGCTATGGTCACCATGATGATGGCGGAGGCGCAGAGAATAAATCGACGGATCGAGATTTGATTCAGCCAGTTCAACATTACAGGTCCTCAATGCAGGAAATCTCAGTCGAGCATAGTCAGACTGCAGACCATGAGCGGGGCACCGGCCACGTTTTATGAACATTTTTGTCGCGGAAGTATTGGTCACTGCCTGCGCTGGATCATCTCGGTCCTGGCGCTGCGTCGTTACAATGCGCAGCCAACCATCAGGAGCCGGTATGCAACTCAATCAGCACGTTCATATGTTGGGGGATGACCTCAAGAGCCGCTATGGTGAGCGGATCCATAAACTCACCCTGCACGGTGCCTTTACCTGCCCGAATCGGGACGGCACCCTGGGGCGTGGTGGTTGTACCTTCTGCAATGTGGCGTCGTTTGCCGATGAACAAGCCCAGGTGCTTTCTATCCGTGATCAATTGCGGGCTCGAGCCGGCGAGGCTAATCGCGCCAAGCGCTATCTGGCCTATTTTCAGGCCTATACCAGCACCTACGCCGAAGTCGGCTATTTGCGCCGGATGTATGAGGAGGCGCTGCAAGCGGCGGATATTGTCGGTCTGTGCGTGGGCACCCGTCCGGATTGCGTGCCGGATGCGGTTCTCGACTTGCTGGCGGGCTATCAGCAACAGGGCTTCGAGATCTGGCTGGAGCTTGGTTTGCAGAGCGCGAATGATGCAACCCTCAAACGTATCAATCGTGGTCATGATTACCGGGCGTATGAAAATGCGGTGATCCGGGCGCGGGCGCGCCAGTTGAAGGTCTGTACCCACCTCATCGTCGGTCTTCCCGGAGAGGTGGCCATGGATAGCCTGACCACGTTGCAGCAGGTGATTCGTACCGGTACGGAAGGCATTAAATTGCACCCCTTGCATGTGGTGGAGGGCAGCATTCTGGGCAAAGCCTGGCACGCGGGGCGCCTCGAGGTGCCGACCCTCGAAGAGTATGTCGAGGCGGCGGTGGCAATGATCCGGCACACGCCCACCGAGGTGGTCTATCACCGGGTCTCCGCGTCGGCGCGCAAACCGACACTCTTGGCGCCCGAGTGGTGCGAGAATCGCTGGAGCGCCATGGTGGCCATCGGCGAAGCCTTAGCGGTGAGCGGTGGGCAAGGGTCGGCTCTGGGCTGAGCAGGATGAAGAGCGGTAGCCGAGGATCAGGATCCGCGTCGCGCGGGTGGTGGAATTCTGTGGTGGCCACATTACCTCATATGGAGCTCTTATCTTTTGCGGTGGCATACTGCCGATGATTTAAGCGCCTCATACTGATCAATAACTCTACTTCTGTGATACTGCCATCAGGACTGAAAGCGTTTTCGTGAGCTGACTTACAGTTTCTGTTGTCTTGGATGCGCAAGATGGTAAGGCAGTCCATCGACAGCTGCCACGCCAGTCCGTAAGGTAAGGGTGAGCCAAGGATTGCGAGCTTATTCATAAGAATCGACAAGGAGATAAAATTGGTATCTGTTGGACCAGGATCAATCAATCAGGCTCGAGAAGCGGTGAACCAGACTATGGCTCTGGTGCTGGCGGGCGGTCGCGGTAGTCGACTCAAGCAGCTGACCGATAATCGAGCCAAGCCAGCGGTCCACTTTGGTGGTAAGTTCCGCATCATCGATTTTGCACTGTCAAACTGCATCAATTCTGGTGTCCGCCGGGTCGGGGTTGTGACCCAGTACAAGTCTCATAGCCTGTTGCGTCACCTGCAAGCCGGTTGGTCTTTCCTGCGTTACCAGATGAACGAGTTCATCGACTTACTGCCGGCCCAGCAACGGGTGGACGAAGTGAACTGGTACCGGGGAACCGCTGATGCGGTGTTCCAGAATCTGGACATAGTGCGCGATTATGCGCCCAAGTACATTCTGGTGTTGGCGGGGGATCACGTCTACAAGATGGATTACACCACGCTGATCATGGATCACGTGCAGTTAGGCGGTCCGGTGACGGTCGCCTGTATCGAGGTGCCCAAGCAGGAGGCTTCGGCGTTTGGTGTCATGCAGGTCGATGAGAGTCGCCGCATCATCGATTTTGTCGAGAAGCCGGAAGATCCGCCGACGATTCCCGGTGATCCCGAGACCTCGTTGGCTTCCATGGGAGTGTATGTGTTTGATGCGGAGTTCTTGTATCAAGTGCTGGCCGAGGATCAGGATGATGACAGCTCGTGCCGCGATTTTGGCATGAACATCATCCCCAAAATGGTCAAGGCCGGCCTGGCGCATGCCCATCCGTTCAACCTCTCCTGTGTGCGCAATCGTGGACACGAGCACTGCTGCTACTGGCGCGATGTCGGTACGGTCGATTCCTTCTGGGAAGCGAATATGGATTTGGCTTCGGTGGTGCCGGAACTGGATCTATATGACGAAAGTTGGCCTATCTGGACCAATCAGAAGCAGTTGCCACCCGCCAAGTTCGTGCAGGATTACGAGGGGAAAGCCGGGAATTCGTTGAATTCGGTGTTTTCCGGCGGTGTCATCGTCAGTGGATCGGATATTGCCAACTCGGTGTTGTTCACCGGGGTGCGGGTGCACTCCAACTGCAAGCTGGATGGAGTGGTCGCGTTCCCGGATGTGGTCATCCACCGGGGCTGTCGTCTGCACAAGGTGATCATCGACAAACAGTGTGTGTTGCCGCCGGGTCTGGTGATCGGGGAGGACGCCGAGGAGGATGCCCGCCGTTTTCACCGTAGCGAGGGCGGGGTGACGCTGGTGACCAAGAGTATGCTCAAGGCGCTGGCGCAGCAGCATCCCGATTTATTCGATGGTGTGCCTCAGGAGCGGCCGGATCGACCGCGTTAAGCGGTTGGGCTGACTGTCGACACGAGACGCTAGAATCGTATGTAAATCTGGGGGGCCGAAAGGCCCCTTTGTTGTTTTTATCGCGATTTACCACTAACTGTGCGCGGATCCTGCCCGAGACTGGCCTGGGGTTGATATGATAGCCCGAGTTGTATTACGAGGAACTGGCATGCGGCAAATCAAATCCTGGGCCCAATATTATGTGGATTGGCTGACTCGGCTGGGGATCATTCGCTTCAGCTTGTTACTGGCGCTCTTCATCATAGTGCTGGCGGTGCTGATCCAGATGGGAGTGACGCTGTTGCTCCGTGGCATTGTCGATGTGGTCGACATAGTGCGCTCGGTATTTTTCGGTTTGCTGGTGACTCCCTGGGCGGCCTATTTCCTTACCGCTGTGGTCGATGAGCTGGAAGACTCCCGGCAGCGTCTGACCCATATGGTCAGCAAACTACAGGAGATGCGGGAACGGGATCAGGCGTTGAATGTGCAACTGCATAGCAACATCAGCCAGTTAAATCAGCAGATTGAAGAGACTCACAGGGCCGAGGTGGCGCGGCAGCAGGCCATGAGCGAGCTGAAGGCCGAAGTGGCCCGACGGGAGCAGGCACAGCTGGACTTGGAGGATCGCAGTGCCTTGTTGCGCTCCTTCATCGATAGTTCGCCAGACATCATTTACTACCGCAACCCGCAAGGGGAGTTCTCCGGCTGTAATCTGGCGATGGAAACATTGACTGGCTGTAAAGAGTCCGAGCTGATTGGCAAGACGCCCCATGACATCTATGAACCTGAGATAGCGGACCGAGTGGTGGAAACTGATCGTCATGTTTTTGCCAGCAATCAGACCTACACCTATGAGCAGTGGATGCGCTATCCCGATGGGCATACCGCCTGTTTCGAGATGCGCAAGGTGCCGTTTTATGATGCGCGGGGTAACCGCTTGGGGCTGCTGGGTTTTGGTCGCGACGTCACCGAGCGCAAGCGCTATCAGGAACAGCTGGAGCAGGCGAGCCGGGAGAAGACCACCTTCATCTCGACTATCAGTCACGAATTGCGCACCCCGCTCAATGGCATCGTCGGCCTGAGCCGGATTTTGCAGGAAAGCCGTCTGGATGCTGAGCAGCGTCAGTATCTCAATACCATCCATGTCAGTGCCGTCACCTTGGGCAATATTTTCAACGACATCATCGATCTGGACAAAATTGATCGCCATCGCTTGCAGATCGCGCCAGCCCGGGTCGACTTACCGGCATTCTTGAGCGATTTGGAGTCTCTGACCCGGCTGATGGCCGAGCAAAAAGGTTTGTATCTGCATGTGGATCTGGATGGTGATGTCCCTCCCTGGGTCTTGGCCGATGGAACTCGCTTGCGGCAGGTGCTGTGGAATCTGACCGGTAATGCCATCAAGTTCACGGAACAGGGCGGGGTGACGTTACGGATCTATATGCATCAGGAAGACGAGCGGCATGTTCATCTGCGCTTTGAGGTTGAAGATACCGGAGTCGGGATCCCTGCTGCCGAGCTCGACAAGATTTTTGCCATGTACTACCAGGTCAATGGCAAGAAGCATGCTGTCGGTACCGGCATTGGCTTGGCGGTGTCCCGACAACTGGTGGAAGCCATGGGGGGGACGCTGGAGGTGGATAGCGAAGAGGGTCATGGTAGCTGCTTCACCCTGGAGCTGGAGGTGGAGTCGCTACCGGAGCCAGCCCCGGAGAGCGAGTTGACGACTCCGGCACTGCGGATCCTGTTGGTCGAGGATGTGGAGCTGAACATCACGGTAGCGACCGCCTTACTCGAAAAGCTGGGGCACAGTGTGGTTCCGGCCCGTTGCGGCGAGGAGGCCTTGGCACTGATGCAACCCGAGGCGTTCGATCTGGTACTGCTGGATATCCAGTTGCCGGATATGACCGGATTTGAGGTTGCGGACCAGTTGCTGGAGCGCCATGGGCGCGAGACGCTGCCGCCGCTGGTGGCGTTAACCGCCAACCTGATCCGCGACAAGTCGACTTATCTGGCCCACGGCATGCGCGATGTGATCGGCAAGCCGCTGTCGGTAGACAATCTCAAGCGGGTGTTGCACCAGCTGTTTCTTGCGCCTGCGGCGCAGGATGCGGATCCGGCCGCGCTCGAGGCTGTGCCTGCTCTACCGGCTGTCGCGGCCGATGCGCCGGTGCTCGAGGATATTCTGGATCTGCCCTTTTTAACGGACTACGCCGACATGGTGGGCAAGTCGGTTTTGCTCGGAGCCGTGGAGCTGTTCGAGCAGATGATGCCGGATTATCTGGCTGAGCTGGAGCACCAGCTCGAAGCTCAGCAGCAGGACGGGATCGTCAGTGAGGCGCACAAGATCAAGAGCGCGGTCGGGGCCATTGGCCTGCGGCGTTTGCACCAATTGGCCAAACAGGCCCAATCCCCGGATTTGCCGGAGTGGTCGCAACAGATCCAGGTGTGGGTGGCTGAATTGCGGAGTGTCTATCCAAGCGATCTGCAGCAGTTGAAAACCTGGTTGGCCAGTTGATGGCGGGGAATAACTTCGGGAGAGTCACCGGATGATGAGATATGAGCAGTTGTTGCAACCGGCGCGTTTCAGTGACTTGCCTGCCGACTCCTTGCTGGATGCGACGGAAGCGGACCGGGCTCGCGTGGTACAGAGTGCTCCGGTGAGGCGTTTGCAGCAAAAAACTCAGGTTTTTCCTCTGGATGTCAAAGCCTCTGTTCGTAGCCGTTTGACTCATTCTCTGGAGGTGCAGCAGGTGGGGCGCCAGATCTGTCGAGCCTTGCTCCGCGCCAAGGAAGATGCCGGTTTACCGGAAATGCCTTTGTTGAATCTGCTGGAAATGGCCTGTCTGCTCCACGATGTGGGCAACCCTCCGTTCGGCCACTTTGGCGAGTCGGTGCTGCGGGAGTGGCTGGGGCAGCAATTGCCACTTCTCTATGCCCAGTGCTTGGCGCAGGAGCCGAGTGAGCTATGGACTCGGACTCTCCAACCGGACCTGCTGGCGTTTGATGGCAATGCCCAGAGCTTGCGGCTGGCGCACTCCCTGCAACAGATGGATTTGACCTATAGCTTGCTGGCGACCCTGATCAAGGTGCCGGTCGGCATGGGGGATGGCGCCGAACCCGGACAAAAGATTGGTTATTTTTACAGTGAGCGCCGATTGGTGAGTCAGCTACGGCAACAGCTGGGGGTGCAGATGGGGCAGCGATTCCCGCTGGTTTATCTGATGGAGGCGGCCGACGATCTCTGTTACTGCATCGCCGATCTGGAGGATGCGGTCGATCGTGGCTTGTTGAGCCTGCTCGAGCTGCAACAGCACCTGCTCTCGGTCTGGCAGGGTGATGCGTATCTCTCCGGGCTGCTGGCCGAGGCGCAGGCTAGCGTAGAGGGCTTCTTTCCGACCTTCCGTGCGCGCTTGACCGATGAGGTGGTCCGGGTGGTGGTGGCGGAGTACCTGCAGCATGAGTCCGCGATCCTGGAGGGGCATTTCGCTGGCAGTTTACTGGCCAGCGGTCATCCAGCCATCGAATTGCTGTCACTCTTGCGTCAGCTCGCCCGGGATCGGATTTTTCGTTGTCGTGAGATTGAAGCGCTGGAGCTGGAAGGATATGCGGCATTAACCGGCGTACTGGATAGTTATGGGCGACTGCTGACGCTGACTCATGCCGAATTTATGGCGCTGCTGGCGGATGACGAGGGCAGTGGCCATGCGCTGCATCGACGTTTATCCCATCGTTTATCGCGGCGACATCTGGATGCCTATCGCCGGGCGGTCAGGGATCTTGAGTGCGAGGATGCTCGTTGGGAAGAACTGGAGTGGTATTACCGGGTGCGTCTGCTCGTCGACTATGTCAGTGGCATGACCGATACCTATGTGCAGGCGGAATACCGGTTACTGCGTGGCTTCTGATGACGCAAGGGGCGCTAGAGTCCCCTTGGTCATCAAGTTGTGAAGGTTAGCCTGAGATCAGGGCAAAGGCGCGATTATCGATACTGTGTTGGAACTGCTTATGCAGCATCTCCAGCAGCAGATAGGAGCGCTGATCGCCGTCCGGCTCCAGATAGAGGGCTTCGAGTCCGGCAAAGGCGCCTTCGTTGATCCGTACCTTATCACCGCTGCAGGGTAACTGACTCAGCAGCGCTCGCACCTCGTCGCTATCTTCGTGACACATCAACGAATAGACCAGCTCCTTGGGAACCTTGGTCCATTGATTACCAAAGCGCACCATATGACGCAGACCCCGGGTGGAGTTCAGGCGATAGGGGGGGAAGGTATCCAAATCGACTTGCACAAACAGATAGGAGGGGAACATGGGCTCCATCCGTGCGACACGGTGGCCCCGCTGTAACTTCTCGACCTGAACCATGGGGTAGTAGCTGTCCACACCCTGATTTCTCAGGTGCATGCTGGCTCTCCCCTCTTCGCGATGGCGGCAATACGCTAAATACCAGTCTTTCATGGCGGTAACTTCCGTGATCCGTGCAGTTTTTTTTGTTAGTTATCGTATTCATTATGCTCAGCCCAACAATAGCGACTGAAAAAAAGAAAGGCCACGCTTTCGTGGCCTTTCTGTGGATTCTAACCGCATTTACAAAAAATTACACGGCCGGGGTTGGCGTGTTACCAGCCCTTGACGACGCCGCCTTTGAACAACTCTTGTGCGGCTTTGTAGACTTCATCGCTTTGATAGGCCTGCACGAACTGTTTGACCTTTTCTGCATCCTTGTTGTCTTCACGAGCCACCACCAGATTCACGTAAGGTGAGTCCTTGTCTTCGACAAACAGACCATCCCGAGTTGGCAACAGGTCAATTTGCGAGGCATAGGTGGTGTTGATAATCGCCAGATCCACATCATCCAGGGAGCGTGGCAGTTGCGCCGCTTCCAGTTCGACAATCTTGACTTGCTTCGGATTGCCGACGATATCCAGCACTGTTCCATTCAGGCCGACATCTGCCTTCAGCTGGATGATGCCCTGCTTTTGCAGCAGCAGCAAAGAGCGGCCGAGATTGGTCGGATCGTTGGGGACCGCGATTTGGGCGCCTTCTTTCAACTCAGCTATGGTCTTGATTTTCTTGGAGTAGCCAGCTATCGGATAGACGAACGTATTGCCCACAGCCGCCAGTTTGTAGCCACGATCCTTGATTTGTGAATCCAGGTAAGGCTTGTGTTGGAAGGCGTTGACATCAATGCTGCCATCGTTGAGCGCGACGTTTGGCGTGACATAGTCGCTGAAGCTGACAATTTCGACTTCCAGGCCGAACTTCTCTTTGGCGACTTGCTTGGCTACTTCCACCACCTGCGCTTCGGTACCGGCAATCGCACCGACTTTGATATGGTTGTCTTGTGCATCTTTGCCACATCCCGAGATCAGCAATGCAGAGAGCAAGGCGGCGGCAGTATGTAGTGCATATTTCATGGAAACCTCCTGTTGGATAAAACTCGATTTTTTAGCGATGATCGACACGTTTGACCAGACGGTCACCCAGTCCTTGGATCAGTTGCACCAGCAGCACCAGAATCACCACGGTGACCAGCATAATGGCAGGGTCAAAGCGTTGATAGCCGTAGCGAATACCCACATCCCCCAGGCCACCACCACCGATAGCACCCGCCATCGCCGAGTAATTCACCAGGGTTACCAGCGTGATGGTGAGAGCATTGATAATCCCGGGCAAGGCTTCGGGTAGTAATACTTTCTGGATGATCTGCAGTGGTTTTGCTCCCATGGCCTGAGCGGCTTCCTGAAGACCGAATGGTACCTCGATCAGGGCGCCCTCAATCAGGCGCGCGACAAACGGAATGGCGCCGACGGTAAGGGGGACTATGGCGGCAACCGTACCGATACTGGTTCCGACGATGAGTCGGGTAAACGGAATGATGGCCACCAGCAAAATAATGAATGGCACCGAGCGGCCGATATTGACGAGGGTGCCCAGCAGGCGCTGCAGTTTCGGTTGGGCCAGGATTTGTCCGGCTTTGGTCACATGCAGGGCCACGCCCAATGGAATACCCAATAACGCACTGAACAGTGCCGACGCTGCGACCATGAGGATGGTTTCACCCAAGGCCAGGAGTAACAAATCAATCATGGCTGCGGACATAGCCTAATACCTCTACCTGGATTTGGTGCTCACGGAAAAAATCGATGGTCTGTTGCGTCGCGGCCGGTGTGGCAAACAGTTCGGCGAGCAGGAAACCAAATTTGACGCCACCAGCGTACTCAATGTCGGCGCTGAGAATACTGACATCGATTCCGAATTGGCGGCTGGCTTGGGAAATCAGCGGCGCATCGACCGTATTGCCACTGAAGCCCAGGCGCAGTAAGGGCCAGCTCTGCTCAATCCGCTCGTCCAGCAACCGGGCCTGATATTCCTGGGGGATCGGTAAGTGAATGGTGGAGCGAATAAAGTCTTGCGCCAGTTGGGTCTTGGCATGAGAGAAGAACCAGGCGACTTCCCCTTGTTCGATTAACTCCCCCTCGCTGATGATGGCGACCCGATCACAAATACTCTTCACTACATCCATTTCATGGGTAATCAGCAATATGGTCAGCCCCAGTTTGAGGTTGATCTCTTTGAGCAGGGCCAGGATGGATTGGGTAGTTTGTGGATCCAGCGCCGAGGTGGCTTCGTCGCACAGCAATACCTTGGGCTCGGGAGCCAGAGCCCGGGCGATGGCGACTCGCTGTTTCTGTCCACCAGAGAGTTCAGATGGATAGGCATCGGCACGATTGCTCAGGCCCACCAGATCCAGCAGCTTGGTGACCCGTTGCTGAATACCGGCTTTATCTATGCCTGCCAGCTCCAGAGGTAGCGCAACATTCTCGAATACGGTTCTCGAGGCGAGCAGATTGAAGTGTTGGAAGATCATGCCAATCTTGCGACGGGCCAGGGTCAGCTCATGATTCGCCAGCGCGGTTAATTCGATACCATCGACTTCGACATGGCCTGAGGTTGGTCGCTCCAGAAGATTGACACAACGAATGAGGGTGCTTTTACCAGCCCCGGATGCGCCAATCACCCCGAAGATTTCCCCCTTGCCGATCTGCAGGTCGGTGGGTTTGAGGGCGACCACGGCCTGGGAGCCTTGACCGTATGTTTTTGCAATTTTACTTAGTTTAATCATGGTTAATCTCATGCTACGGCGGCGTCTGTCACTGGTTATGACTGGAGCTGCAGCCAAACTGGCTAGATATGCCAGTAATCATGGTAAAAGATGCTATGGCGTTCACAGAGTTGTGTCAACGGACTTTTTTATGTCTGGATGGCTAAATGGCTACTATCTATAGCTAAATAGTTGCTAACGCCACCCTGCAAGAGTAGTGGATTCCGGCATAGAAGGGCGATGTGTGGTGCGTAACAGGGCGAGGCAGAAATGACTCCGGGGCGCAGCGCGCCCCGGAATCATCAGTTATCAGGAGGATAATATCGAATTAATCGACTTCCAGGGTGCCACAAAAGCGGTAGCCTTCACCGTGGATGGTGGCGATGATTTCCGGAGTATCTGGCACCGATTCAAAATGTTTACGGATCCGCCGGATAGTCACGTCTACGGTTCTATCGTGTGGTTTGAGTTCACGACCGGTCATCTTCAGTAATAAGTCAGCACGGGTCTGGATTTGGCCCGGGTTTTCACAAAAATGCAGCAGGGCTCGAAACTCGGAGCGTGGAAGACGAAATGATTCGGCTGATGGATTGATCAGGCTCCGGCTGTTGATATCCAGCGTCCAGCCATTGAAACGGTAGTTTTGCTGCTGGTTCGTCGCAGTACCTGAAGTGTCATCCCCGCGACGGGTGCGGCTGAGCAGGTTGCGGGCCCGGATCGTCAGCTCGCGCGGATTAAATGGCTTGGTGATGTAATCATCGGCGCCAATTTCCAGGCCAAGGATCTTATCTACTTCATTGTCGCGCCCGGTCAGGAACATCAGGCCGGTTTGGCCTTTCTCACGTAACTCACGGGCCAACAGCAGGCCATTTTTCCCCGGTAAATTGATGTCCATGATGACAAGATCAACATCATTGTCGGTTAAAGCTTCATGCATCTCATCGCCGTTATTGGCTTCGAGCACATCGTAGCCTTCTGCTTCAAAGATGCTTTTCAGAGAATTGCGTGTCACGAGCTCGTCTTCGACGATCAGGATCTGTGGTGTGTGCATGGACATTACCCAGGAGGTTAAAAAACTGACAGAAAATTTAACATTTCGTTTTACTAAAGGCGATGAGTAGTTCACAGCGCTTAGTGCAGCAAGCTATTTTTTCGGTGATTTTGACGCTGTGGTCTCATTCCTCGGGCGTACTTCAACCTTTCAAGGATTGAAAGAAACCCATGTGTAACGGGCAGGGAATGTATCAAGTAACAGGCGGTTAACAATAGCTGACTGGGGGGGAGGGGCAAGAATCGAGAGCTTGTTTGACGTATATCAACTTTAATCGGAAGGTCAAATGGTGGAAGCGCGATTGCTCGTAAAAGACGAGCAGGGTGGCGGTGCGGTTAAAACTGGTAAGCGAGGCCCAAGGCAATTTCTTGCAGGCTCTCATCTTTGGAAAGGCCATAGGCGGCCTGTACACTCAGGACTTGGCTTAACTGCAGGGTTGAGCTGAATTCGAGCTGGGTATCGGACGTTTCAGCAAAAATTTGCCGCATGCTGCTGGATAGGATCAGGTTGTCATTCCAGTGGTAACCGACACCGGAGCTGAATTGATAGTTCTGTTGAGTGATGCCATCCACATTGGGCTTGGCGGCGCCCGTTTCAAAGAAGGAGTACCAACCTTTCCAATTCTCTTGATAGCCCCCTTTGAATTGCCAGTCATAGATCAACTGCTGTTTGGCGTACAAGTTCTGCTCGAGCAGAGAAGGCGTGTAAGTACTGACATAGATATGATCGCCAAGAGCCGTTTTCCCTGATCCAAAGCTGTGCACGACCGCCCCTGCCGGGCTCATCATGGCCAGCATACAGATAGCAAATAAGAGACGGTTGCCTAGTCGGTTCATGGGACTCCCCGCATACAATGAGCATAAGCATGGCACAGCTACATCCCAGGATCAGTGAGCCAAGTTATATTTATGGTCGGTCACCCCGCGGCACCATGGGAATAATAGTGCAAGTGCTGGTATTCCCCCGGCGCTGACGCTAGATTGGCGCCCTCGTGGGAGAGGGAGATGCTATGGAACTCATTTTTATCCTGATGGCGCCGGCACGACCGGAAAATGTCGGTGCTGCGGCACGGGCTCTCAAGACCATGGGGTTAGCACAGTTGCGGATTGTTGCTAGTGATGTGCATACCCGGGATGAGGCGCACTGGGTTGCTCATGGCGCACAAGAGGTGTTGACCAGTGCGCAACGGTTTGATGATTTACCTGATGCCTTGGCTGACCTGGATCTGGTGGTCGCGACAACGGCGCGGCAGCGTGGCGAACACTACCGTTATTTGACGCCGGATGAGGTGTGCCAGCAGATCCGCAGCAAATCCAGCTTACGTCGTATCGGCATTCTGTTTGGGTGCGAAGAGTCCGGTTTGTCCAATGCCCAACTGGCACAAGCCGATCTGGTTAGCTATTTGCCATTGCGAGTGGGTTACCCCTCCTTGAATCTGGGGCAGGCCATCATGTTATATGCCTATGAGCTCTCCACATTATTCGATGGGGAAACTGTCCCCGAGCAGGTTGCCCAACCTGAACAGGCTCAGGTCCATGCTCTGCAATCACAATCAGAACAAATACTCGATGCAATCGGTGTATCTCAGGATGAAAAACTAAGGAAGTGGGTGCTGGATGGCATTCCTATGCTGGCACAGCGGGATATGAACCTGTTACATCTGCTGTGCAAGGATCTGGCCAAGGCGTTGGCAAATTCAAGAATAGATTGACAGGTAGTAGGGCAATCCGGTATTGCTAAGCGCGTTTATTCATTCAGGTTTGATTTCCAACATGCTGTCAGTGATCACCCGCACCACCACAATTATTATTACCGGCACCACCTTGGGTGGTATCGGGGCGGGCTGCTGAGTGCACTGACAACAGGTTCAGAAATTTCAAAAGCCCGTACCCCTAAGGTACGGGCTTTTTCGTTACAGGGAGATGTGTATGCGTGTTTTGAAGTTTGGAGGCTCTTCACTGGCTGATGCCGAGCGTTTTTTGCGGGTATCGGACATTGTGGTTAACAACCAGCAGCAAGCTCAGGTGGCGTTGGTTCTGTCAGCTCCTGCCAAGGTGACCAATCACCTGGTTGCCTTGGTGGAACAGACGAGCCGGGGGCTGGATGCCTCAGAAACTCTGGCGCAGATTGAAGGGATCTTCACCCGCCTGATTGCTGGCTTAAAGAGTAAATATCCAGCGCTGGACGACAGCAAGCTCAAGGCGCGAATGGAGCTTGAATTTGCCGGTGTTCGTCGGCAGATGCAAGGCATCACCCTGCTGGGCCAATGCCCGGATAATATTCAGGCGCAGATCCTCAGCCGCGGTGAAGCCCTATCCATTGCCTGCATGCATGAATTGCTGAGTGTTCGTGGACATGAGGTGGTGCTGATTGATCCGGTCAAGCTACTGCTGGCTGAAGGTGGTTTCCTGGAATCCCATGTCAACATCGATGTCTCCCGTGCCCGTTTTCAAGCCGAGCCGCTCAAGGCTGAAGCTGTCTATTTGATGGCAGGTTTCACCGGCGGCAATGAGAAGGGTGAACTGGTGCTGTTAGGGCGCAATGGCTCGGATTACTCCGCAGCTTGTCTGGCCGCCTGTGTCAGCGCCGAGTGCTGTGAAATCTGGACTGATGTGGATGGTGTCTACAGTTGCGATCCGCGTTTGGTGCCGGATGCGGTGCTGCTCAAGCGCATGTCGTATAAGGAAGCGATGGAGCTTTCTTACTTTGGTGCCAAGGTTCTGCACCCGCGGACCATAGCGCCCATCGCTCAGTTCCATATTCCTTGTCTCATCAAGAACAGTTTCAACCCACAGGGCGAGGGCACTCTGATTGCCGAGCAGGGCGATGACGAGCTACCGGTCAAGGGCATCTCCGATCTGGCCGGGATCTCCATGATCAACGTCAGCGGCCCAGGTATGAAAGGCATGGTCGGCATGGCCGGTCGCATCTTCACCGCGGTTTCCCGTGCCGGTGTATCCATTACACTGATCACCCAGTCCTCTTCCGAGTACAGCATCAGCTTCTGTATCCATACCTACGATGCGGAAAAGGCCCGTCTGATCCTGGAAGAGGAGTTCGAGCTGGAACTGAAGGCCGGATTGCTGGAAGCCATCGAGATGCGTCATGAGCTGGCTATCATCTCGGTGGTCGGCGATGGCATGCGCACCAGCAAAGGCGTTGCGGCGCGTTTCTTCCTGTCGCTGGCACAGGGCAACATCAATGTGGTGGCCATCGCACAGGGCTCCAGTGAGCGCTCTATTTCCGCGGTCGTGACCAAGGGTAAGGTCAACGAGGCCATCAAGGCGTGTCACCAGAACTTCTTCACCAGCATGCAGTTTATCGACCTGATCCTGGTGGGGTTGGGCGGCGTCGGTGGCGCCTTGTTGGAACAAATCCGTCGTCAACAGCCAGTGCTGGCGGCACAGGGCATCGGCTTGCGTGTGGTCGGTCTGGCGAACTCCCGTAAACTGGCACTGAATCGAGATGGCCTGGATCTGGCCAATACGAGTGCTTTGCTCGAAGAGGCAGCCCACGGTTTCACGCTGGGTGCGGTGAAAAAATTGGTCGACGATAGTCACCTCATCAACCCGGTGATCGTCGACTGTACCTCTGATGAGTCTGTGGCTAACCAGTATGCCGATTTCCTGGCGGCCGGCTTCCATGTGGTTACACCGAACAAGAAAGCCAATACCAGCTCCATGGCCTACTACCGTGAGCTGCGTAAAACCGCACAATTAACGCGCCGCAAGTTCCTGTATGAAACCAACGTGGGTGCTGGTTTGCCGGTCATCGAGAACCTGCAGAACCTGATCAAGGCAGGTGACAAGCTCAAGGCCTTTGACGGTATCCTCTCCGGCTCCTTGTCCTTTATCTTCGGCAAGCTGGATGAGGGGATGAGCTTCTCCGAGGCGACTCTGACCGCCAAGGGCAAGGGCTTCACCGAACCGGATCCGCGAGATGATCTCAGTGGCATGGATGTGGCGCGCAAGCTGCTGATCCTGGCTCGTGAAGCGGGTATGGTACTGGACTTGGCCGACGTGGAGGTCGAGCAAGCTCTGCCACCAGATTTTGATGCCAGCGGCGATACCGAGAGCTTTATCCGTCGTTTGCCGGAAGCGGATGCTTGGTTTGCCAGCAAGGTGGCCGAAGCCAAAGCGCAGGGGCAGGTCTTGCGCTACGTTGGCTCCATCAAGGATGGTAAATGCAAGGTGGCCATCAAGGCAGTGGATGACAATGATCCCCTGTATAAGGTCAAGGATGGCGAAAACGCGCTGGCGTTCTTCTCTACTTATTATCAGCCGATTCCTCTCGTGCTCCGCGGTTACGGAGCGGGAACCGAAGTCACTGCGGCGGGGGTGTTTGCAGATCTGCTGCGTACCCTGAATTGGAAACAGGAGGTTTAACATGGCGGTTGTTGCCTACGCACCCGCATCGATAGGGAATGTCAGTGTCGGTTTCGATGTACTCGGGGCTGCTTTGGCCCCGATTGACGGATCTTTACTCGGTGATCGGGTTGAAGTGCACGCCGGTGCGCAAGATTTTACGCTGGAATGCCGGGGCCGTTTTGCCCATAAGCTGCCCGTCGATCCACAAAAAAACATCGTCTATGCCTGTTATTTAGGCTATGCCGAGGCGCTCAAGAAAAAGGGGCGCAGCATTCAGCCGCTGCATATGGTGCTGGAAAAGAATTTGCCCATCGGCTCGGGGCTTGGCTCCAGCGCTTCGAGCATTGTAGCGGCACTGGAAGGCCTGAACGGTTTTCACGACTTTGCTCTGAATAAAGACGAGCAACTGTTGCTGATGGGGGAACTGGAAGGCAGCATTTCCGGCTCCGTACATTACGATAACGTTGCTCCTTGCTATCTGGGTGGTATCCAGTTGATGATCGAGGAAGCTGGGGTGATCAGTCAATCGATTCCGGATTTCGAGCATTGGTACTGGGTGTCCTGTTATCCCGGGATCAGCATCAGTACCGCAGAAGCACGTGCGATTCTGCCGGCACAATATCGACGCAGTGACTGTCTGACCTATGGCCGTCGCCTGGCTGCCTTTATCCATGCCAGTTATACCGGGCAGGATCAATTGGCCGCAGCCGTGCTCAAGGATGTCATCGCCGAGCCCTACCGTCAGGCATTGATCCCGGGCTTTAACGAGGTGCGTCAGCATGCGGCGTTATCGGGCGCATTAGCGACCGGGATTTCAGGCTCTGGTCCCAGTGTGTTTGTGGTGATGACGGACAAGCAACAAGCACTGCGTATGCAGGAGTGGCTGGAAGCCAATTTTATCCAGAATCAGGACGGGTTCTGCCACGTGTGCCGTATCGATCGCGCGGGCACCACGGTGAATGTAATCGAGTAAGGGACACAGGATTATGAAGCTGTACAACATCAAAGATCACAGTGAACAGGTTAATTTCGCGCAAGCCGTCAAGCAGGGGTTAGGGCGTGAACAGGGGCTGTTTTTCCCTGACAGCATAGCGCCGCTGGCTGATGTCGAAGGTTTACTTGCCAAGCCATTGGTTGAGCGTTCCGCGATCATTCTGCGCCATCTGCTGGGGGATGAACTGCCGGAACTGGCTCAGTTGGTTGCCAATGCGTTCACCTTCCCGGCTCCGCTGGTTGAGGTCGGTACGAATCAGTACGCGCTTGAGCTGTTCCATGGCCCGACGCTGGCCTTCAAGGATTTCGGTGGCCGTTTCATGGCGCAATCGCTGATGGCAGTGTCGGATGGTAAAAAGATCACCATCCTGACTGCTACTTCCGGGGATACCGGAGCCGCGGTAGCTCATGCCTTCTATGGCTTGCCGAATATCGAGGTGGTGATCCTCTATCCGAAGGGCAAGATCAGCCCGTTGCAGGAAAAACTGTTCTGTACCCTCGGTGGCAATATTCGCACCATTGCGGTTCATGGCGCCTTTGATGATTGCCAGGCGCTGGTGAAGCAGGCGTTTGATGACGAGGAGCTGAAGCAGGCGATTGGCCTGAACTCCGCGAATTCCATCAATATCAGCCGGTTGCTGGCCCAGGTTTGCTATTACTTCGAGGCGGTTGCACAACTGCCTGCCGAGAAGCGCGCTCAGGCGGTGATTGCCGTGCCGTCCGGTAACTTCGGTAACCTGACCGCAGGATTGATTGCCAAGGCGCTGGGGTTACCGGTGAAGCGCTTCATGGTCGCCACCAATGCCAATGATACAGTGCCACGCTATCTGCAGCAGGGCACTTGGGATCCTAAGGCTACCGTTGCCACCCTATCCAATGCCATGGATGTCAGTCGTCCGAATAACTGGCCTCGTGTGGAAGAGCTGTTCAAGGTCAAGGGCTGGGATCTGCAAAGCTTGGCATCCGGTTCACTCAGCGATGCTCAAACCGAAGATGCGCTCAAGCGTCTGTATGCTCAAGGCTATCTGTGTGAGCCTCACGGCGCCATTGCCTGGGATCTGCTGCAGAGCCAGCTGGCGGCCGATGAAGCGGGTATCTTCCTGTGTACAGCCCATCCAGCCAAGTTCAAGGAGAGTGTGGAGTCGATCCTGAACATCCAGCTGAATTTACCGGCGCCACTGGCAGAACGTGCGGATCTGGCTTTGCTTTCCGATGAGATGGATGCCGATTTCAGTGCGTTGCGTGCCTACTTGCTCAAGGCATAAGCCTACTGGGTCATCTGAAACGGACAGCACTGGCTGTCCGTTTTTGTATGGCGTGCGTGACCACAAATTTTAAAATGCAGACCATTCTGGTAGCCTGCCGACTGGTTTCCTTCTTCTGTCAGAGAGTCATGTCATGACGCAGGTACTCAATAATCTACTTTCCCAGCTGGCGCTGGAGCGCATCGAGGAAGGTCATTTTCGTGGTCAAAGCCAGGATCTGGGATTCGGCGCTGTCTTCGGCGGCCAAGTGATGGGGCAGGCCCTCTCGGCCGCACAGCAGACCGTCGAGCCAGAGCGCATGGTGCATTCCCTGCACTGTTATTTTTTGCGTCCCGGGGATGTCACCTGTCCTATTTTGTACGAGGTCGAACATATCCGTGACGGTAATACTGTCTCGACGCGGCGTGTGCAGGCGATCCAGCATGGTAAACCCATCTTCTACCTGAATGGTTCATTTCAACTGGAAGAGCCGGGGCTGGATCATCAGGATGCCATGCCAGATGTCCCGGGACCTGAGGGGCTCAAGAGTGAACTGGAGTGGGCTCAGGAGCTTAAGGCTTATATCCCTTCGTTTTTGCATGACAAGCTATTGAGTGATAAACCTATCGAGATGCGCCCGGTCAGCTTCGTCAATCCACTACGAGCCGAGGCCTGTCCGCCGAAACGTCATGTCTGGTTCCGGGCCAACGGCCAGATGCCCGATGAGCAGGCAATCCACCGGTATCTATTGGCTTATGCCTCAGACTTCAATTTTTTGCCGACCGCCCTGCAGCCCCATGGCGTAGCCTTTTTTGATGCCGGATTACAGGTCGCGACCATCGATCATGCGATGTGGTTCCATCGGGAATTTCGCTTCGATGACTGGTTGCTTTATGCGGTGGATAGTCCAAGCGCCTCAGGGGGGCGTGGTCTGGTTCGGGGTCAGTTCTTTACCCGTGATGGCATGCTGGTTGCGTCGACCATTCAGGAGGGGGTCATCCGGAGGCGTACACGCTGATGGCGAAAGTCCCATAAAAAGAAGCTGTCCCAGTTACCTGTTGGGAATAAATAGGGATCGAGTCTGGACGAAATGCAGACCGTTGGCGGCACTGATGCCGCCAACGAGCCAACATGGGTGTTTTACGGCGTGTCAGTGTTCATCCGGATTCCTGGACACCAGCCTGATACCGGGTTTTGATGCGAGCCATGCATAACAGGGACAGCGCCATAAAAAAACCCGCCGGAAGGCGGGTTTTTTGTAGAAGTAAACTTACTTCTTGATGCGCATCACCGGTGTTTCACCAACGGTTACTGCGCCATTGAGTTTGATCAGCTCTTTGATGTCATCCATGTTGGAGATGACAACCGGAGTCAGAGTTGATTTTGCCTTGGCTTCCAGCAGAGCCAGATCGAACTCGATGATGGTATCACCCTTCTTCACTTGCTGACCTTCAGCGGCGATACGGGTAAAACCTTCACCCTTCAGTTCGACGGTGTCGATGCCGAAGTGGACAAATAACTCGATGCCGGAATCGGATTCGATGGAGAAGGCATGATTGGTTTCGAAAATCTTGCCAATGGTGCCATCGCAAGGAGCTACCATCTTGTTGCCTGCTGGCTTGATGGCAATACCGTCACCGACGATTTTTTCAGCAAAAACCACATCCGGTACATCTTCAATCGGAATAATTTCACCAGAGAGCGGTGCAAAAATTTCGATGCCGCTGGTGTCAGCGCTGTCATCAGATACCAGTCGTCTCAGTTTGTCGAACAAACCCATAGCGTTAGCTCCTAAGAGTTGTTTTTATCTTATATGCAGTGATATTAACAGACAGCCTTTTGCTTCACAAAGGTATCCAGCACGGCTTCAACTTCAGCAATGGTAGCACAAGCCAACGCTTGGTCTGCCATGGCTTTGACTTCTGCATAATTGGCACTGCGCACCAACTGCTTGACGCGCGGAATGGACATGGCGCTCATGGAGAACTCATCCAGTCCCATACCCAGCAGCAGCAGGGAGGCTCGATCATCACCAGCCAGTTCACCACACATCCCGGTCCACTTGCCTTCAGCATGGGACGCGTCAATAACCTGTTTGATCAGGGTCAAAACGGAAGGGGACAGGGGGTTATACAACCCGGAAATCAGTTCGTTACCACGGTCAACGGCCAGAGTGTACTGGGTCAGATCGTTGGTACCGATGGAGAAGAAGTCAGCCTCTTTCGCCAAATGACGGGCAATCACGGCAGCGGCTGGTGTTTCAATCATCACACCGACTTCGATGGACTCGTCAAATGGCAGTTGCTCACTGCGCAGCTCGGCCTTCAGCTCTTCAATCTCTTGCTTCAGTGCACGCAGCTCTTCTACGGAGATGATCATCGGGAACATGATGCGCAATTTGCCATAAGCCGAGGCACGTAAAATGGCGCGCAACTGGGTATGCATGATGTCTTTACGATCAAAGAAGATCCGTACAGCGCGCCAGCCCAGGAAGGGGTTCATTTCCTTGGGGAACTTCATGTAAGGCAGTTCTTTATCACCACCAATGTCCATAGTGCGGACAATGATCGGGTGATCCGGCATGGACTCTGCGACTTCTTTATAGGCATGGTATTGCTCTTCTTCAGAAGGCAGAGCATCACGATCCATAAACAAGAATTCAGTCCGGTAGAGGCCGACACCTTCAGCGCCATTGCGGTGTGCGCCATCCATATCCTTGATCGTGCCAATGTTGGCACACACTTCGACACGGTGACCGTCTGTGGTTTCGGCTGGCAGCTCTTTGAGTTTTGCCAGTTCAGCTTTCTCAGCCAGGAATTTAGCCTGAGCGTCCTTGAGCTTCTTGAGTTGTTCGTCGCTCGGGTTGATCAGCACGTGGTTGTGCAAGGCATCCAGCACCAGGAAGTCGCCAGATTTGACCTGTTTAGTGATGTCATTGGTCCCCACGATGGCCGGGAGTTCCAAAGATCGGGCCATGATGGAGGTATGCGAGGTCCGGCCGCCGATATCGGTAACGAAGCCACGCACAAAATTCAGGTTGATTTGGGCTGTTTCTGAAGGCGTCAGATCGTGTGCGACCAAGATGACTTCTTCATCAATGGTGCTGAGATTGACGATTTCCATACCCAAGGCATTCTTCACCAGACGGGTACCGATATCACGGAAATCTGTGGCGCGCTCACGCAGATAGGGATCATCCAGTTCTGCCATCATGGATGCATATTGTTCAATCGCATGATGAATCGCTTTTTCTGCACTGAAACGCTCATCGCGGATCAGAGAGACAATGTCACCTTCCAATTCTTCATCTTCGAGCAACATGATGTGCCCTTCGAAGATGGCCTCTTTCTCTTCACCGAATGTGCGGCCAGCCATCACTTTGATGGCTTCGAGTTGCTGAGACGATTTAGCGCGGGCGTCGAAAAAACGCGCTACTTCAGTCTCAATATTGGCCTCTGCAACGGATTCGTTGTTGATGACGATTTCATCTTCTTTGAGCAGGAGTGCTTTCGCAAACGCGATGCCCGGAGATGCCAGAATTCCAGAAATCATAGCCGTACCTGTAGTTGTGTGTGGATGCCAGAATGCTGAAGGGGGAGCTGGATTATTCCAGCTCAGCCATCAGTGCGACCAATTTTTCTACAGCCTTCTGAGCATCAGCGCCATCAGCTTTGATCGTCACGGTAGTGCCTTTGGTCAGACCGAGAGTTTGCAGCTTGAACAGACTCTTGGCGCTGGCGGATTTACCACCACTGACGACGGTAATTTCACTTTGGAACTCCTTGGCTTCTTTGACGAACTGAGCAGCCGGACGAGTGTGGAGACCGTTTTCAGCAGTAATGACTACAGATTTCTCAAACATTTTTCACCCCAATGTTGTTGATGATGATTTCAGGACAAATATTGAACCTGGAATCCTCGAGCGAGTTAAACGTGTTCGGTACTTATTGGTGTGCCTTGATTGTTGGTAATTCTTTGACCAATAAGACCTCAACCGCACCGGATTATGCCTTGCTCTCGTGGTTGGCAAAAGGCCATACCGTTAGGATGCAACAAAAAATATCCATGCGTTACCTTTTGATACGTTAGCATTGAAAACCCTTGCGCCAAGTCAATGAAGGCAAATGAAACGTTTTGCATGGCATTATTCCACCGAGGGTAGACAACATATTTCTCTATGTGAAATATGTTATTGGCAGCTTCTTTTGGGTATATAGCACGAAAAAAAGGCGCCGGATAAACCGGCGCCTCGTTTTTAGAGTAAAAATAATGAAAATTAGCTCTGGATCAGGCTTGGAGCTCTTGCTCACCAAACTGGCCCTGGAACAAGACGCTGGAGAGATAACGTTCGCCCGAGCTTGGGAGTATGACCACTATGGTCTTGTCTTTAAACTCTGGCAACTCAGCAATCCGGTTGGCTGCGACCACTGCTGCACCCGAGCTGATACCGGCAAGAATGCCTTCTTCCTGCATCAAACGGCGAGCCATCTCAACAGCTTCGTCGCTGGTGACCTGTTCGACACGATCAAGCAAGGAAAGATCCAAGTTACCCGGGATGAAGCCGGCGCCAATGCCCTGGATCTTATGGGGGCCTGGTTTAATCTCTTCGCCAGCCAATTTTTGGCTGATAACCGGAGATTCCTTCGGTTCAACGGCAACGCTGGTAATAGCTTTACCCTGGATCTGCTTAATGTAACGGGAGATCCCGGTAATGGTGCCACCGGTCCCTACGCCTGCGACGATGACATCGACCTCACCATCGGTAGCATCCCAAATTTCCGGACCCGTGGTCTTGACATGAATTTCCGGGTTTGCCGGATTATCAAATTGTTGCAGCAGGATGTACTTTTCAGGATCCGAATCGCGAATTTCTTCAGCTTTAGCAACCGCGCCCTTCATCCCCAAGGGGCCTTCAGTCAGGACAAGATTGGCACCCAGAGCTTTCAGTAACTTGCGACGCTCCAGGCTCATGGTGGCGGGCATGGTCAAGGTAATGGCGTAACCACGGGACGCGGCCACGAAAGCCAGAGCAATACCAGTATTCCCACTGGTCGGTTCGATAATTTCCTTCCCCGGGCCCAACAATCCTTTCTTTTCGGCGTCCCAAATCATATTGGCACCGATACGGCATTTTACGCTGAAGCTGGGGTTCCGGCTTTCTACCTTTGCCAGAACTCGTCCTTTACTGACCCGGTTCAGTTTGACTAAAGGCGTGTTTCCAATAGTCAGTGAGTTATCTTCGTACACTTTGCTCATGGCGCTGTCCCTATGTTTTCAGCAGATAATGTTAGATTAATCATATAAACAGTAATCGGAAGTGACATTTAGTTATAAACATATGTTCTGTGAAACTATGTGATTGAGCTCGAGAAGGCATTGGTTTGAAACCGGGGATTGGGTTACGGTTGGCCGAAGTATGATTCGGTGTGACCTCGATCATGGCCTCTGTGGAAAGCAAATCGCCGGATTGACAGCTTGTTGTGAAACCTAAACACTGCAACGGGCTGGTATGGAACCAGTTTCTGCAGAACAGGATGTAGCAAATAACTTGTGTGGGATCAGCAATCAAGATCCCTCCACAGTGGAGGCAGGATGTTATTTAGGCAAGTCAATCGTTGGGGTATTGGATTTTGGATGCTTGGCGCCGCCGTGTCCGGGCATGCGGTCGCCGTTGAGTCATTACCGACTGCGACACCGCCTCTGCATGGTGAGGCAGTGGCTGTATTTTCTCCAACGTCCGTCTATCCCTTGCCCAGTGCTGAAGAAAGAAAAGAGCTGGCTCAGCAATTGTTGGAATTGGCGGTTGCAAATATTCATCCGCGGTTCAATGAGCTCTGGCTGGCTTTGATGAATAGTCAGGATGCCGCCACCCAGGGACGACTCTTTGCCGAGTCTTATATGACGCTGCAGCGGTTTCGGAGTCAGTGGCACCAGTTGAGCTGGGATGCCAGAGAGCGCCTCAATGTCCGGAAGTTCAATTTGCAGCCGACCTTGGCAGATAGTGATGATTACCTCTTGCTGTTACAGCAAGGTGGACTCATGGCGACGGTAACGGCCTTGCGACCCCAGGAGCCCAATTATCTGGTCATGCGGCAGCAGTTAAATCATCTGCTGGATATGGCGCGTCAAGAACCCTGGCCTGAGATTCCGGATCTGCGCTTGCATCCTGGGGAAAGCAGCGACAGCTTGCCGGTAATCAAACAGGTTCTTGTCAGGGTACAACTACTGGCTCAAGCAGATGGCGATCCTGTGTATAACGATGTAGTGGTTTCCGCCATTAAAGGCTTTCAGCGTGCACATGGATTAACGGATGACGGGGTGATTGGCCGTAAAACTTTAATGTGGTTGCGGGTTCCTCCTGAACAAAAGGCGGTTATCCTGGCAAGAACTCTGCTTCGTCAGGATGTCGGTGATCAGCTGGATAGCGGACGCTATGTGTTGGTCAACTTGCCGGAATATCAGCTCCGGGTTCTGGAAGGTGAACATCAATTGTTGAGCAGCCGGGTCATAGTGGGACAGCTGAAGCGCCAGACGCCGATCCTTTCCAGCCAAATTGCGAGTGTGGTGCTGAATCCGGCGTGGCATGTTCCAACCACCATATTGCGGCAAGATATAGTGCCCAAGTTGTCACATGATCCAGACTATCTGTCGAAGGAACGATTTGACATTTACAGCTACGATGGTGCCAAGGTCGATCCTGCCTCTATTACGCTGGATGATGCGATTACCGCCGGTTTTCCTTATCGCTTGCGCCAACAACCGGGCGATCACAACGCGTTGGGTCGTTATAAATTCTATTTGCCGAATGATGATTCCATCTATCTGCATTCCACCTCGAAACCCAGCTTATTCAACCATGATCTCCGGGCCATCAGCTCCGGGTGTGTGCGTGTTGAGCAGTCTGCCGATTTGGCGGAGTTATTACTTAAAGATTCAAAATGGAGTAAAGACAAACTGGATGCCATCTTGCAGAGCAAGGCAACCAAATGGGTACCATTAAATAACCCGGTTCCGGTATATACCGTCTATTGGCGCAGTTGGGTGGATGCGCAAGGCTTGTTGCAATTTCGAGACGATATCTACGGTTTTGATAGCGGCAAAATCGATGGCAATGGTCCCGTGATGCAAAGCTTGCGTCGCCATCAGAAGGCATAACCTGGAATAAGATCGTGCTGATAACGCGCCGTGTGGCGCGTTTATTCTGTGCGATAGCTCATGATTTAACCGATCTTATCGTTCAGCAAGGGTCCTTTGAGTCGTTATTCGAAATCGTTGTTTGACACTGGTTTTATCCAATCGTTATCTTCTTTGCCTATTGGTGGGCATAGAGTCGAGCCTGGTTAGTTCGTGCTTGTGCAGATACCCATGATGGGAGGTGCGTTCACATGTTGGATCTGGAAATCAGTCGTCGTCGTTTGTTGTTGGGCAGTGCCTGCTTGATGGCGGCAACCCTGTTACCCGAAACTGCGTATGCCAGTCGCACTGCTCCTGCCCGGCTGTTGCGTTTTTATAATCCGAACACGGGAGAACGCGTATCCGCCTGCTATTGGGAAAACGGACGTTACAACAAGGATGGTTTGCAAGAGTTTAGCTGGTTGTTTCGTGATCACCGTGCAGGTGATGTGCAATTACCGATAGATACCAAGTTGTTCGACCAGTTGTTTGAGCTGCAGCGTAAATTAGGTGTGCAAAAAGAAATCCATGTGATTTGTGGCTATCGCTCACAGCAAACTAATGCTGCGTTGCGTCGTTCCAGCCGAGGAGTAGCGAAGAAGAGTTTGCATATGTCTGGCAAGGCGGTGGATTTGCGTATTCCTGGAGTGGAGCTCAATCATATTCGTCGCGCTGCCTTGGCTCTGAACTCGGGGGGCGTCGGTTACTATCCCCGTTCCAATTTCGTTCATCTGGATACTGGGCCGAAAAGGCACTGGTAATTTGAATGACATAAAAAAAGCGCCCTAGGCGCTTTTTTTTTATATCTGCTGCAGCCTTCGTCAGGCGGCTGGCATATGCCGTGAGCGATACAGATCAACCCACATCGCCGTGGCGCCACAGACAGCTACCGGCATGATCAGGAAATTGATCAGTGGAATAGCGGTGCACACCGAGACGGCAAAGCCAAATCCCAGGTTAGGGAGGCGTTCAGACTTGAGATCATCACGCATGATCTCGAACGGGATCTTGTGATTGTCATAGGAATAATCAGCGTATTGTATGGCAGCCATCCAGGCCGATAACAAGACCCAGAGCAGCGGTGCCAAGGTTTGCCCCAGTAGTGGAATAAAAAATAAGATCAGGCAGCCGATAGCCTTTGGCAGGTAGTATTTTAATTTTTGCCACTCCCGTTTCAGAATTCTGGGAATATCCGCGAGCAGTTGGCGTAGCGAAGTATCTGGCGGGGTGACGCCGGTCAATCGTGCTTCCACCTGTTCGGCGAGCAGGCCATTGAATGGCGCTGCTATCCAGTTTGCAACCATGCTGAAGATAAACGAAAAAAACAGTAACACGACTATGATGGTCAGGGGCCAGAGTAGATATTCAAGCCATGTCAGCCAGGAGGGTAATTGCCCGATCCATTGATCGGCCCATTCTGATAGTCGGGAGAAAAGCCAATAAAAACATGCTGAAAAAAGAATCAAATTAGTCAGCAGAGGCAGTATGACAAAACGCCGCAATCCCGGCTGACAGACCAGCGACAGCCCCTGGGTTAAGTAACTGATACCACTTTTCTTCGTGATTTTATAAACCATGCTGCTTTCCCGCGTACAATAGTGTTACAGATATTACAAATAGTGTCTCATTTTGGTAAAGTCATTGCAGCCATACTCGACGGACTCTGGCTATATTCCTAAGGGTCAGTTCATCATCTGGCCTCGGGAATTTGAGAAGGACGCGTCAGTCATAGAATTACCGATTCTATGGTCGGCATCGAGGGCAACCGCTGAATTGCCCGAATGGGCTCAATAGAATTAGAAAGAGAAACGGCAATGCAGGATTTGCGAATCATACTGGTCATCATAGGTGCATTAGCAATTGCGGCCTTGGTCATTCATGGACTTTGGACTAACCGTAAAAACAAGCGCATTTCCATCAAGGAAAAGCCGCTTGGGCGTATGCCGGATGTAAAATCAAAATATCGCGATGACGCCGGGAGTGTCGGTGATGGTTTTGATGAAGATGGTATTGGCAAGGTTCGTGTTGTTTCTCGTCGGCAAGAGCCGAAAATGCCGGTTAGCACACCGAAACAGTGGAGTAGCGCTAAAGTCGAGCCTGGATTAAAAATGACGTCCATCATGACGGATGAGTCTGTTTCTCCGGTATCCGTCGCTGAGCCCGAGACGATGGTCGAGGCTGCTCCCAAGGTGATTGAGCCGACTTGGAGTGATTTTTATCAGATCAATATCATGTCGCGCGAAGGGACCCAGATCGCTGGTGAGGATTTGTTGTTCATCCTGAAAAAATTAGGTTTCCGTTATGGTGATATGTCCATTTTTCATCGCCACCTGGAGCCCAATGGTCACGGTGATGTGCTGTTTAGCCTAGCGAATATGGTAAAACCGGGCACTTTTGAGCCGGCTCGCATGGCGCAATTTACCACTCCGGGGGTCTCCTTGTTTATGGAGTTACCGCATCCAGGGCGCGCCGAGGCTCATTTCAAGTTGATGTTACAGGCCGCAGAAAAAATCTCTGCCGAACTGGATACCCTGTTGATGGATCGGCAGCGCAACCCGCTGAGCGAATATCTGATTAACCAATATCTTGATGAGTTACGCGCTTACGATATGCAGTGAGGCTAGCCCCATTGTAGGTTTTAATGCGGCTACGGCCGCATTTTTTATGGTGATGAATTTTTGACATCGAAGGGCGTCGTTGATGAGTGAAATCAAGCAACAGATGGTGGAGCTGATCCGGCAGCTGGCTCGCTATGAGCATGAATATTATGTCCTGGATGCACCATCGGTTCCGGATAGTGAATATGATCGGTTGCTCCTGGAGCTCAAAGCGCTGGAGACAGCCCATCCTGAGCTGATCGAGGCGAGTTCACCAACACAACGAGTTGGTGGTTCACCTTCTTCTGTCTTTACCTCGGTTCCCCACGCCCAACCCATGTTGTCGCTGGATAATGTATTCAATACGGAAGAACTTCAGGGCTTTGGGCATCGGGTTCAGGAACGTTTGAACCTCGTGGACGACATCGCGTTTTGTTGTGAGCCGAAGCTGGATGGTCTGGCGGTTAGTCTGCTGTATGAAGATGGCATTCTGATCCGGGCAGCAACGCGCGGCGATGGCAATACCGGCGAAGATATAACCCATAATGTGCGGACCATCCGCTGCATTCCGCTGCAATTGCAGGGCGATAACTGGCCTGCTCGTCTGGAGGTTCGGGGTGAAGTCTTCATGCCCAAAGCTGGCTTTCAGCGTTGGAACGAACAGGCGTTGGCTCATGGCGAGAAGGTGTTTGCCAACCCACGTAACGCGGCGGCAGGGAGTTTGCGGCAACTGGATCCGCGCATTACTGCTCAGCGCCCCTTGGCTTTTTATGCCTATGGCATCGGGGTTGCGGAGGGGGTGGAGTTGTCGGTATCCCATTATGCTCGCCTGCAGTGGCTCAAATCGCTTGGCTTACCGGTTAGTGACGATATTCGGCGGGTTACCGGGATTGCAGGCTGTTGCCAGTATCACGACGCCATCCTGAGTCGCCGGGAAAGTTTGCCATTCGAGATTGATGGTGTGGTGTTCAAGGTCGATAGCATCGAACAGCAACAAGCGTTGGGGTTTGTCTCCCGAGCACCGCGTTGGGCGGTGGCACATAAATTCCCAGCTCAAGAAGAGCTGACTCTCATCAATGGGATCGAGTTTCAGGTTGGCCGGACCGGGGCCATCACTCCAGTTGCTCGCTTGGAGCCGGTATTTGTCGGTGGTGTGACTGTCTCCAACGCCACCTTGCACAATGCCGACGAGATGGAGCGACTGGATATCCAGATTGGCGATACCGTCATTGTGCGCCGGGCTGGGGATGTGATCCCGCAGATTGTCGGGGTGGTCCTGGAGCGTCGGGATCCTTTGCGGTGTGTAACGGTTATTTTTCCAGACCGCTGCCCAGTCTGTGACTCCGAGGTCGAGCGACTACCGGGTGAAGCCGTCGCTCGTTGCAGTGGCGGATTATTTTGCGAGGCGCAGCGTAAGGAAGCGCTGAAACATTTTGCCTCCCGCCGTGCCATGGATATAGAAGGCTTGGGTGACAAGCTCATCGAGCAATTGGTGGATCGCCATCTTGTCGAAACGCCTGCCGACCTCTTTACATTGAATGAAGCGACCCTGGCCAGTCTGGAGCGCATGGGGACTAAATCTGCACAGAAGCTGCTCCTGGCTATTGATAAAGCCCGCTCGACCACTTTGCCCCGCTTTCTGTTCGCACTAGGTATCCGCGAGGTGGGTGAGTCGACAGCTTTGGCGCTCGCCAACCATTTTGCCGAGCTTCCAGCCATCGCAAACGCCAGTATTGAGGCATTGCTGCAGGTACCGGATGTGGGTGACATAGTCGCCAAGCATGTCTATTACTTCTTCCGGCAAACCCATAATCTGGAGGTTCTCGAGCGACTGCAGCAATCTCGCGAGGAGGGCGGAGCCGGGATCCTGTGGCCGGACATTCAGCGTCCGAGTGCGGAGGAACTGCCGTTGCAAGGCAAAACGCTGGTGCTGACCGGCACACTCCATCAGATGACCCGGGACGAAGCCAAAACTGCGTTGTTAGCTCTGGGAGCCAAGGTTGCAGGTTCGGTCTCAGCCAAAAGCAGTGCCGTGATTGCAGGCGAAGCGGCAGGCTCCAAATTATCCAAGGCCGAACAGTTAGGGATCCCGGTTCTGGATGAATCAGCATTGGTCGCCTTGTTAAACGATCCGCAGCATTTCGATTGGCCTGGCTGAATCAAGATGTTTGTTCGAAATACAGAAGGCCCCGGTTGTAATGCCGGGGCCTTCGGTTTTTGGGCGGTAACTCTATGTTAGTACGCCAGTCGCTTGGCTTAGCCCTTGATGATCAAGGTTTGGCCGGGTTTGAGCTGGCTGTTATTCGACAGGCGATTCAGGCGTTTAAGCTCATCAATCGAGACCTGAAAGCGCTGGGCGATGGAGTAAAGTGAGTCTCCACGGCGAACCTCATAATTCTTACGCGGCTTCTGCTGTGTGTGCTTGGCTTGCAGCTTGATGGTTTGTCCAACCTTAAGCTGATTATGGGGGAGCTTATTCCAACTCAGCAGCTGAGCCTTAGTTACTCCATGCGCTTTGCCGATACTCCAGAGGCTATCACCTGATTTGACGGTATAGCTGGTTAATTGCGCCGCGCGTTGGCCATTACTTTTGCTCCGCCGTTGCGAGGCCAACTGGACGCGCTCCTCTTCACCCGGCAGGACGAACTGCTCACCTGGCTTCAGACGGCGACCTGACGGCAATTCAGCCAGCGCCAATTCCAGCTCTCGAGCATCTTTTTTCGGTACCAACAGGTGGTGGGGTCCGCGGCTGGGGGTCGAACCACGCAGATAGCCAGGATTGAGTGCTTTGACTTCCTGCAAGGACAGGCCGGCCATCTCCGCGACGACTGAGAGCGACACCTGGCCGCCAGCATCAATCTGTTGCCATTGTTGTTTATTCGGATGGCTGGGGAGTTTTACGCCATAACTGTCAGCATTTTTAATAATATCGGCCAGAGCCAACAAACGCGGTACATATTCCGTGGTTTGGCGTGGCAGATCCAGTGACCAGAAATCCCCGCTCTTGCCTGCGCGCCGACTTCTGTCGACCGCTTTTTGAATCCGGCCTTCGCCAGCGTTATAGGCGGCGATCGCGTGGAACCAGTCACCATTGAAGTCATCGTGCAGTTTTTGCAGATAGTCCAGAGCCGCGTGAGTGGAGGCTTGAATATCGCGGCGCCCGTCGTACCAATAGTCCTGTTTCAAACCATAACGTTGGCCTGTTCCTGAAGTGAACTGCCATAGCCCAACCGCATTGCTGGGTGAACGTGCATTCGGGTTGTATGCGCTCTCGACCACGGGTAATAGCACCAATTCCATGGGCATATCCCGCTTTTCTATTTCTTTAGCGACTAGGTACAGGTAGGGGGCGGCGCGTTGGGTAACGGTGTTGAGATATTTCGGATGCTTGAGGTACCAGTCGCGGTAGCCGATGACTTCGGCTCGATTAGGGATTTCCATCTTCATTTCATTACTGGCGTGTCGCCAAATGGAGATCCGAGATTGTTGCTCTTCCGATCGATCGAGCGCTGAGTGCGCTGGGCTCGCTGTTTGGGCAGTCCGCTGATCATCAGTTACTGCGTCATTACGGGTCGGTAATGTCTGGCAGCCCGTGAGCAACAAAGTGGCCACTACAGCCAGTCGTAGCTTCATGTTCATCCAGTTTTCATCCTCTCAGTCAGTCGCCGATGGTAAGTGTGATCGAAAACCAGATCAACTAATGCAAGCTTTATGCTCAATTTATGAACCGAATTGGTCAAAGATTATTCTTTTTTTCTCTCAAAATGGCAAAGACATGGATCTCATTTTTACATTCGCAATAAGCATTTTGTTCTGCCCAGTGGCGTATGCCGGTCATCTGCGTCCGAAGAAAGACGTTGGTAGCCAGTTCGGTAGCCAGGTCACTAGGAAGGGTGGGGAGGCCCTGACGGCGTAGTTTACTCACTGACTGGATGCGATCCATGAGTGCAGCGTTATCGGGTTCGACACGCTGGCAGAATGCCAGATTACTTTGTGTGTACTCATGAGCAGCATAGATCCTTGTTTCTGGAGGCAACTGTTTAATCCGCTGCAATGAGTCATACATCTGCTCCGGTGTCCCATCGAGCAGACGACCACATCCGCCAGAAAACAACACATCACCGCAGAACAGGGCGTCATGGCCGTAGTAGGCGATGTGCTCACGGGTGTGACCAGGTAATGCCATGATTTCCAAGCTTATTTCCAGCGTATCCAGAACAATGCGCTGGCCGTTGTGTAACGGTTGCTGGGTTGGTAATAGAGGATGTTCGGCCGCAGGGCCATAGCAGATCGCGTCGGGATAGTGTGCTAATAGCTCAGGTACGCCATCGATATGATCGTGATGATGGTGCGTGAGCAAGATAGCATCCAGAGTCAGACCTAAGCTATTCAGCCGCTCTAGCACCGGATCGGCATGCCCCGGATCAACAACCACTGCGTGCAGCCCTTTCTTGAGTAACCAGATATAGTTATCCTGCCGAGCCGGGATAGTGACGATCTGTAACATGGATAGGTCCTTTTGCTTGTTCGGATGCTCATTGATACGGTGAACTGTCATCGTGCGCAATATTTTCTGCAGGAGTGAGTGTGAAGCCAGCATTGACGCAACGCCAGATCGTTTCGCCCGAATCCTGGGAGCAACTCCCGATGGGCGATTGGCTGGCCGCCGAGATCCAGGAGCGGTTAGACCTCTGGTGTCCACACCTATTTGGCTATCATTTGCTCAAGCTTGGTGCGTTGAGTAGTCATTTGTCGTGCAGTGGTTCGGCGATCCGGCACCAGGTTTCACTGGGATTGACGGGAGCTGGACTGGGAGTCTTGGCCGATGTGGCAGACCTACCGATCCGTGATGCTGCGATTGATGCTTGTTTGTTAGCACAGACGCTGGATTACACGAATGATCCGCATCAGGTACTGCGTGAGGTGGAACGCGTGTTGACGGCGGATGGCTGGTTGATTCTGAGTGGATTCAATCCTCACAGCCTGGTTGGTCTCGGCCGGTTATTACCCTTCATGCGACGCCAACATCCCTGGCATGCCCGGATGTTTTCACCCGAGCGGATCCGTGATTGGTTGGAGTTGCTGGGATTTGAACTGGTGCACTACGAGGCTTTCGGTTTTAGCAGTCTCTCGTCCGGTAGCAAGATCCATTGGTGGCGCGAAAATCTAGGGCGCGATTATTGTGGCTACTTTGCTTCGGTGTACATGCTGGCGGCTCGTAAAAGAACCATACCTCTGACTCCCGAGCCCGAACGGCGCTGGGCTCGGAAACCGCTGATCGTGCCGGGCATGGCCCGGATTTAGTCAGTTTTGCAGCGAGTTGAACGGTACTTGCCTCAGGGTTGATAACCCGTATCCTCCAGCAGAGCGTGACTCATGGCGGCATCACGAGCCAAGATATCACAGCGCTCGTTTTCATCGTGCCCGGAATGCCCTTTGACCCAATGCCAATCCACCTGATGCCGTTGGACTTCGGTGTCGAGCAGTTTCCAGAGATCGACATTTTTTACTGGCTCCTTGCTGGCGGTTAGCCAGCCTCGTCGCTTCCAGTTCTGGATCCACTGGGTAATACCCTGTTTGACGTATTGACTGTCCGTGGTGAGTCGCACCATGCAGGGCTCTTGCAATGACTGTAGCCCCGCGATAGCGGCCATCAACTCCATACGGTTATTGGTGGTCAAACGGTAGCCTTGGGATAGCTCCTTCCGGTGTTGCTTATAGACGAGAATAGCGCCGTAACCCCCCGGGCCTGGGTTGCCGAGACATGAGCCGTCGGTGAAGAGAGAGATCTGCTTTAACATTGGAAAGTGCGGTAACATGGGGTTTTGCGCAGTGTGACATAAAAGGCTTATGAACCCAATCCAATCCATGCGCCAGGTAATTCTGGATACCGAAACCACGGGGATGAATCTCAGTGGTGGTCCGCATTACTTGGGCCATCGCATCATCGAAATCGGTTGTGTGGAAGTGATCAATCGTCGTCTGACCGGACGTCATTTCCATGTCTATATCAAACCAGACCGGCTCGTGGACGAAGAAGCTATCCGGGTTCACGGCATCACAGATGCATTTTTGATGGATAAACCACCGTTCGGTGCCATCGCCGATGAATTTATTGAATTCATCCGCGGCGCTGAGTTGGTGATCCACAATGCTCCCTTCGACGTTGGCTTCATGGACTATGAATTCGACAAGTTGGGGTTAGAGTTTAAAACCCGGGAAATATGCAGTGTTGCCGATACGCTGGTCATGGCGCGGCGCTTATTTCCCGGCAAGCGAAATAGCCTGGATGCGCTCTGTTCGCGCTATGGCATCGATAATAGTCATCGGACTTTGCACGGCGCGCTATTGGATGCCGAGATCCTGGCCGACGTTTATCTGATGATGACCGGCGGGCAAACCCGTCTGGACTTAACTGCTGGCGAAGCTTCACCATCCCAGCGGGAGCAGAATACCGAACCTCAGCGTCTCGAGCGTCTCGCCGGGACTTTGCGGGTGATCGCGGCTTCAGCGGATGAGCTAGTGTTGCATGAAGGGCGGCTGGATCTGGTCAACAAAAAGGGTGGTCGCTGTTTGTGGCGGGAGTGAGAGCTGCGGGATCTATCTTTGCGGATCTCGACGTGAGGCAGCAACAAAAAAGGAACCCTTAGGTTCCTTTTTTGATCCGCCTGACCGATTATTCGTGCCCTTGGAATTCATCCCGATAGGTATCCCGGATTGCCAGAAAATCATCGAGATTGGCTAACATGAGCTCGACCAATGCTGGATCAAAATGACGTCCCTTCTCTTCCTGAATCAAGGCCAGGATTTTATCCAGTGGCCAGGCGCGCTTGTAGCAGCGATCGGAGCCTAGTGCATCAAACACATCGACTAATGCCGTAATACGTCCTTCCAGAGGAATGGTGTGACCGGTCAGCCCCTGCGGGTAGCCAGAGCCATCCCACTTTTCGTGGTGATTGAGGGCGATCTGCGAGGCAACTTGAAACAACTCGATATCGGAGCCACTGAGCATGTCGTAACCGATCTGGGCATGGGTCTTCATGATTTCCCATTCGTCGGCATCGAGTTTGCCTGGCTTGTGCAGTATGGCATCCGGGATACCAATCTTGCCGATGTCATGGAGTGGGGAGGCTCGTTTCAATAGCTCGGCTTTCTCTTCCGGGAATCCCAGCAGACGGGCAAAGAGTTCACAATACAAGGCTACCCGTTTGACGTGGAGGCCGGATTCTTTCGAACGTGTTTCGACTATTTCGCCGATCCGGTAAATGATTTCCCGCTGATTATCAGCCAACAGCTCATTCAGCCGGATATTCTCCAGTGCGATGATAATATTCTCGGTGAACAGATTGAGTAGATAGGTATCCATCTGACTCAATGGTCGTGTTCCTTCAATGTGGAAAATCAGGCTGTGGCGCGGGTTTTTGCAATAGATGACCAATTCGTTATCACGGAATACATTCTGCTTATTGGCCAGCGCCTGCTGGATTACGGCGGAGTTCCGGTAATGGGTCTGATCTTCCTCATTCAGGATCGGTTCCACATCCGTATTCCGGATTTCATAAGCATTTTGTTTCAGCTGAAACAGGCTGGTTTCTTCAAGTGCCAACAGAGCGCTAAGTTGATCCAGGGTTCCTTCGGCAAATTGCTTGAGCGCCTGCTTTTCAAAAATCCCCTTGGATGCCGCGATGACCTTTTCCAGCCCCTTGCGGTTATGTTCGAGAGTACAGATATCACGATACGAACGCAGGCTAGCACGGATCAACGTCCGCAATTTTTGCGAGGTTAGCTCGGTTTTGTCTTTGTAATCATTGATATCAAAGTTAGCGACCACATCATCTTCTGGCGCTTGTCCGGGTTGACCGGTGCGCAGCACGATGCGCACTTGCGGGTTATGAAGCTCGGTCCGGACATAACGCACCACATCGAGCCCGGCGCTGTCGGTCTCCATGACCACGTCCAGCAGGATCAGGGCGATATCGGGTTCGTTGGCCATGATGGCTTTGGCTTCGGTACCGGTATAGGCATGGAGAAATTCAATCGGCTTGTTATCAAATAGAAACTGAGCCAAGGTCATCTTGGTGATGCGGTGTACCTCGGGCTCATCATCGACGATCAGTACTTTCCAGCCCTGCTTGATGTGTACGGACTCGGCTTTTTCGTCATCAATAATCAGGATTTCATCATCCATTGGTACAGTCCTGGTTAGCGTACGGCTACATGGCACTCTAATCATATTAAAAGATTTTAATAAAAAAAGACGCCGATTATTTCTTTCCCATTAACAAGGTGACAACACCGGCAATTCGCACCGGGTACCCCGCTTGGCGCTGACGTCTTTGCCAACCTGTGTCAGAATAAAAACCTATTGCCAATCGACTGGGGAAAGAGATGTATCAAGAGTTGATCCGGAGTGAGTTGAATGAAGCGGCCAAGGTGCTGCAAGACTTCATCAACGAACCACAGAATTTGTTGAATATCGAGTCGGCGGCTCGCCTGATCGCAGACTCTTTCCGGCAGCAGGGTAAGGTGCTGTCTTGTGGTAATGGTGGTTCCCATTGTGATGCGATGCATTTCGCCGAAGAGTTGACCGGGCGTTACCGCGAAAATCGCCCCGGTTATGCCGGTATCGCTATCTCGGATCCCAGCCATCTCTCCTGTGTGTCCAATGATTTTGGCTATGAGTTTGTGTTCTCCCGCTATGTGGAAGCGGTAGGACGGCAAGGTGATGTGCTGCTGGGCATCTCCACCAGCGGCAACTCTGGCAATATCTTGCGTGCCATTGAGGCAGCCAAGAGCAAGGGCATCAAAACCATAGCACTGACTGGTAAGGATGGCGGCAAAATGGCGGGGTTGGCGGATGTTGAAATCCGGGTTCCGCATTTCGGTTATGCGGACCGGATCCAGGAGGTGCATATCAAAATTATCCATCTGCTGATCCAGTTGATCGAAAAAGAGATGGCCAGTCAATCCTGATACGAGGGGCTAAGGACAGGAGTAACTATGTGCGAATTGCTGGGCATGAGTGCCAATGTCCCGACCGATATCTGTTTCAGCTTCACTGGCCTGATGCAGCGGGGAGGCAAGACAGGCCCTCATCGTGATGGCTGGGGTATTACTTTTTATGAGGGCAAGGGTTGTCGAACCTTCAAGGATCCGATGCCCAGCTGTCAATCGCGCATTGCGCAGCTGGTGCAAGAGTATCCAATCAAGAGTTGTGCCGTGGTCAGCCATATCCGCCAGGCTAATCGCGGCGGTGTGGCGTTGGAGAATACCCATCCCTTCACCCGTGAGTTATGGGGGCGTTACTGGACCTTTGCCCACAACGGGCAGCTTAGTGGCTATGAAGAATGGGCCACAGGACGCTTCCTGCCGGTAGGGTCGACGGACAGTGAACTGGCTTTTTGCTGGTTACTCAACCAACTGGAGCTGGCTTTTCCAACGCCACCACAAGATATGCGGGCGGTTTTCACGCTGGTGGCTCGTTGTTGCGATCAGCTGGCAACCCTCGGAGTCTTCAATATGTTGCTCACCGATGGTGATTATGTGATGACCTACTGCACCACGAATCTGCATTGGCTGACCCGACGCGCACCGTTTGGCCAAGCGCGGTTGCTGGATGAGGACGTCAGTATCGATTTCCAGCATGAAACGACGCCAAATGATGTGGTCACCATCATAGCGACGTTGCCGCTGACTCAGGATGAGCGTTGGCAAAAAATGGCCACGGCCGAGTGCAACCTGTTCTATTACGGGGAGCGGATGCTGTGGGGCAGAGCCGATTCGATCCAGATCAGTGATACTCTGGCCCAGAGCTGACCAGGCGGCAACATCAGTGGAAAAAGAAGAGGGGAGCCATGGCTCCCCTCTTCGCTATTGTGGATATCAACTCAACGCCAAATCTTCGTCATCACTGGCATATCCCAACGCCGGGAGCTGCTGTCCATCCAGCCAAGCATGGCCATCCTGCATCCGTAACCGTTGCTGACAGAACCAGTTTACGACCAACGGATAGAGTTGGTGCTCCTGACTCAACACCCGCTCGGCGAGTGAGGACACATCATCTTCTGGAAAGATGGGCACTCGCGCCTGCAAGACGATAGGCCCGCCATCGAGCTCTTCAGTCACAAAATGCACCGTAGCCCCGTGAACCGTGTCGCCAGCGGCGATGGCCCGAGCATGGGTCTTCACCCCTTGGTACTTGGGTAACAAGGATGGATGGATGTTGAGCATACGCCCGGCAAAATGTTGAACGAATGCCGGAGTAAGGATACGCATGAAGCCTGCCATCACCAGTAGATCCGGTTGCCAGGTTTCTAGCGCCTGAATCAAGGCGGCGTCATAACTGTCGCGATCACTGAAGGCCTGATTGCTCAGAACCTGGGTCGCAATCCCTGCTGCTTTGGCTCGTTCCAGAGCAAATGCATCAGGGCGGTTACTCAGCACCCCGACCAATTCACCCTGGATGCGACCCGCAGCGCAGGCATCCATCAAGGCCTGTAAATTACTGCCGTTGCCAGAAACCAGTACCGCGAAGCGCATCAGCGGATCTCGACCTGCTCTTCACCCGCAGCCGCATCGGCGATGTGGCCGATATGCCAGGCTTGCTCGCCTTCGGCCTGCAACAGTGCCAGGGCGGCGGTGACCTGCTCGGCCGGCAGGGCGATGATCATGCCGACGCCGCAGTTGAAGGTCCGGTACATTTCGTAGGTTTCAACATTGCCGTTGGCTTGCAGCCAGGAGAACACCGCAGGCCACTGCCAGCTGCTACCGTCAATCACTGCTTTGGTGTTGTCGGGCAGTACGCGCGGGATATTTTCCCAGAAGCCACCACCGGTGATATGGGACAGGGCATGAATGTCACAGGCCTCGATCAACTTCAGCACCGGCTTGACATAGATGCGGGTCGGCTCGAGTAGGGCATCAGCCAGGCTCTTGTCGCCGACGGTTTGTTGCAGATCAGCCTTGGAAACTTCCAGGATCTTGCGGATCAGCGAGAAACCGTTGGAGTGCGGGCCGGAGGAGGCCAGCGCGATCAGCGCATCACCCGCCTTGACCTTGCTGCCATCGATGATTTCTGAGGCTTCAACCACGCCGACGCAGAAACCGGCGATGTCATAGTCTTCGCCCTCGTACATGCCGGGCATCTCGGCGGTTTCACCACCGATCAGTGAGCAACCGGACATCTCGCAACCGATACCGATGCCGGTGACCACAGCCGCAGCGGTATCGACATCCAGTTTGCCAGTGGCGTAGTAGTCGAGAAAGAACAGGGGTTCAGCACCTTGAACGATCAGATCGTTGGCACACATGGCGACCAGGTCAATACCGACGGTGTCATGTTTTTTCAGATCAATGGCCAGACGCAGCTTGGTACCGACACCATCGGTGCCAGAAACCAGTACCGGCTCGCGGTAACCGGCCGGAATACGGCACAGGGCACCGAAGCCGCCGAGGCCACCGATGACTTCCGGACGGCGAGTGCGCTTGGATACGCCTTTGATCCGCTCAACCAGGGCATTACCAGCATCGATGTCAACGCCAGCGTCCTTGTAGCTCAGTGAAGTCTTGTCAGTCACGGGAGATCCTTGTCGTATCAGGGTGGAAAAAACGCGCACATTCTAGCAACCAACGCCGCCAGGACAAAACGAAATCGTTTGCCCATCGTTCGATTAAACTGCTCCACAGCGGCTGCGCTGAATGATAAAATTCCGCGGTTATGATGGCGCCCGAGGAGCAAATGATGAAAGTAGTAGAAGTCAAACACCCGTTGGTTAAGCACAAGTTGGGTCTGATGCGTGAAGCGGATATCAGCACCAAGCGTTTTCGTGAACTGGCCAAGGAGGTGGGGAGTCTGCTGACTTATGAGGCGACCGCCGATTTCGAGACCGAAAAAGTGACCATCGAAGGCTGGAATGGTCCTGTGGCTGTGGATCAGATCAAGGGTAAAAAAGTCACGGTCGTGCCGATCCTGCGGGCAGGTCTGGGCATGATGGACGGTGTCTTGGAGCACATCCCCAGCGCACGGGTGAGTGTGGTCGGGATCTACCGCGATGAAGAGACCCTGAAGCCGGTTCCCTATTTCGAAAAGATCGTCAGCAGCATCGAAGAGCGCCTGGCGCTGGTGGTCGATCCCATGCTGGCTACCGGCGGCTCTATGATCGCCACCATCGATCTATTGAAGAAGAAAGGCTGTAAGTCGATCAAGGTCATTGTGCTGGTCGCGGCACCGGAAGGACTGGCCGCCTTGCAAGCCGCCCACGATGATGTCGAGCTGTATTGTGCCGCCATCGATCAGAAATTGAATGAAAAGGGCTATATAGTTCCAGGTTTGGGTGATGCCGGAGATAAGATCTTCGGGACCAAGTAAGGCGCCCATGGACTTAAAACCGGCTGCGGCCGGTTTTTTTGTTTCTGTCGCTAACAATTTCAGGCTGCAGACTCGATGGATTTGGGCTTCATCTTGCGATAGCTGGATGCCGGAGGCTATCATCGATGCTCCCTGGTCGAGGACACCCCTATGCTGCGTTTGCCCATACTCCTGAGTCTGCTGTTGTTGTGCATCGCGCCGCCAGCCTTGTCTGCTACGTCCGAATCCTCTGCTGCACTGTTTCAAGTCACGGTGCCGGCGAATGGCAATGTGCTGGCGGCTGAGCGTCAAGGGCTGGTTACCGTCTTGCAGCGGCTCACCGGCGGTGCGATTGATGTGACCCGTCCTGCCGTTGCTCAGGGTGTGGATCGGGTCGGTAGCCTGGTACGCAACGTGGAGCAAGGGGCCGGTGGGTTGCGGCTGGATTTTGATCCGGAAGGGGTCAAGCGGTTGGTGGCACTCGGTGTGGTGCCCTATTGGGAGCAACCCCGACCGTCGTTATTATTTTGGGTCGTGGATGCGCAACTGCCGGTGCCCTTGATTCCCGGGGATAGCACCACATCCTGGCCACAGCTTTTCTCCCGCGAAGGCGCGCGGTGGGCGCTCCCGGCGCTTTTCCCGTTGCTAGATCTGGATGATTTGACGCTGGTCTCGGCGGATGTGGTGGCTCAGGGGTTGATGCCTCCACTATTGAAAGCCAGCCAGCGTTATGGGGATGAGTTACTGATCGTCCGCGGACAGTTGAGTCAACGGGGGGAACAGTGGCAGTTGCAGTGGCATCTGCATGCCGGTACGGGCAAGGGTGAGGCGTTGATCAACGGTCAGAGCCAAGGGACTGCGGATGCGGTTGTTTCGCAGACGCTGAGCGCCATCAGTCACTATCTGGCGGAGCGTTATGGCAAGATATTGCCCCTGCCTGCCGTGGCTCCGGCGGTCAGCGGTGCTCAGGCCAGTAGCGCTGCTGTGGTGACTGGCACCGCTCTGGCAACCAGTGCTGGGGTCTCGGCCGCTGGCACTGCCACCTTGCAGGTGGATAACGTCAAGAGTGTGGATGACTTGCTGGCACTCCAGGGTTTGTTGCGCCAGCTTGCCGTGGTCACGCAAAGCAATGTTTCCAGCATGACCGGAGATACGGTGATTTTTACGCTCAGCCTGAAGACGGATGCCAACGGATTCTTTGCCGCGTTGCAGGATCAACAGCGACTGGTGCCCGCGGATGTTAATAATCGCTTCCATATGCAGTGGCGTCAGCCCTGAGTCCGCCTCTTGAATAGGGAATATTCCGTGAGTCAACCCGCCCAACTCTCCCTGGCTGTTCAGTTGCCGGATGATGAGACCTTTGCCAGTTTCTACCCTGGGGATAATGCCCAGCTCATTACCAACTTGAAGAATGCGGCCATTGGCCAGGGTGCTCCGCTGCTGTTTGTCTGGGGGAGCCGCGGCTCGGGGCGTTCGCATCTGCTGCATGCCACCTGTGCCGAGGTCAATGCCAGTGGCGATGCGGCGGCTTATATTCCGCTGGAGCAGTATGCGGCGTTTGATCCCGGTGTGCTGGATCAGATGGAGCAGCTGCCCCTGGTATGTCTGGATAATCTGGATGCCATCGCCGGACATCCGGAATGGGAGGAGTCGCTGTTTGATTTCTTCAATCGCTGGAAAGAGCATAATCAGGGCTCGCTCATCGTCACAGCGGCGACAGCGCCGCGAAAAATCGGCTTAGGGCTTGCCGATCTGGCTTCCCGACTGGATTGGGGCCTGGCGTACCAGCTGCATGAGCTGGATGATGAGGGCAAACTCAGCGCCCTGCAGTTGCGGGCCGAATTGCGCGGCTTCAAGTTACCGGTTGATGTCGGACGGTTCTTGCTCAATCGTTTGTCGCGGGATATGCGAACCTTGCTGACCACGCTGAATGAGTTAGATAACGCCTCGTTGGATGCCAAGCGCAAACTGACGATCCCTTTTGTCAAAGAGGCGCTGCGTCTTTAGTTGGAGCAGTTGCGCGACTGACAAAAAAGCCAGCAAGTGATTGCTGGCTTTTTGCATGGGCGGAGTCTCTTACATCACAGGATCTCCAGCACCTGCTCGGGTGGACGACCGAGCCGGGCCTGTTTACCGTGAACCACGATGGGACGCTCCATCAGGGCGGGATGTTCCGCCAGCACACGATAGAGCTCTTCCTCATCTAATGCCGGATTATCCAGTTGCAGACTTTGGTAGAGATCGTCCTTCCGACGCATGAGTTGGCGAACCGAGCTGAAACCCAACTGCGCGATCAATGTTTTCAACGCCGTTACATCGGGTGGAGTCTCCAGATAGCGCACGACATCAGGAGTTAATCCACGCGCCTCTAACAGGGTCAGGGTTTCCCGACTCTTGGAGCAGCGGGGATTATGATAAATAGTTACACGCATGCCTTTCTCCTGTTTGACATCCAAGGGGGATCTTGCTTATTGGCGTAGACTTTCATCCAGCCGCTTGGCTTCTTCGAGCTGTACTAGCCGGGCATCAATGCGGGCTAGCACCAGCTTGTCGCTGCTGGTTGCTCGGGCTAAATTGAGCTCATCCATCGCCCGCATGTAGTCTCCAGACAGCGCCTTGCTTTCGGCATAGGCGAGGTGCAGGTTGGTTTCATCCCCCGCTTGCTGGTAGACATCAACCAGGGTGCGCCATCCTAAATCGCTCTCGGGATGATTGCGAACATACAAGTCCAGCAACTTGGCTGCTTTGGGCAATTGATTCTGCTGCATGTAACAACTGGCCAGATTGAAGATCACTACGCTGTTATCCGGTAACCGCACCTGTTGACTTTCCAACCGTTGGATCGCCTGAGCATAACGTTGATTTGCCATATCGATGTCGGTCTGGGTATCGAGAATAAACAAGTCATCCGGAAAACGCTGCGCCAGGTCATTGATGATCACCGCAGCATCCTGAGTCCGGTTCAGGGCTAACAGCGCCAGAGCCTTGCCATATAACAGATGGTTCTGTTTTCCGGTGCGGCTGATTTGGTGCTCAAAGTAGCTCAACATGCCATCTGGGGTTTCCTGGCTGAAGCGCACCTGGATGCGAGCCTTGGCAAACAGGAAGTCCGCCTCGTTGTGAGGGGATTGGCGGGGAAAGTTGGCGGCCCGACTACGTGCTTCGGCGATCCGGGTTTCGGGAAGCGGGTGCGTCAGCAGCATTTCCGGAGGCTTGGTGGCGTAGCGATAGCTAGCGGCCAGTTTTTGAAAAAAGTTGGCCATGCCCATGGGTTCGAAACCGGCATCGTAGAGTAATTTCATGCCGATGCGATCGGCTTCGTATTCATTATCCCGGGTATAGTTGATGGCCGATTGCACTTGCAGTCCCATGGTGGTTTGCAATGCAGCTATACCGACAGTGGGATTCAAAATGGCCAGTGCTACCGAGCCGACGAGACCCGCGATGGTCACTGGCGTTTGCCGGGTCTGGGCTTCCATGTAACGGGCGATATGTCGCTGGGTAACATGGCTTATTTCATGGGCGAGTACCGAGGCGAGTTCGCTCTCGGTGGCGGCATTTAAAAACAGTCCGGAATGCACCTTGACCTTGCCACCCAGAAAGGCGGCGGCGTTGATGGTATCGTCTTTGACCAGAAAAAAGGTAAAGGGAAAGCGCACGTCACTGGCGCGGCTGACCAGACGTTGTCCCAGATCGTCCAGATATTCATTCAATACCGGGTCATCGATGATCGGCAACTGGGCGCGAGCAATCCGCATGAAGGCGTTGCCGTAGACGATTTCCCGGTCGATGGAGAGTGCAGAGACACCGGCCGTCCCGATATCCGGTAGCTGGCTCTCATTGATGGCATGAGCCGAGTGAGTGGATAGACCGACCAGCAAGGCACAAGTCAATGATTGTAAAACACGCTTTAACTTCACGCGGTTACCTCCTTGAAAAAGCTCGGGCAGAATACTCCGCTAACCGGCTAATGAACAAGCGTTGTTTCATGACCTGCGGGGGAGGATAATAGCTGCCAGCGGCCCTGCCGACCCGGCTTGCCCAGCGCGATACCGCCCGGAGCCAAGGTTGGTGTTACCTCATGATGGGGCTTCGAATTGCCGTATTGATGTTTGCCAGGTATAGGGTTTTCCATGTTTAAAATTCTCCTCAATTGGTACAAACGACGTTTTTCAGATCCCAACGCCGTAACGCTGTTTTTGTTGCTGCTGGCTGGTTTTGCCACCATCTATTTTTTTGGCGATTTAATAAGCCCCATTCTGGTCGCTCTGGTTCTGGCGTATCTGCTGGATTGGCCGACGCAGCGGCTGATGCGCTTGGGTTGTAGCCGGACCTTGAGTGTCAGTCTGGTGCTGCTGCTCTTTATCGGCGTGATGCTATTGCTGCTGACCGGTTTGTTGCCGAGCATAGTACGCCAGGGGGTCAATCTGGCTCGCGAAGCCCCGAGCATGCTGGGCAATCTGAAAATCTATATGTTGCGATTACCCGAATCGTATCCGGATCTGATGGATGTTTCTCTGGCCGAAACCCTGCTCAATACGGTGCAGGCGCGTTTTGTCAAACTCGGGGAGCTGATCGTGTCGGCCTCTGTGTCGTCACTTATTAATGTCGTCGTGGTGATGGTGTACCTGATCCTGGTACCGCTGATGGTGTTTTTCATGCTCAAGGACAAGGCCATCCTGTTGGCGGGTGTCTATCGCTTCTTGCCCAGCAATCGGGCGCTGGCGACCCAAGTCTGGATCGAAATGAATGCGCAGATTGTCAATTACATCCGCGGTAAGGTGATCCATATCCTGATTGTCAGCCTGGCCAACTACTTGGTTTTCTCCATCATGGGGATCGATTATGCGCTGCTGCTAGGTGTCGGGGTGGGATTGTCGGTGTTGATCCCCTACGTCGGTGCCGTGATGATTAGCGTCCCCGTGGTCATTGTCGGTCTGTTTCAGTGGGGGTTGAGTCCGGAATTTCTCTATCTGCTAATTGCCTATCTGGTGGTTCAGGCGCTGGATGCCAATCTGTTGGTTCCCTTGCTGTTTTCCGAAGCCATGAATCTACACCCGATCGCCATCATCATTGCGGTGCTGGTATTTGGCGGTTTGTGGGGATTCTGGGGGGTATTTTTTGCCATTCCCCTGGCCACGCTGGTCAAAGCGGTGGTCAATGCATGGCCGGGGAGCAGTCAGAAGATGGAGCGCGCCACCAAAGCTGGCGCATCAAAAGTTGCCTCCTAAACGAGGCAACTGGATGATTACCGCAGGATTAATACAGCAGGGTGTACAACTGGCGACGGTAGCGGCTGGTAATCGCATCCCCGGGCAGGGTGGCCAGAATGTCCAGATAGATCTTTTTGGCGTCGCCGAACCCCAGATCCTGCTTGAGCAGACCGAGCAGCAATTCCAGGGCCTCTTCTTTGCGTCCTGCTTGACTGTACTGAATGGCCAGCTCCTGTTTTATCAGGCCGTTATCAGGCTCCAGCTGCAAGCGAGCTTCCAGCGCCTGGATCTCCGGGCTGTCGGCAGCCTGGGTGGCTAATTCCAACGCGGCCACCAAACGTTGATACTCGGAGTCCTGTGCCACCATCGGGATCAGGGCCAATAGCTCTTTGGCTTGCGTGAGCTTTTGTAATTGCAGGCTGCAATCGACCAGCAACAGGGTGATATCGGTGCGAGTGGGCGCTAGCTGATGGGCGGTCTGGAAGCTGCTATAGGCGTTTTGAATGTCGGCCTGCGCCATACTGTGACGACCTTGCTCGAGCAACAAATCCTCTTCTTTGGGCAGATAATCAGCCAGGAATTGACGAGCCCCCGCCAACTGCTCGCTGCCCTGGATGGCATCCACCGGACGCCCTTCCTTGAACAGCACCAAGGCAGGTAAGGCTTGTAATCCCAACTGCACGGCGAGACTCTGCAGTTGCGGATTGCTGACATCGACCTTGGCCAGTGTCAGGACCGGGTTGGCGGTACCAATCAGCCCTTCCAGCTCCGGAGTAACCGGCTGACATTCCGGAAGCGCATCGGCATAGAAATAGACCGCAATGGTCTTGGTCATCGAGGCTTCGATTAATTCGGCGCGAAAGTTTTCAGGCGTAATCTGGATGATCATGGAAATACCCTGCTGTTGATGTACTGCATATGTGGGGGATGTGAACCGGTATTTCAAGCGCCCACGAGCATCCGCTTCGTGGGCAGAGTCACCTTCAGTGTGCGGTCGCGTTGTTATCCATGCTGCCTTTAAATCGGCTCAACTCGCGCATCACTTTCAGCAGAACCGGCATATCCTGGCGCCCGTTATCGATACTCTTGTACCCGTCGACGGTGCGGACTTCAAAGTTACCTTGGCGATCGAACAGGGTGATTTCCTGTTGACCAAAAATCACGGAATGACGATTGTTCCCGCTGATGACCCACTCACGGCTGGTTGGCCGCAGCAGGGAGTGGCCTGTTGAGTAGTCGACCTCGGGTGACGTCACGCCCAGCAATTCGGGTAACAGTGTCGGCACCAGATCCTGGTGGCTGGTGAGGGTATCGATCTGCTGGTTGGCATGACCGGGCCACGCCATGAGAAACGGAACCTTCATTTGTACATTCGAGTAATTGCCGCCGGCTCCCCAGCTAGCTGCACCACTTTCACCGAGCTCAAAACCATGATCACTGGTAATAATCACCAGGGTATTGTCCAGCACCTGGTGGGTCATCAGCTGCTCGAAATAGTTGCCCAGGAGTTGATCCAGATAAAACACCGCGTTCTTGTAGCGATTGATCAGCAATGGCCGCTGCTCGGCAGGAATTGAGCCGAATGGGTCGAGCTTCTTAAGCTCAGGTTGATAAGGCCCCTGAAAATCGGCGGGTAAAGTCAGGCTGCCCGGGCCACTCAGGGCTATGTAGGAAAACCAGGGTGAACCTGGTTGCTGTTTTTGTTGCCAAGTAAACCAGGATTTCAGCGTGGCTTCATCATTGCGCCCGGCGCCAATTTGTTGCTTATGCCGGATGCCGCTAAAAATCGCATGTTGATAAATAGGCTGGTTCAAGCCATCGGTGGTAAAGGCCTTGATTCGATATTCTTGGCGCTGCAATTCATCAATCAACAGTGGCGGTCGCTTATCGGCAATCACATCATCGGCATACTGGGCGGGCAGACCATAGAACAGGCTGAACAGGCTGGTTTCGGTTTCATTATCCCCGGCCACATGATTGTCGAAGCGCTGATATTGCTGCGAAAAACGTTGCAGGTTGGGCATGTTGATATTGTTCAACATATCCTGACGCAGTCCACTCAGCACGATGAGCAAGAGGTTCAACTTTTGTTCATGAGGCTGAACCTGCAAGGGGGCTAGGGGGTAAAGCAGTCGTCGATGGGGCTGCTCGACCGCGCTTTTTTCCCGTGCTTTGAACTCCTGCAGATCTAACCAACCGTGCCGTGCCAGAAATGAACGCGCCGTCATTGGGTACGACAGCGGAAAGTTGGATTTTTGCGCCGTGATCGGCGTATAGAAGCGTGCATCGGCCCAGATATGGGTCAAATGTGTCAGCAAGAAGCAGCCCAAAAACAAAGCTGCAACGCTCTTACCCAGATAGGGTTTGCTACGTTTGAATTGTCGCTTCCACGCTTGATTGGAAAAAATGATCTCCAGCAGCACGATCGTTGGAATAGCGATAAACAAGAAATTCCAGTTCAGATTGCTCTTGGACTGAAAGGGCTCAAACAATAGGCTCCACACGAAGGGATTAAGATGAAACTTCAGTAATTGATACACCTGTGTATCAATAAGTAACAATGTTTGTACGGATGCAGCAATAAGGATAGACAGGCTGCGGAGTAGTCGCTGATGAGTACACACAAAGCTCAGCGGAAAGATCGTCAACAGGAAAAAAATGAATCCGATAAAAGCAAAGTGCCCAATCCAGCTCACCAAGAGATAGAACTGGCCTAGCCCAGTGGTTGGCCACGGCATGGCAAGGATAAAACGTAGGGCGATCAGCATAGCCAATAGGATATTAAAACAAAGGAACCAATGGCCCCAGCTGATTAGCCGCGAAACGTTTTCGCCATATTGCGGATTAGGTGTCTTAGTAAAGAGCTCATTCATGTTGACGGTGATCCGACTTCAGTGCTTGGCATCAGGGAGCTTGACGGATTGCATCAATGCGGAGGCAAAAGAGTCTGCAATGCTGGCTTGCTGTGCCACTGGAAGCCGCTCTGTGATCACATGAGTCGCCATATTGCCGATGGCAATCAACGACAGGTCTACGGGTGCTTTATGTCGCTGCAATACGCTAAGTAATTCATTTACCAGACTTTCTATCTGTTCATTGCTGTATTTTGAGGTAATGGGCATCGGATCGGTCCTTTTCTCGCAAAGGCGCTTATAATACTGCACATCGTTGACTAACACTATGATTGCTATGAGTGTACAAAACATATCCATGGTTCTGCATATTTTGCGTCAGGAGGCCGATGTTGGCGTTGTTGCCGAATTAAGCCACGGACCACTATCTGCCACTGAGCAAGTTGCTGAGTTAGCTTTGGAGCTCCATCAAACATTTCAACAAAAGAATAACCGCGCCTATGCTGCGTTTCAGGATCAATTACCACCTGAAAACATCACCTTTGCACAGTTATTGCAAAAATATATTCAGGGTGAATTGAGCTTTGTCGATTTCTCATGTGATGCTACCGATATATTAACGGCAGCTATTAATAAATATTCCTTGCATTGCGATGGGTTTATTTATTTTGTGCACTACCAGTATGTGGGTAATGATTATTTGATGGTTGGCATTCTCGAAACAGAAGAAAGTGTCAGCTTTACCTCTGGATTTGATATTCAAAGGGTCAAGTATATTGATTTAAGTCGCATGGGTCTTGCTGCACGAATTGATTTAACCCAGCAACGTATTGCGGCAGAAAAAAAACGCTATCTTTCTTTTATCAAGGGTAGAGCTGGAAGAAAAGTGTCTGATTTTTTCATGGAGTTTCTTTCTGCAGACGAGGGCGTAGATCAGAAAATACAGAATGAAACCCTGATCCGGGCTATTAGCTCGTATGCGGATACCTATCAAGTGCCGACCGAGCAGCTTCTGGATGCGAAAAAAGAGTTACACACTTATTGCAAAGAGCAGTTGAAGTCCGGTGACGACCTGGAAGCGAAACGGATCGGCGAGATCATCCCTGAGGTGGATTCCGGTGATTTCTATACGTTCTTGACCAATGAGGTCGGATTGCCCGAGAGTTTTCCGCCCAGCCAGAGCGCGTTACGAGCCATGACCAAGTACGTTGGTTCTGGTGGCGGCCTGACCATCAGCTTCGATCAAAAGCTGCTGGGGCAACGGATCAGCTACGATGCGGCAACAGATACACTCACCATTATTGGCACACCTCCTAACTTAAAAGACCAACTGCTACGAAATAATCGGTAATGTCTGTAAATTGACCGCTCATTGTTGATGAGCGGTATTTTTGGCGCTGTTATTGTTTGTTTCATTTTTTATGGATCTGCCTTGTTTCTTCGTGTTCTGTGGCGTCAGAAAAATGCCTCGTGTCTACTCGTTGAACAATTTTCAACAAGCTGTAATTAATACCTCGGAATGAAACCGATACCAGAAAATGGTTTCAGTTTGTGTTTATCGGCGTTTCGCTTCTGTCTTTCCAAAAATGCGAGATCCGTCATAGGACCAATAGGGGGCATGCTCTAATATGCTCCCCGCACACAGGCTTATTACAGCGTGTTCAGCGTGGGACTAACAACTAAGTAAGGAAAGGCTAATGAAAAAGAAAATTCTCGCGTCTTTTATCGGGCTTGCAACACTGGGTATGGCTTCTGCTGCCAGTGCAGCAATCGAGGAAGGTCAGCTCACCATTTGGATCAACGGTGATAAAGGCTATAACGGCCTGGCTGAAGTAGGTAAGAAGTTCGAAGCAGCGACAGGCGTGAAGGTCACTGTTGCTCACCCTGACCAAGTAGAAGTTAAGTTCCAACAGACCGCTGCTACCGGCAACGGCCCTGATATCTTCCTGTGGGCTCATGACCGCTTCGGCGAGTGGGCTAAATCAGGTCTGATCGTTCCGGTTACTCCGAATGCTGCGACCAAGGGCAAGTTCGAAAACTTCGCTTGGGATGCCATGCAAGTGGATGGCAAGTTCTACGGCTACCCGGTAGCTGTTGAAGCTGTTGGCCTGATCTACAACAAGAAGCTGCTGGCTACCCCGCCGAAGACTTTCGAAGAGCTGAATCAGCTGGACGAAAAACTGAAGCCTGAAGGCAAGCGTGCCGTTATGTGGGCTTACACCACTCCGTATTTCAGCTACCCGCTGGTTGCTGCTAACGGTGGTTATGCCTTCAAGAAGACCGCTACTGGCTATGACGTAAAAGATACTGGCGTGAACAATGCCGGTGCCAAGGCTGGTGTTCAATTCCTGGTTGATATGGTCAAGAGCGGCCATATGGAGAAGGGTGTTGACTACGGTGTAATGGATGCCAAGTTCTCCAAGGGCGAAGTGGCTGCCATCATCAACGGCCCATGGTCCTGGAGCAACTACGATGCAGCCAAGGTTGACTACGCTGTAGCGCCGCTGCCTACTCTGAACGGCAAGCCTGCCAAGGCCTTCGTTGGTGTGTTGGGTGCAACCATCAACGCAGCTAGCCCGAACAAGGATCTGGCGATCGAGTTCCTGGAAAACTATCTGCTGACTGACGATGGTCTGAAGTCAGTGAACAGCGACAAGCCGCTGGGCGCCGTTGCTCTGAAGTCTTTCCAAGCGACTCTGGCCAAGGATCCGCGTATCCAGGCTACTATGGCTAACGCTCTGAATGGTGAGCCGATGCCTAGCGTTCCTGAAATGATTCGTTTCTGGTCTTCTTTTGAAACTGCACTGAAAAATGCGACCACTGGCCGTCAAACTCTTGACGAAGCTCTGGATACCGCAGCACGTCGTATCGTGCAATAAATGATTGGGGGGCCCTGTTGATCGGGGCCTCCATTTTTTTTTGGCGTTATGAAGGTTTTTGGGCATGGAACAAATCCAGTCTGTTGATACCAATGCGGCTTCTGCCTCCAGGTCTGCCTGGATTAAATGGTTGGTTGCCTCACTGGTTGTGATTTTGAATGGCTATGCTGTTGTCATGATGTATGCCGGCGGCGAAATAGCTTTCGCTCTGTTGGACCTGGTTCTTGTCGGTACCGGTGTCTATGTGTTCCTCAACAAAAAGACCTATGCGCATCGTTACATCTTCCCGGGTGTGGCGGGCATGGTCGCGTTTATCATTTTCCCATTGGCATATACCATCAGTATTGCCTTTACCAATTACTCAGGTGCTAACCTGCTGTCATTGGAACACGCTAGCGCTTACCACCTGAAAAAGACCTACAAGGTCAAAGGTGGCGAGTTTGACTTTTCTTTGCTTGATCGGGGCGAGCAACGCTTCCAACTGTTACTCAAGCAAGATGGCGTGTCTTATATCAGCAATCCGATGCAACTGTGGACCAATGCCGAGTTGAAGTCTTCAACGAACAGTTTGGCGGCGAAAGCTGAAATCAAATTGGTTCCGTTCGAAGGGGATGCTCCGGCACCTGAAGCACCGATCCGGGAAATTGTTGGCCATAAGAGTCATTTGACTGCTATGTCTCTGCTGCTGCCGGATGGTACCCAGTTGAGCATGACCGGCATGCGAAAGTTTGCAGCGCAAAAGCCGCTGTTTACCCATTTGCGTGATGGCTTTAACCTGAAGTCTGGTATCCACCTGAGTGATCCACACATTCTGCGTAATAACGAAACTGGGCAAATCATGCTTCCAAATATGGAAACAGGTTACTTCCAGTACGTGAATGACGAAGGCGTGTTTGTGGGTGAAGGCTTTGCACCTGGTTTTGTGGTCAATGTGGGCTGGAAGAACTTCCTGCGCGTGTTGACAGACCCAGGTATCCAGGGGCCTTTCCTGCAAATTTTTGTCTGGACGGTGATTTTTGCGGCCTGCTCGGTCGGTTTCACTCTGGCCATCGGTATGGTTCTGGCCTGTCTGGTGCAGTGGGATGAGTTGCGCGGACGTGGTTTCTACCGCGTTATGCTGATATTGCCTTACGCGGTGCCAGCATTTATCTCTATCCTGGTATTCAAGGGCTTGTTCAACCAGAACTTTGGTGAAATCAACATGCTCTTTGACATGTTTGGTTTTGACAAGCCAGAGTGGTATACCAGTCCCATGCTCGCCAAGACCATGATTCTAATCGTGAATACTTGGTTGGGTTATCCCTATATGATCATTCTGTGTATGGGGCTGCTGAAGTCTATTCCTGAAGATTTGTATGAAGCGTCCGCGATGGATGGTGCTGGTCCAATCCAGAACTTCTTCAAGATCACTGTGCCTCTGCTGATGAGACCTTTGACTCCGCTGTTGATCGCATCATTTGCCTTTAACTTCAACAACTTCGTATTGATTCAACTGTTGACCAACGGTGAGCCTGATATCGTGGGTGCGACGACCCCGGCAGGTACAACTGACCTCTTGGTTAGCTACACCTACCGCATCGCCTTCCAGGGTGCCGGTGGTCAGGACTACGGTCTGGCTGGTGCAATCGCGACCGCAATCTTCTTGATTGTTGGCGCCTTGGCACTGCTCAACCTGAAGTTGTCCAAAGTTGACAAGATTTGAGGACTTAGACAATGGCTATTGTTCAACCTAAATCAATCAAATACCGGCTGTGGGCTACCCACCTGCTGATGTGGGGCTTCATCGCGTTGATTGTGTTCCCACTCATCATGGTTATTGCCATCTCGTTCCGTACCGGTAATTTCTCGGTGGGTGAGATCATCCCTTCGAACCCGACGCTGGATCACTGGCGTTTGGCATTGGGGATGAGCATTACTGGTCTGGATGGTAACGTGACTCCGCCACCTTTCCCGGTATTGCTGTGGCTGTGGAACTCCATCAAGGTTGCCGGTATCACCTCCATCTTTATCGTTGTTCTTTCAACGACCTCTGCATATGCGTTCGCGCGTCTGCGGTTCCGTGGAAAAGAGACGATTTTGAAGGGGATGCTGATATTCCAGATGTTCCCTGCCGTACTGGCTCTGGTCGCTATTTATGCCTTGTTTGACAAGATTGGCGATTATGTCCCTTGGCTGGGTCTGAATACACACGGTGGTCTAATCCTGGGCTATATGGGCGGTATTGCACTGCACGTATGGACTATCAAGGGATACTTCGAGACGATCGATCCGTCTTTGGAAGAAGCAGCTGCAATCGACGGTGCGACGCCTTGGCAGGCATTCCGTCTGATTCTGTTGCCTCTTTCTGTTCCGATTCTGGCTGTGGTATTCATCCTTTCCTTTATCGGTTCGATCACCGAGGTTCCAATGGCCTCCATCCTGCTGTCGGATGTTAACAATCTGACACTGGCTGTGGGTGCCCAACAGTACCTCTATCCACAGAATTATCTGTGGGGTGACTTTGCCGCTGCGGCTGTAATGTCCGGCTTACCTATCACCATCGTATTCCTGCTGGCTCAACGCTGGCTGGTTGGCGGCCTGACCGCTGGTGGCGTTAAGGGTTAAAAAAATATGTTTAGGGGGAGAGAGACCTCTCCCCTGAATTGGTTTCCACATGATTTTCGATTTTTACAGCGGAGCGACTCATGGCTGAAGTAGTCCTGAATAATGTTCGCAAGAATTATGATCCTTCTTCTCTGAAAGACACACTGCGTAACATTAATCTCAATATTAAAGAAGGCGAGTTTGTTGTCTTCGTAGGTCCGTCTGGTTGTGGTAAATCTACGCTGTTGCGTATGGTTGCCGGCTTGGAAGATATCACCTCGGGTGAATTGACTATTGGTGGCCGTTACATGAACGATGTTCCGCCGGTAGAGCGGAACGTGGGCATGGTATTCCAATCCTATGCGCTTTATCCGCATATGGATGTTTATGAAAATATGGCATTCGGCCTCAAGCTGAAGAAAATGGACAAGGATACTATCCACAAGCGCGTTTCCCGTGCGGCGGATATTCTGGGTCTGGTTCCTTTGCTGGAGCGTAAGCCGAAGGCTCTGTCCGGAGGTCAACGGCAACGGGTGGCGATCGGTCGTTCTATCGTGCAACAGCCGTCGGTATTCCTGTTTGACGAACCCTTGTCAAACCTGGATGCCGCATTGCGCGTCAAGATGCGGATCGAAATCGCCAAGCTGCATAAAGAGCTGAACTCCACCATCATCTATGTTACCCATGACCAGGTTGAAGCAATGACCCTGGCTGACAAGATCGTGGTTTTGAGCCCGCTTAAGGACACCGCCGAGAGCAATCTGGAACAGTACGGTTCTCCACTGGATCTGTATCACAATCCGTCGAATAAATTCGTGGCCGGTTTCATCGGTTCACCGAAGATGAATTTCCTGGATGGTGAATTGATCGAGATTGGCGAAGACAAGTGTAAGGTGAAGCTGACGACTGGTGACATCATCACTGCTTGTGTCGATGCTCGCCGCGCCGAGGTGGGTGACAAGGTTGAACTGGGTGTTCGTCCTGAACACTTGGTACCTGTTGACCATCCGGATGCTGCTGGCCGCTTGTCTGGGCTGGTTCAGGTTGCCGAGCACTTGGGTGCTGAATCCTTCGTGTACATGGAAGTTGATGGAAAAGACTTTACCGTCAAGGCTGCCAGTGAAATCCCGGTTGATACTGGTGATACTCTGGAGGTCGGTGTTCCTGCCCAGGCGTGCTATCTGTTCGATAGTAAAGAGCAGGCGTTCCCACGGACAACCAAGTACAACCGTTCTTAATACAGCGCGATTAGTAGAAGCGGGGCTTATGCCCCGCTTTTTATTGCGCTGATTGGGTCATCCAAGCATAAAAAAACGCCGCTAGCATAGCGGCGTTTGTTTTTTAGGAATTACAGCTTGTCGGCGTTAGAGGCCAGATATTTGGCAACGCCCTCGGGCGATGCTTCCATACCAGTTTGGCCCTTTTGCCATTGTGCCGGGCATACCTCGCCGTGCTCCTCATGGAATTGCAGGGCATCAACCATACGCAACATCTCATCAATATTCCGACCCAGCGGCAGATCGTTAACAACTTGGTGACGAACCAGACCCGCTTTATCGATCAGGAATGAACCGCGGAAGGCAACGCCGGCTTCGGGATGCTCTACGTCATAAGCCTTGCAGATTTCGTGTTTGACATCAGCGACCAATGGATACTTGACTGCACCAATACCGCCATCAGCAATCTTGGTATTACGCCAGGCATTATGCGTAAATTGAGAATCGATGGAGACCCCAATTACTTCAACGCCGCGCTTTTGGAATTCCTCGAAGCGATGATCAAATGCAATCAGTTCTGATGGGCAGACAAAGGTGAAGTCCAGCGGGTAGAAGAACACAACCGCAGCCTTACCTTTGATGAATGAGCTCAGATTGAAACTATCAACGATCTCACCATTACCTAAAACTGCCGCAGCGGTGAAGTCGGGTGCAGGACGTCCTACCAGTACCATGTTGTTCTCCTTTGAGTGATGACAAAGTGACACGCACATTTTTATATTAGACAAGCTCGAGTCTAAACCTTGTTCTATTTGTGTTAAATTAAAAAAAATAGATAACCCTAATCGTATTTTCCGATGAGTCGTTGGCCCAGTCTGAAGCAGTTACACTATCTGGTGGCTCTTGCCGAATGCCAGAATTTTAATCGCGCGGCAAAACAGTGTTTTGTCAGCCAGTCTACCCTGAGCACAGGTATTCAGACTCTGGAAGAGTTGCTGGGTGTGCAGTTGATAGAGCGCGATCATAAGGCATTTATCATTACCATGGCGGGTCAGGAGGTGGTCGAGCGCGCGCGCCGTATCCTCTCCCAGACCAAGGATATGCTGGATCTGGCATCGGTTCAGGGGGGCGTCATGAGTGGTACGCTGCGCCTTGGCTGCATTCCTACCATTGCACCATTCCTGCTCTCTGATTTGGTGACTCAGAGCTCGTTGCAATTTCCCGAGTTGCAACTTCTGCTGCGTGAAGATACGTCTGCCAATTTACTGCTGCAGTTGGAAGCCGGGGAGCTGGATTTGCTGGTGTTGGCGCTACCCTACGAGTTGCGGGGCCTGCATAGCCGCAGCGTCGGTCGTGATCCCTTCAAATTGGTTTTACACCGCTCTTTGGCCGCACAGCTGGAAAACGCTGTCGATTACCGCTTGCTACCCGATCAATCTATTTATCTCCTGGAGCAAGAGCATTGCCTCACAGGGCATGCCTTGGCCGCTTGTCATATGGCGGATAGAAGTAAGATTAATCCGTTTGCGGCCACGAGCCTTTACACCTTGATCCAGATGGTATCGGCCCGGGTCGGAGCAACCTTTCTCCCGCAAATGGCGATCCATAGTGGTGTGTTACAGCGAACCGAACTCGTGGCTTTATCGCCGTCTGTCGAGTTAGCTTCTCGGGAGATTGGTCTGGTATGGCGACCCAGCTCTACGCGGGTCGAAACTTTCTATACGTTTGGCAATCTGGTTGCCGACTGCCTCGCCGCTTGCTGCAAATAAAAAAATCCCGGCACGTTGGCCGGGTTATAAGGGGCTTAATCGTAAAACAAAGGGGTTGCAAACTCGCTCAGGGTTCATTGGGACTAACCAACTTCAGAGCATGTCAGCATGGTAGAGTGTTTGTAATTTTATTTCAACATTCAGATCGGCATGGAGCAATAAAAGACGCCAATGAAACTGTTTTCAGTCTATTTAGTTGTAATTTTTCATTTTTGGCGCCCGCTTATCACTCATGAAGCGCCATTTTGGTGCTGCTATATATTCAAGCCGTTGCGTGTTGCTTGATCCAGACTAGCCGCGTCACTAGACTGTGCGCTTCTTGATATTCCAGAGGTGACCATGCAGGTTTCTGATTTCAATTTTGTCTTGCCCGATGAACTGATTGCCCGGTATCCCATGCCAGAGCGGACAGCCAGTCGCTTATTGAAATTAGAGGGCGATAGCGGGCAAATCACCCATGGCAACTTCATGGACTTACTCGATTTACTTCAGGCCGGCGACTTGTTGGTTTTCAACAATACCCGAGTGATTCCAGCCCGGATGTTTGGCCAGAAAGCCAGTGGCGGCAAGCTGGAGGTTCTGGTTGAACGGATCCTCGATTCGCATTCAGTCCTTGCCCATGTCCGCTCTTCCAAGGCTCCCAAACCCGGAACTTTGCTGCAGTTCGAACAGGGAATCGAGGCGACCATGGTTGCGCGTCATGATGCGTTGTTTGAGTTGCATTTTTCCGGCGAGCAAAATGTGATCTCTATTTTAGAGGCGATAGGTCATATGCCGTTGCCGCCATATATTGATCGGCCAGATGAGCAAGCCGATAAAGAGCGCTACCAGACGGTTTATAACGCCAAGCCCGGTGCGGTTGCTGCGCCGACGGCCGGTTTGCACTTCGATACGCAGCTGCTCGATGCACTACGCGCCAAGGGTGTGGATTTTGCTTTTGTGACCCTGCATGTTGGAGCCGGAACCTTTCAACCGGTGCGCGTCGATCGCATCGAAGATCACCACATGCATAAAGAATATGTAGAAGTTCCCGATGAGGTGGTGCAACAAATTGCCAGCACCCGACAGCGCGGGGGCCGCGTCGTGGCGGTGGGGACAACCTCTGTGCGTTCCCTGGAGAGTGCAGCCCGTGCTAGCCAGCAGCAAGGTCGGGATCTGGAGGCTTTTTATGGCGATACTGATATCTTTATCTTTCCTGGCTATCAATTTCAGGTCGTGGATGCCCTGGTGACCAATTTTCATCTGCCGGAATCTACGTTAATCATGCTGGTCTCAGCCTTCGCTGGTTACTCGCATGTCATGGCAGCCTATGAAGCCGCGGTGACCGAGCGCTATCGCTTCTTCAGTTACGGTGATGCCATGTTTGTCACAAGGCAGCGGTAATTTCGCTGCCGTCACTATGTCAGACTGTTTCTCTGACTCTGAGGTCATTATGAAATTTGAATTGAAAAAAGTTGTGGGTCGTGCGCGTCGCGGTCAGTTGGTATTCGAGCGCGGCACTGTGCAGACGCCGGCCTTCATGCCGGTGGGCACCTACGGTACGGTCAAGGGGATGACTCCGGAAGAGGTCAAGGCGACCGGCGCCGAGATCCTGCTCGGAAATACCTTCCACTTGTGGATCCGTCCTGGGCAAGAGGTGATGAAAAAGCATGGAGATCTCCATGATTTCATGAACTGGCATGGCCCGATCCTCACCGACTCCGGCGGTTTTCAAGTGTTCAGCCTGGGTGATATTCGCAAAATTACCGAAGAGGGCGTGCACTTCCGCAATCCGGTCAATGGCGAGAAAATCTTTTTATCCCCAGAAAAGTCGATGGAAATCCAGTACGACCTGGGGTCCGACATCGTGATGATTTTTGATGAGTGCACGCCTTATCCTGCAACGTGGGAAGTGGCCAAGAAATCGATGGAGATGTCTCTGCGTTGGGCGGATCGTTCCCGCGCGCATTTCAATCTACAAAACAACCCGAACGCGCTGTTTGGAATTATTCAAGGTGGCGTCTACGAAGACTTGCGGGATATTTCCCTCAAGGGGCTGCTGAATATTGGTTTTGATGGCTATGCGGTCGGTGGTCTGGCGGTGGGTGAGCCCAAAGCGGATATGCACCGTATCCTGGAGCACGTGTGTCCGCAAATCCCGGAAGATAAGCCCCGTTATCTGATGGGAGTTGGCAAACCGGAGGATCTGGTGGAAGGGGTCCGTCGTGGCATTGATATGTTTGATTGTGTGATGCCGACCCGGAATGCCCGAAATGGCCATCTTTTCACCACGGATGGTGCGATAAAAATCCGCAATGCCCAGCATAAAGATGACACCGCAACCCTTGATGCCGATTGTGATTGCTACACCTGTCAAAATTATTCACGCTCTTACTTGCACCACCTGGATCGCTGTAATGAAATCCTCGGCGCGCGTTTGAACACCATCCATAACCTGCGTTACTACCAGCGCCTGATGCAAGGTTTGCGGGACGCAATCGATGCGGGTACATTAGACGCCTTTGTCGAAGAATTCTATCGCCGCCAAGGCAAGCCAACGCCGTCTTTGGCTGATTAATAACATCAACATAAGTAATAACGAGGAAACACAATGGATATTATCTCTAAGGCATATGCCGAGGGTGCAGCTCCTGCTCCTGCAGGTGGTGGCATGGAAATGATCATCATGCTGGCTGTATTCGGCCTGATCTTCTATTTCATGATCTTTCGCCCGCAATCCAAGCGTGCCAAAGAGCACAAGAATCTGATGTCCTCACTGAGTAAGGGTGATGAAGTCCTCACCTCCGGTGGCCTGGTTGGCAAGATCAGCAAAGTGGCGGCGGATAGCGATTTCCTGGTCCTGGCCCTGAATGATCAGACGCTGATCACTATCAAAAAAGACTACATCACAGCTGTACTGCCGAAGGGCACTATTCAGTCTCTGTAATTTGCCGTTAGGAGTCAGCCGTGTTAAATCGGTTTCCGCTATGGAAAAACCTGCTGGTGGTGTTTGTTGTCGTCATAGGTTTTCTTTATTCTGCCCCTAATTTGTACGGTGAAGATCCTGCGTTGCAGGTCTCCGGTGCCCGGGGGGTCGAGGTTCAGGCTTCGACGCTGGATGATGTCAAAAAAGTTCTCGATACCCATAAACTGCAATTCAAGTCCGCTGTATTGGAAAAGGGCCAGATCCTGGTCCGGTTTACCAATACCGAGGATCAGCTCAAGTCCAAGGAGTTGGTGACAACAGCCTTGGGTGAACAGTTCATTGTGGCGTTGAACCTGGCTCCGGCGACACCGGCATGGCTGACCGCTATCGGTGCCGGCCCGCTGAAATTGGGGCTTGATTTGCGTGGTGGTGTCCACTTCCTGATGGAAGTGGATATGGCCGAAGCGTTGAGCAAGTCCCGGGATCAGATGGTGCAGGATTTCCGCGCTGAACTGCGTGGCAAAGAGATTCGTTATGCTTCTGTCCGTCGTAACGACGGTGGCGTCGAAGTCGTGTTTCGTGATCAGGAGTCCCAACAAGCGGGTCTGGCCGAATTGCGCTCGAAGCATCCTGACCTGTTGTTTGCCGATCAGGAGCGTAATGGCCAATTCCTAGTGGCCGCGACTATGAGCGAAGCCAAGCTCAAGGAAATCAAGAATTACGCCTTGGAGCAGAACATCAACATCATCCGGAACCGGGTGAATGAGTTGGGTGTGGCGGAGCCGTTGGTGCAGCGTCAAGGTGCTGAGCGTATCGTGGTGGAGCTGCCTGGTATTCAGGACACAGCGCGAGCTAAAGAAATTCTTGGTGCGACCGCTACGCTGGAATTCCGCATGGTGGATGATTCGGCCGATCTGGCCGGAGCGGCTGCGGGTCGGGTTCCTGCAAACTCGCAACTCTATACGGATCGCAATGGCCGTCCGGTGGTGTTGCAGAAGCGGGTAATTTTGACCGGTAACCACATTGTCGATGCCAAATCCGGCGCCGATGAGTACAGCCGTCCGCAAGTGAATATCAGCCTGGATAGCCAGGGCGGAAACAAGATGTCTACTTTCACCAAGGATAGCGTTGGCAAATCCATGGCGACCGTGTTCATCGAGTTCAAGCCGGTTGGCGAGCCGGGTCCAGATGGCAAGCGGAAATTCCGCAAGCATGAAGAGGTGGTGAACGTAGCGACCATCCAGTCACGTCTGGGCAATAACTTCCGCATCACCGGGATTGATAATCCCCAAGAAGCTCATAATCTGGCTCTGTTGCTGCGTGCTGGTGCGTTGATCGCGCCGATCCAGATCGTTGAAGAACGCACCATAGGTCCGAGCATGGGCCAGCAGAACATCGACAGTGGCTTGCGTGCCATGGCGTTGGGGATGGGGGTCTTGGTGCTGTTCATGGCGCTGTACTACCGCAAGTTCGGCTTGGTTGCCAATTTGGCGTTGTGCTTTAACGTTGTCTTGCTGGTCGGCATCATGTCCATGATTCCGGGCGCAACCATGACGTTGCCAGGGATTGCCGGTATCGTTCTGACGCTCGGTATGGCGGTGGATGCTAACGTCCTCATCTACGAGCGGATCCGCGAAGAGTTGCGTGAAGGGCGCAGTCCCCAGCAAGCCATTAATCTCGGTTACGAGCGTGCATTTGCCACCATCGCCGACTCCAACATCACGACGCTGATCACTGCCTTTATCCTGTTCTCTGTGGGATCCGGTCCGGTGCGCGGTTTTGCTCTGGTGCTGATGATCGGTATTGCCAGTTCCATGTTTACCGCCATTACAGGAAGCCGCGCTGTGGTCAACCTGCTATGGGGTGGTAAGCGTCTGAACGATCTGTCCATTTGAGGGTGATGCAATGTTCCAATTATTAAAACCGGGCCATGTTATCCCCTTCATGCGTTTGGCATTTCCAGCGACGCTGATGTCGCTGACGATTATTGCTTTGTGCATTTTCAGCCTTGCAACTCGGGGACTGAATTGGGGGCTGGATTTTACCGGCGGTACCATAGTCGAATTAAATTATGAGCAACCCGTTGAACTCAATGCGGTACGTGGTGCTTTGGTTGATCAGAAAATTGACGGTGCAGTTGTTCAATTCTTCGGCTCAACCCGTGATGTTCTCATCCGGCTGGCGCCTAAAGGTGAGGTCAATCAACAGCAATTAGCGAATGCTGTCACAACGGCAGGCAAGGCAGTATCCGAGTCGGTGAAGCTGACCCGGATGGAGTTTGTCGGTCCGGCAGTGGGGGCGGAATTGGCGCAGAGTGGCTTCATGGCCATTGTTGCTTCGTTGCTGTGTATCCTGGCCTATGTCGGTTTTCGCTTTGAATGGCGGATGGCGACGGGGGCGGTATTGTCATTGGCTCACGATGTGCTGGTGACGCTCGGAGTCTTCTCCTGGTTCCAGTTCGAGTTTGATTTGACGGTACTGGCGGCTGTGATGACCGTTGTCGGTTACTCCCTGAACGATACCATAGTGGTGTTTGACCGGGTTCGGGAAAATGCACGCCGCCTGCGTAAGGGCGATATGCGGGAAATCATCGATATCTCGATGACGGAAACCCTGAGCCGAACCTTGATCACTTCCGGAACCACCCTGTTTACCGTGGTTGCTCTGTTTGTGATGGGGGGGCCGCTGATCCACGGCTTTGCCACAGCCCTGCTGATCGGTATCGGCTTTGGTACTTACTCCTCTATCTATGTTGCTAGTGCCTGGGCCATGTACCTCAAGGTTCGTCGCGAACACTTGTTACCGGTAGAAGTGAGCAAGGACGATTCGGAAGTCGAATCACTCTAAGAACTACCTTTAAGAAAGGCGCCGTTAAGGCGCCTTTTGTTTATCGCGTGTCGGAATATTCCATTTTCTATGCCGTATAACGGAAGAGCTTGGTTTGAAGTGCATCAGGCGCGTAATTCCCGCTGAACTTCGCATGACAAATGCGAGCGAGCCCCTTAACATTAACGACATCAAACCTGTCCGGGTTTTGGAGCTCTCATTGGATTTTAGAAATGGATTAGCGCAGCTTGCCTGCGTGTTCGTGTTGTCGTCACTTTATGGTTGCAGCAGCATGGATGCCGCTACCCAGGTTCAGGCCCGAAATGACAAGCCTGTGGCCGTATTGGCCGTTCCCCTGCAAGTCAGTTATCAGAATGAATTAGCATTGGCGAAAATTGGCCAATTGCTATCCTCTTCCGATCTGAACCCTGATCAGCGAGCCGAACTTTACTATGAGCGTGGCGTGGTGTTTGATCGGGTTGGTTTACGGACCATGGCGCGTATCGATTTCAATCGTGCATTGCGTGAACGTCCGGACTTTGCCGAAGCCTATAACTTTATTGGTGTTTATCTGACCCAGCAGCAAAGTTTCGATGAAGCCTATGATGCCTTTGATTCGGCTTTGGAGCTGGCGCCTGATTATGACTATGCCTTCCTCAATCGCGGGATCGCGTTGTATTACGGACAGCGTGCCAAGCTGGCGGTCGAAGATCTCTCCGAGTTTTATCGTCGACGTCCCGAGGATCCCTATCGCGTGTTATGGCTCTATATGGCCGAGCACGAGGTGAACAAGGAACAAGCCGATAAGGCGTTATTGCGCCGATTTAAACAGCACTCGGGTGATGAATGGGGCTGGTCTATTGTCTCGGTGTTTGCCGGTCAGCAAGCGGAGTCCGAATTCATTTCCAAGCTGGCTCAGAGCTCACGCAATAATAAAGAGTTAGCCGAGCGGTTGTGTGAAAGTTATTTCTATCTCGGCAAGCTCCATCTGCTGCAGGGAGAGCACGCTCTGGCCGCGAGTTATTTCAAACTATCGATGGCCAATAATGTCTATGACTTTATCGAGCATCGGTATGCGATGCTGGAGCTGTTGTTGCTCGATCCCAAGCTGGCCGATGAAGAGGCCACGATGTGAGCTGATCACCATATATCGTCTTTGTCACGATGAGCATAAAAAACGGGACCTTCGAGGTCCCGTTTTTTATTGGTGGTGCTGCATCATTCGGCCTGGATGGACATACCTGCAATGCGGTGCCAATAGCCGTTGCATTCACCTGCTTGTAAGGCGACTGCAGGGCTGTGTCCAGTACGGGCCTGGTCAAACTGTGCCAGCCAGGACCAGGTCTCGTCACCCTGGGGGCTAAGGCGTACCACATCGACCAAGCCTGCCATCGAGGGCAAGTCCCGGATCAGGTTGTAGCAATAACCGGACTGGGTCTGAATGCCGTTGAGCACAAACACGGCATCGCCCTCCTGACTCTCGGCGACTCGGCCTTGTGGATAGGCCAAACAAGCCAGCTCACACTGGTCCTTGGGTTTGTTCTCCGCTCGGGCGGTAAAGCAGCGCGCGGAGTAAGCCAGAGGCAGGTGGCCGTAGGCAAATAACTCGACCTCGAAATGCTGACGGATCTGGCGATCGGTACACTCATTCAGTAGCCGTTGCAGCCAGTCACGAGACAGCTCTACCGGCATGACCCAGCGTTGCATCCCTTTTTGTACCAGCAGTTCAACCACGTCGGCGTTATAGCAATTGATGGCGGGTCCGCAGACGAAGGGCAACCCGGCTTCGAACGCCAACTGTATGGTTCCCAGATCATTGGCTTCGATCATCAATTCGCCATTCTCAATCCAGCGTTTCATTTCGGTGAGTTCTGAAGGCGACTGGATCAGGGCTAGCGTCGATAGCACCACCTGCTTCCCGCTTTCCCGCAGGGGATGGGCCAGTTGTAACCAGTCGGCCAAGCGCATCTCCCGGCGTTTACTGCAGACGGTCTCGCCCAGGTAGACGATATCCACCGCGCTATCACAGGCTTGGTGGTAAAAGCGCTCGATGCTGGTCTTCGGCCAGAAGTAGAGCAGGGGACCTAGAGATAACTTCATAAATTGCTCCTTACTGCCACTGCCGATGATAGGCACCAAGAGTGGTTTGACTGCCTTCGGATACCGCCGCCAGTTGCTGATCCCATGCCGCTTTCACGGCATAGGCTTGCGGATTGGCAAGATAACTGTCGATGGCGGCGCGCCAGACCCGGGTAACCTGTTCCACGTAGGCTGGGCTGCGCTGACGGCCTTCGATCTTGACCGAGCGCACACCGCAGGCAAATAACTCGGGCAGCAAGGATAGGGTATTAAGACTGGTGGGCTCTTCCAGGGTGTGAAACAGCTGTTCGCCAACACGGTAGCGTCCCTTGCACAGCGTCGGATAACCCGCATTTTCCCCCGGCGCATAGCGATCGATCAGCACCTCATTGAGTCGGGATTCCAGGCCGTCAGGCGTCTCCTGCCAACGGACAAAGCGCGCTGGTGAGCAGGCCCCCACAGTATTGGGACTCTCGCCGGTGAGATAAGAGGAGAGGTAGCAGCGACCTTCGGCCATGATGCAAAGGCTGCCAAAGGCAAACACCTCCAGCTCGGCTGTCGTTTCCCGGGCCAGTTGTTTGACCTGATGGATCGACAACACCCGGGGTAAGACGACCCGTTTGATGTTGAAATTATCCTGATAAAAACGTATGGCAGCACTGTTGGTGGCGGAGGCTTGCACCGAAAGGTGGATCTCCATTTGTGGGTAGCGTTGTCGAGTGTAATCCAGGACCGCGATATCGGCGATGATCAGCGCATCGGCACCGAGATCAACAGCTCGATCCACGGCCTGGCACCAGCGATTTCCGGCATCAGGATGGGCAAAGGTGTTGATGGCGACATGGAGTTTGCGTCCGTGCTGATGGATATATTCAGCACCGCGCGCCAGCTTTTTGTCGTCAAAATTCAGGCCAGCAAAATGCCGGGCATTGGTATCGTCTTTAAAGCCGATGAACACAGCATCGGCACCTTGATCGATGGCCGCTTTCAGCGCAGGTAAATTACCGGCCGGACAGAGTAATTCCATGGCATTTTCCACTTCTCGTTGAATGGTTGGCATTGTAGAGAGCAGAGTGGGACTGGGTTTTGACTTGAGGCAGTTTTCTGTCACCCTGCAGGATAAACTTGATTTCCAACAGAAATCCCCACGGTGAAATGTGATTAGATGCAACTCTATTCTTCGAGGAGATTTAATTGTGTTCAGCCGTTTGCATCATATGCTGGTTTCACGCGCCCCTGATATGCTGCGCATTCCCGCTCGTCTGGTCCCCTTTCCCTTGCAACAAGCCTTGATGGGCCATGGCTTACACCTGATATTCAAGGAGGCGCTGGCGGATGGTGATTTTGAGTTCTTGCAAGACAAGTGGCTGAAGATTGCCATTGAAGATCTGGGACTGGCATGGTTTATCAGTTATCAGAATGAGCAACTGTTGATAGCCGAAGCGGCCCCCCGAGTGGATGTCAGTTTCGCTGCGCAACTCAATGACCTGATTCTGATCGCTGGTCGTAAAGAGGATCCGGATAGTCTGTTCTTCCAGCGGCGACTCCGCATTGAGGGGGATACTGAGCTGGGTTTGGAAGTCAAAAACCTGATGGACAGTATTGATCTGGATGTGCTGCCAAGCATGCTCAAACATGGATTGACGGATCTGGCTAGTTTTGTGCAGCGCGGATTACCGCTGACTCCGGCGCAACCGGCTTGAGGCGCGTCTAGAGATCAATGGGGTATCTTGTGGTGTCGGGAGTGGCTGCGCCGCTGCAGACAAATGAGTGCCCAGGCCACGAGTGGTAAACTGAGTAACTGCAGCCACAATGCCAGGGGTTGGCGCCAGAGCAGCAGTACCAGCCCAATCTGGATAAAGGGCTGTAATTCATAGAGCCACTCGGGTGTCATTTTGTGCTTATTCGTGTAGCGCATGTTGTCGGTGCGGCGATTATCGGAACGCATCACCCAAATCAGCGTGCCGCAGGTATAGAGCAACAGACCGGCAAATAACAGCAAGGGTTGTGTTGTGACGACCAGGAAAAACAGCCCAGTCAGAATGTACAGTAGGGGGAGCGACTCGTAGAGCAGACGTGGCAGCATGGGGTGCCCTCGCAAGGAGATAACCGCCCTTCAAAGATAGAAAATAAATGCCACTTCGGCAATGCACTCCCTGGAAGAGGGACAAGCCTGGTGGTGCATGTTAAAATCCAGCCTCCGTTCGATTAGTCAGCCTTCCTTGATGTTAGATAATATCCGCATTGTTCTGGTCAATACCTCCCATCCCGGCAATATCGGCTCTGCCGCTCGCGCCATGAAAACCATGGGCATTCACGATTTAGTACTGGTGGATCCGGTGGAGGCTCCGGATGGACAGACGACAGCCATGGCGGCAGGTGCAGTGGATGTGCTGGCGAACGCTCGCACCGTAAATACCTTGGCCGAAGCGGTTGCCGACTGTGGTCTGGTCATTGGTTCCAGTGCCAGAAGCCGGACCCTGGAGTGGCCTTTGCTGGATCCGCGTGAAGCGGGAGCCAAGTCCATCCTCGAATCGACGCGCCACAAGGTCGCGCTGGTATTTGGCCGTGAGCGCACCGGTTTGACGAACGAGGAGTTGCAGCAGTGCCATTATCACGTCTGCATTCCTGCCAATCCCGACTACAGCTCATTGAATTTGGCAATGGCGGTGCAGACCATTTGTTATGAAGTGCGTATGCATCATCTGGCTAAGGATGTTGTGCCTGCGGCCGTGGATGATTATCCACAACAGCAGGATTTAGACCGTTTTTATGCTCATCTGGAACAGTTACTGCTCCAGGTCAACTTCCTGCGCGCGGACCATCCTGGGCAGGTGATGAGCAAACTACGTCGAGTGTTTAACCGCGCGCGACCCGATAGCCAAGAGCTGAATATCCTACGCGGCATTCTGACAGCAGTGCAGAAAACGCTACGTAATACCTGACTCAATGGTAGGGTTAAATACTTGACTAAAAAACTCGGGCATGGGAGCATGATCACAGCTTAATGTGATAGGGTGCTTTGCCATGAGACTGACTTCTAAAGGGCGCTATGCCGTCACCGCACTACTCGATGTGGCGTTACATGCTGAACAGGGGCCCGTTCCCCTGGCTGATATTTCCGAGCGGCAAGGCATTTCACTTTCCTATCTGGAACAACTGTTTTCCAAGCTGCGCAAGCAAGGCTTGGTAGCTAGTGTGCGTGGGCCTGGCGGTGGCTATCGCCTGGGGATGGATGCCAATACTATCTCCATTGGCAAGGTCATCTTGGCCGTGAATGAGTCGGTCGATGCCACTCGTTGTCATGGTCAGCATGGTTGCCAGGGTGGAACTCAATGCCTGACGCATTCTCTGTGGCGCGATCTGAGTAGCCGGATCAGTAATTTTCTGGACGAAATCACGCTGGGTGAACTGGTGACCCAGGCTGATGTGAAGCGGATTGCGGAACGACAAGACAAACAAAAACAGGTGGTGGTATCCCATGGCCACAAGTTGGACATTGATCCGGTGAATGTCACCGTCCAACTGGGCTAAACGATACCCCAACCCTTTTCGAGGTGTTTGAACAATGAAGCTGCCGATTTATCTGGATTACTCTGCTACCACACCTGTGGATCCCCGCGTTGCCGAGAAGATGATGCAATGCCTGACCCTGGATGGCATCTTTGGTAATCCGGCCTCGCGCTCCCACCGTTTCGGCTGGCAAGCCGAAGAAGTGGTTGATGAGGCGCGCAACCATATCGCCGATCTGATTGGTGCCGATCCCCGTGAAATCGTCTTTACCTCCGGGGCCACCGAATCCAATAACCTGGCCATCAAGGGCATAGCGCACTTCTATCAAAAGCAGGGGAAACACATCATCACCTGCAAGACGGAACACAAGGCGGTACTGGATCCTTGCCGTTATCTGGAAGGTGAAGGCTTTGAGGTTACCTATCTGGATCCGCAGCCGAATGGCTTGGTGACATTGCAGCAGTTGGAAGCAGCCATGCGCGATGACACCATTCTGGTGAGTCTGATGCATGTGAATAACGAAATCGGTGTGATCCAGGATGTGGCGGCGATTGGTGAGCTGTGCCGGGCGCGCAAGATTTTCTTCCATGTCGATGCCGCGCAAAGCGTGGGCAAAATTGCCATTGATGTGGAGGCGATGAAGATTGATCTGCTCTCCATGTCGGCACACAAGATCTATGGCCCCAAGGGGATCGGTGCCCTGTTCGTCCGTCGTAAGCCACGGGTGCGTCTGGAAGCCCAGATGCATGGCGGTGGTCATGAGCGCGGTATGCGTTCCGGCACTCTACCGACACACCAGATTGTTGGCATGGGCGAGGCTTTCCGTATCGCCAAGCTGGAAATGGCGGATGAGGAGGCGCGGATCCTGACCCTGCGTGATCGGTTGTGGCAAGGCCTCAAAGACATCGAAGAGGTGTATATCAACGGTGATCTGGAACGCCGGGTTCCGGGTAATCTGAATGTCAGCTTCGCCTATGTGGAAGGTGAATCCCTCATCATGGCGCTCAAGGATCTGGCGGTTTCTTCCGGTTCGGCTTGTACCTCTGCCAGCCTGGAGCCCTCCTATGTGTTGCGGGCTTTGGGCTTGAGTGATGAGCTGGCACACAGCTCCATTCGTTTCTCCATCGGCCGCTTTACCACGGAAGAGGAGATTGATTACACGGTGAAGTTGCTGAACGAATCGATCAGCCGCTTACGCGAGATGTCACCGTTATGGGACATGTTCAAGGATGGTGTCGACCTGACCAAGGTCGAGTGGGTTCATCACTAAGCCGTTAGAATGCAGTTAGTTGGAGGTGATACATGGCGTACAGCGAGAAAGTCATTGACCATTATGAAAACCCACGTAACGTTGGGTCTTTCGATAAGAATGATCCCAATGTCGCGACGGGAATGGTCGGCGCACCAGCCTGTGGTGATGTGATGAAGTTGCAACTCAAGGTCAACGATGCTGGCGTAATTGAAGACGCCAAATTCAAGACTTATGGCTGTGGCTCGGCTATTGCGTCCAGCTCTCTGGTCACTGAATGGGTGAAGGGGAAGACGCTGGAGCAGGCTCAGGCTATCAAGAATACCGATATCGCCGAAGAGTTGGCCTTGCCGCCAGTGAAGATCCATTGCTCGATCCTGGCCGAAGATGCTATCAAGGCAGCCATTGCCGATTACAAACAAAAGAAAGGCCTCGAGTAAGTATTTAGAAGGTGGATGAGAGATGGCTGTAACCATGACAGAGGCCGCTGCCGAGCGGGTCAAAAAATTTCTGCAAAGCCGTGGCAAGGGAATTGGCCTGCGCCTTGGCGTGAAAACCTCCGGCTGCTCGGGCATGGCCTATGTACTGGAGTTTGTTGACGAGACTCAGGGCGATGATGAAGTGTTCAACGTCGCTGGTGTCAACATTATTGTCGACAGCAAGAGTCTCATCTATCTGGACGGCACTGAGCTGGACTTTGTTAAAGAAGGTTTGAACGAAGGCTTCAAGTTCAACAACCCGAACAAGACAGGGGAGTGTGGTTGCGGCGAGAGCTTCACGGTATAGCAGCAGCTCCCCGGGGTGACAAATGGCTGGGCCGTTTGTCACCCTTTTTGGTCATTATTACCGACGCCTGGTCTTGAGAGTGCATCGTGAATTATTTCGAGCTGTTTCAACTCCCCGCGCAATTCGAACTGGATAGCCATCAGTTGGCTGAAACCTATCGCCAATTGCAGCAACAGTTCCACCCCGATCGCGTGGCATCGGCGCCAGAAAATGAGCGCCTGCTCGCCATGCAGCAGGCCAGTAACATCAATGCGGCTTATCAGACCCTGAAAGATCCTCTGGCCCGCGCCGAGTACCTGCTGATGTTGCAGGGGTTGGACATCCGTGGTGAGCAGCAAACACTGCAAGATACGACATTTCTGATCCAGCAATTGGCCTGGCGTGAAGAGCTGGAGGAGCTGCGGGAGTCTGCAGATCCGGAGGCGGGTATTCCAATCTTTGAACAACGGATCAGCAGTGAATTCAATCATTTGATGCTTGCCCTGCAGCAAGCTCTCGCCGCAGCGGAAATGACTTCTGCTGCCGATCTTATTCGCAAGCTCAAGTTCGTACGCAAACTGCGCGAAGAATTGAGCCGGCTCGAAGACTCTTTGATGGATTTATAACTTTTCATGGCCTTATTACACATTGCAGAACCCGGCCTCAGCGCCGCTCCCCATCAACACAAGTGGGCGGTAGGAATCGATTTGGGAACCACCAATTCACTGGTGGCCGTGGTGCGTAGTGCCAGCGCGGAAACCCTGGCGGATGAGCAGGGGCGTCACCTGTTACCATCCGTCGTGCATTATCAAGCCGATGGCCTGCGAGTAGGCCATGAGGCCAAACAGGGTGCCGCCCAGGACCCGCGCAATACGTTGTCATCCATCAAACGCCTGATGGGTAAAGCCGCCAGTGACATAGATGAGCAGCGTTTGCCGTATCAGTTCAGTGCCAATCCCCATGGCATGGTGCAGATTGAAACGGTGCAAGGGGCGGTGAATCCGGTCCAGGTCTCTGCTGAAATTCTCAAGGCTCTGGCTCAACGCGCAACTCATACCCTGGGTGCCGAACTCGATGGCGTGGTGATTACCGTGCCAGCCTATTTCAACGATGCCCAACGTCAGGCGACCAAGGACGCGGCTCGGCTTGCTGGTTTGCATGTCTTGCGCTTGCTGAATGAGCCGACGGCGGCGGCGGTGGCCTATGGTCTGGATTCCGGTCAGGAAGGCTTGATCGCTGTCTATGACCTGGGTGGCGGGACCTTTGATATCTCCATTTTGCGATTGCATCGTGGTGTGTTCGAGGTTCTGGCCACCGGCGGTGACTCCGCACTGGGTGGGGATGACTTTGATCATCTGCTCGCCGACTGGTTACTGGCACAAGCGGCACCGATTGATGCACTAACGCCGGAGCAGCAGCGCGAGTTGCTGGACTTGGCCTGTGCGATCAAGCAACAACTGACCGATGTTCCGAGCGTTGCTGCCAGCTTCCTGGGTTGGCAGGGTGAGGTGAGCCGGGCGCAGTTCGAGTCGCTGATCGAGCCGTTGGTGAAGAAGACCTTGCTGTCGTGTCGCCGTGCGCTCAAAGACGCTGGCGTCGAGGCTGTTGAGGTCCTGCAGGTGGTGATGGTCGGTGGTTCGACGCGCGTACCTCTGGTGCGGGAGCGGGTCGGCGCTTTCTTTGGCCGTATCCCTTTGACCAGTATCGATCCGGACAAGGTCGTGGCCATCGGCGCCGCTATCCAGGCTGATGTGCTGGTGGGTAACAAGCCTGAGACCGAGATGTTATTGCTGGATGTGATCCCGTTGTCCTTGGGGCTTGAGACCATGGGCGGCTTGGTGGAGAAGATCATCCCCCGCAATACTACTATACCCGTAGCGCGGGCTCAGGAGTTCACCACCTTCAAGGATGGACAGACGGCGATGGCGCTGCATGTGGTGCAAGGCGAGCGCGAACTGGTCAGCGATTGCCGCTCTCTGGCGCGTTTTACCTTGCGTGATATTCCGCCACTGGCTGCCGGGGCCGCCCATATCCGGGTGACATTCCAGGTGGATGCGGATGGTCTGCTGGCCGTCAGTGCCCAGGAGAAGAGTTCCGGCGTGCAAGCTGCCATCGAGGTCAAACCCTCCTATGGATTGCATGAAGACGAGATCGCCAACATGCTGCGGGATTCATTGCGCTTTGCTGAACAGGATATCCAGGCGCGCATGCTGGCAGAACAGCAAGTCGAGGCCGATCGGGTGCTCGAGGGCGTCGAGCAGGCGTTGCTCAAGGATGGTGCGACTCTGTTGGAGCGAGGGGATCGGGCGGTGATTGAAACCGCGCTGACCCGCCTGAAAGCGTGCCGCCAGGGTTCGGATGTGGAGGCTATCAAGTCCGCCATTGCCGATGTGGACCACTGTACTGCCGAGTTTGCCGCTCGCCGGATGGACGCCTCCATCCGTCACGCCCTGCAAGGGCAACAGATAGACAAGGTGTAATATGCCGAAGATTATTTTCCTGCCGCACGAGACCCTGTGTCCAGAAGGCTTGGTTGTCGATGCAACCCGCGGTGAAACCATCCTCGATGTGGCGCTGCGGCACCATATCGAGATCGAACATGCCTGCGAGAAGTCTTGTGCCTGCACTACCTGCCATTGTGTCGTGCGTGAAGGCTTCGACTCCCTGGAGCCTAGCGATGAGCTGGAGGATGACATGCTGGATAAAGCCTGGGGTTTGGAGCCGGAATCTCGACTCAGCTGCCAAGCCCGGGTTGCGGATGCCGATCTGGTGGTCGATATACCCAAATACACCATCAATCTGGCTTCCGAACGTCATTAGGCTGCGGGACAGCAGCTCTCGCTGCAGATGCAGTCAATTGTGCTGGTCTGGATCAGCAAAGCCGCATAAATTAAAGGCCATGCCACCCAGGCGTGGCCTTTTGCATTCATCGTTACTGTTTCTGAAAAAGGATTGCCAGCCCTATGTCCGCCATTATGAAAGTCATGCTTGCCGATCATCCCGCCGATGCCCAATGGGGGGATAAGGCGCTTATCAGTTTTAATCAGAGTGGCACCGCCATCCATCTGGTTGGTAGTGAAGTCGAATGTTTACGTCTGATCCAGCGCGCTGGCCGCCGTCTCGATAGTCAGGGAATCAAACAGATTGCTCTGGTTGGCAGTGATTGGGATCTGGAGCGCCGCTACGCCTTCTATCAGGGCTTTTACAATCCTCGCGCGGGCCAAAGTCTGTATCTGGGAGATATGGCTGCTGCTGAACAGCGCCAGCTGGATGCGCTGCTCGAAGTCACCCGTTGGGTTCGCCAGCTCACCAATGCCACGCCGGATGAGTTGTATCCGCAAACCTTGGCAGAGCAAGCGGCGACCTTTATCGGCCAGCAGGCTCCGGAAGCGATCAGTTTCGAGATCATCAGTGGCGAAGCTCTCAAGGATCAGGGCCATATCGGCATCTATCAGGTGGGTCGAGGCAGTGCGCGAGCGCCCGCCTTACTGGTATTGGACTATAACCCCAGTGGCGATCCATCGGCTCCGGTAGCCGCCTGTCTGGTCGGTAAGGGGATCACCTTTGATTCTGGCGGTTACAGTCTCAAAGATTCCGATAACATGCTGCCGATGAAGTCGGATATGGGGGGGGCGGCCATGGTCAGCGGCGCGTTAGCGCTCGCTATCCGACAAGGACTCAAGGCGCGGGTAAAACTATTCTTGTGCTGCGCCGAAAATCTGGTCAGTGGCGATGCATTCAAGCTGGGCGATATCTTTACCTATCGCAACGGCGTGAGTGTGGAGATCCTGAATACCGATGCGGAAGGGCGACTGGTATTAGCCGATGGCCTGCTGTGTGCTGCTGAAACAGGAACCCGGCATATTCTGGATGCTGCTACCCTGACCGGAGCGGCCAAGGTGGCTCTGGGTCGTGATTACCACGCAGTGCTCAGTCTGGACGAAATGCGCTCATTGCAAGTGTGCCGCTGGGCCAGTGAAGAGAACGAGAAATCCTGGCCATTGCCGCTGGAAAGCTGGCATCTGGGGCAGCTGACCTCCAACTTTGCCGAATTGGGCAATGTCGCCTCCGCGGAGGGAACGGCCGGTGCGACGACGGCAGCGGCCTTCCTGTCCCGGTTTGTGCCAGCTGGTCTGGACTGGGTACATATGGACCTTTCTGCGTCCTACCAGAAAAATGGTAATGAGCTGTGGGCCGCGGGCGGTAAGGGACATGGCGTTCGTACCATAGCCCGCTGGCTGCGGGAGGTGTGTGCATGATGCAGGTGCATCTGGCTTTTCATCCGGCGCCTGCCGAGTGGGGGGATAATAATCTGGTGAGCCATAGCTCTCATGGCTTGCAGATCCACCTGCCGGATGGTTCATCCCTGATGACGCTGCAACAGGCAGCGCGCCGCATCGCCGGGCTGGGTATCAAGGCGGTCCAGTTGATGGGCCACTGGAGCCTGCCTCAGCAATGGGCTTTTGCCCGAGGTTATATGCCGACTGCCGGGGCGGAGACAGCGACTCTGCGCTGGGCGGATGCGCCGGAAGTCGAACTCCTGGAGCTGGAGCAACGGCTTTATTGCGCCACCTGGGTTCGACGACTGACGAATCTGTCTCCCCAGGAGCTCGGACCTCTGGATTTGGCGCTGGAAAGTGTCACCTTCCTCTCCGAACTGGCACCCACACAAATCAATCATCGCATCCTCAAGGGGGATGCGTTGCTGGAGGCAGGATGGGTTGGCCTGCATGCGGTGGGGCGGGCCAGTCGGCGTGAGCCGGTACTGCTGGAGCTGGATTTCAATCCGACCCGTGATCGTCGAGCCCCCGTTGCCGCCTGCCTGGTTGGCAAGGGGATCACCTTCGACTCTGGCGGATACAGTCTCAAGAGTTCAGAAGGTATGCTGACCATGAAGAGTGACATGGGCGGTGCAGCCTTATTGGCAGGCGCTCTGGGCTTTGCCATCCAGCAAGGCTTGAACCAACGGGTAAAACTCTTCCTGTGCTGTGCCGAGAATCTGGTGAATGACAACGCCTTCAAGCTGGGGGACATACTCCACTACAAGAATGGTGTCAGTGTCGAAGTGGTGAATACCGACGCCGAAGGCCGACTGGTGTTGGCGGATGGCTTGTTGGCGGCCGCAGAAACCGGTGCACCACTGATCATCGATGCCGCGACGTTGACCGGTGCGGCCTATATGGCCCTCGGTGGGCATTATCATGGTCTGTTTGCATTGGATAATGCCCTGCAGAGCCGTTTCATGCAACATGCCGAACAGCAGGCTGAAGCCTTCTGGCCATTGCCATTGGCTCGCTGGCACCGGCAGCAATGTCCTTCTCACTATGCGGACACTGCCAACTCCCGGCCGGTAAAAGGTGGTGGCCCGGGTGGTGCTTCCAACGCCGCGGGTTTTCTCTCCCGCTTTGTTCCGCGCGAGGGCGAAGGTTGGTTGCATCTGGATTTGGCCGCAGCTTTCAATGACAACGGCAGTGCACTCTGGGCCGCTGGCGCTACGGCGGCGGGTATGACGACGATTGCACGTTGCCTGTTGGCCGAAACCGCTCGGGGAGCATGAGTTCATCGATAGCAACAACGACAAGGGGAAGCCAGTGGCTTCCCCTTTTTTGGTTCACAAAATGCGAGGTGAACGCAGTCGCTATCAGCTGGCACTAAACGGCGGCAGATCATCATCCTCGTCTGCCGCCGGGTCTTCGACCCGCAAACGTGGTAGAGGATCCGCTATGCGCGTCGACAGGCTGGGTGGCTCATCGGTAAAGAGTCCTGGCGAACCCGGACCTGAACTCAGTGGCCGTGAGCTGGGTGGGATGCGAAAGGTGCCGAACTTGGGCTCTTTGCGCTCATCCTCGCCATCGATCTCGGGCAAGGGACCGCCCAGGCTAGGTGCCGGGTGGGGATCGCTGACATCGAGAGGAAAGACGTGTCTGCCGACGGGACCAGATGTGGCTGGCTCCTGACGAGGCGGCGTAACCGGCGTCTGTTGAGGCGTTGTGCTCCGCTCGCTACCGATGACTGATGAGCGAGATGGCTCTGCAGGAAGTTTCGGGCTTGCGGGGGGCACCGAGAGTGATGCGGCGGTGCGGTTGGCCTCTTGCTGTAGTTGCCAGCGATCCAGTGGGGTCGGGCTGCGGAAGTTGCCAGTATTGGGACGTGCGGAAGAAGGCGCGCTGGCCGTTGAGCGTGCCAGAGCATCTTGAGCCGGGGTTATAGGTCGCTGGAGAGGCCGAGTGGACACAGGGCCTGATGCGGTCGGTAATGGACTGGGCCTGGTTCCTGGCGTCGGGATAGCTTGGCGTGATGCTGAAGCGGAGGCTCCGCTCGGTGCTATGGTCTGTGACGGGCGAGTGTCCATGCCGGATGTCGGGATCTGTGTTGTGCGTGATGATTCGACGGGCTTGGAGCTGACCGTTGGTCGTGTACTGAGCGGCATGGCCAGAGGGGCAGCATGAGAGGTCTGGTGACGACCCGCCTGCTGTACCACGGAATCAATATGCTGGTGCCCAACCGGCAAGCGACGCCCCTCACGATGACTACGCAGACCCAGCTCGATGAGCTCCATGACTGTTACCACGCCTTCCGGATCGACGGGGACCGGTGTGCCACGCTGGATGGCATCGCACATTTGCTGATAGAAGGCGCGGTAGTCACCAGTTTGATTGACGATGCTCTGCTGGCGTTGTCCTTGTGATGTGGGTGTGATCAACAGGCCCGGCCGCGGATCACAGCCAAACCCCGAGTCCAAGGGAGAGCGGCCTGCTTTGAGTTGTTCCTCTTGCACATCCAGCCCGAACTTGTGATAGCTGCCGAGACTGCCGTGCACGGTGAAGCGGGGGCCTTGGGCCGCCACTTGGGTACTGGCGTGCAGAATGACCCGCCGTGGGCCGTATTGCAGTACGGCATGGAAAAAGTCATCGGTCTTGGCACCTGGACGTTGCTGGGCCATATCCAGCCATAAGGTTTCCGGTGCGCCGAAGAGTTGAACGGTCTGGTCGAGCAAATGCGCGCCCAAATCGTACCAGAGGCCGCTACCGGGAACGGCTTGTTCCCGCCAGCGATCCCGTACTTCGGGACGAAAGCGATCAAAATGCGACTCCAGATGCAGAATATCGCCCAGACTCCCCGATCGGATAAGCTGCTGGAGGGTCAGAAAATCCGCATCCCAGCGTCGGTTATGAAACACGGATAGTTGCAGATCATGTTCCTGCGCCAGTGCAATTAGCTCCCGCGCTTCGCGGCCATCCAGGGTGAACGGCTTATCGAGGACCACATGCTTACCCGCCAGTAGCGCGGCTTTGGCCAGCGGATAATGGGTGTCATTCGGCGTGGCGATGACCACCAGATCGATACTCGGATCCGCCAGCAGCAGATCACTGGTTGCGACGTGTTCCACGGTGGGCCAGTCGTTCTTGACCTTGACGCCATCGCGGGAAACTATGCTCTTGAGTCGGATACCGGCAATACTGTTCAACAGCGGAGCATGCAGTGTTTGGCCGGCATAACCGTAGCCAATCAAGCCTGCGTGGATATATTCGAGCATCGCTTCCTCCATGGAGCCTGGATCAGGGAATTAAAGATGAATGCGGGGATGGGTGACAAGGGTAGCAAACCCCATCGGGGGGTGAAAGCGACTTGCAAGCGCGACAGGCGCAACCTCCAGATCGCGATGGCGGTGCCGGTTTCTGCTGCTTGGGATCCCTTGTTTGAGAGTTGGTTAAAAGTTTTAACAAAAAGTAACATAAAGCCATGATCTGACGCGGCCTTGCCATATAATCGGGCTGCAAATCGACAATTATCTCGGTCTTAAGGATCTCTCTATGGCTACAGAACGCACCTTTTCTATCATCAAACCCGATGCGGTTGGCCGTAATCTGATCGGCGATATCTATCACCGTTTTGAAAATGCAGGTCTGCGCATCATTGCCGCCAAGATGCTGCACCTGACCCGTGAGCAAGCGGAAGGTTTCTATGCCGAACATAAGGGCAAGCCTTTTTATGATCCATTGATCAAGTTCATGACCTCGGGCCCGGTCATGGTTCAGGTTCTGGAAGGGGAGGATGCCATTCGCCGGCACCGTGAAGTCATTGGTGCTACCGATCCGAAAAAGGCTCAAGCGGGCACCATCCGCGCCGATTACGCCACCTCAGTGGATCAAAATACTGTTCATGGCTCCGATAGTATCCCCTCATCCGAACGCGAAATTGCTTATTTTTTCAGCGATGATGAAATCTGTCCTCGCACACGCTAATCTCCGCTTTTAGTTAGCTCTATTTTTTGTACTTGCGCAGGGAGCTTTAGGCTCCCTGCGTGATTTTTAAGCCCTACACTGCGTCAGTGGAAACCGAACGGTAAAATTTGTACAATGCGCGCCCGTTTTCGGGCTTTGTCCGCAGGATAAGGCCGTAGTGGGTCGTTTGGCGTATGCGTTCGCAACCGATTCACTGTCACTTCCTTGGTACTATTGGTTATTCCGGAGCCTTTCATGAGCGACACTAAAATCAACCTGCTGGATCTGGATCGCAAGGCGATGCGAGCCTTGTTTGCCGAGATGGGTGAAAAGCCATTTCGCGCCGACCAGATCATGAAGTGGATTTATCACTTCGGGTGTGATGATTTCGCCCAGATGACCAATGTAAACAAGCAGCTGCGCGAGAAGTTGTCGTTGATCGCCGAAATCCGGGCTCCCGAGATCAGTCGTGAACAGCGCTCGGTCGATGGCACCATCAAATGGGCGATGCAGGTCGGCGATCAGGAAGTGGAGACTGTCTATATTCCTGAGGATGATCGGGCAACCTTGTGTGTCTCCTCTCAGGTAGGCTGCGCGCTGGAATGCAAATTTTGTTCGACGGCCCAGCAAGGTTTTAATCGCAATTTGCGGGTCTCCGAGATCATCGGCCAGGTATGGCGGGCGGCCCAGGTGGTGGGTTTTGTCAAAGATACCGGCAAACGTCCGATTACCAATGTGGTCATGATGGGCATGGGTGAGCCCTTGTTGAACATGGCGAACTTGCTACCTGCTCTCGAATTGATGCTGGATGATCTGGGTTTTGGGCTCTCCAAGCGTCGGGTGACTGTTTCGACTTCCGGAGTGGTACCGGCCCTGGACAAGCTGGGCGATGAAATCGATGTCGCGCTGGCTATCTCCCTGCATGCCCCGAATGACAAACTGCGCTCCGAGATCATGCCGATCAACGACAAATATGATATCCAGACCCTGCTGGATGGCGTTCGCCGCTACATGACCAAATCCAATGCCAATAAAGGACAGGTAACGGTAGAGTATGTGCTGCTCGATCATATCAACGACGATATGCAACAAGCCCATGAACTAGCCGAGTTGCTCAAGGATACGCCGTGCAAAATCAATCTGATCCCCTTCAACCCGTTCCCGGGCAATCCGTATGGCAAACCCAGCAATAGTCGCATCGATCGTTTCTCGAAAGTTCTGTTGGAGCATGGCTATACCGTCATCGTCCGTAAGACCCGTGGCGATGATATTGATGCTGCTTGTGGACAGCTAGTAGGTGATGTCATCGACAGAACCAAACGTACCATGAAAAAACGGATGCAAGAGGAGGGGATTTCCGTCAAAATGCTTTGAAATCCAGTCCGTTATTGCAGCATGTCATGAACAAACGCATGAAAAAAAGCATATTGTTTGTCGCAGCACTCTTGTTGGGGCTGCCTGGATGTGTGACGGAAACGACTTTTGTCGGTAAAGATACGGTACGCAGCGATGTGGATCGTCAGACTGCGGCCAAAACCCGGCTTAATCTGGGAATGGGATATTTGGACAAAGGGGACATGACCCAGGCCAAATTCAATCTGGAAAAGGCCTACCAGTTTGATCCGCATAATCCGGATATTCACTTGGCAAAGGCCTATTACTATCAAAAAGTTGGTGATTACAAATCAGCTGAAGCCAGTTATTTGTCGCTTATTGAATTAAATGGTGAAAATCCAGATGCCCATAATAATTATGGGGTTTTTCTCTGCGGGCAGAAACGCTACGCCGAGGCGGATAAACACTTTCAGTTGGCGCTAGCGCAGCCTGAGTACATCCGCATGGATGATACCTATGAAAATGGGGCCGTTTGTGCGATACAAGCGGGGAACAAAGCTAAGGCCGCTGAATATTACGATTTGGCGCTCGGCTATAGTCCGAGCCGCGGTAAGCTGTTACTGGAAGCCGCAGCTCTGGCTCTGGACATGAACAATACGGGTAAGGCTGCAGGATACCTGCAGCGTTACAGCAAAGGCGGTAAAAATACGCCGCAAAGCCTCTGGCTGCACCTCGAGTTGGCTCAAACTCAGGGCGAATTGGCCGAATTGCATAAATTTGGCAATGAACTGGTGCAACAATTTCCGAAATCCGATCAGGCAAAAAGATATTTAAACAATGACTACTGAACAACACGACCAACCCCGTCCCGAGACGGCAACACCCGATAGCCCTGGCCAGTTGTTGCGTATGGCACGCGAAGCCCGTGGACTGACTCAGCCTGAAGTGGCTTCTCGCCTCAATCTTCGTGTGTCGCTGGTTCGGGATATTGAAGAGGATCGCTTTGATCAGCGGACAGCCAGTACCTTCACCCGTGGTTATTTGAAAACTTATGCCAAACTGGTAGGGGCTTCGGAAGAGCGGGTTGTGGCCGCCTATGAGCGTCTGGGTCTGTCAGAAGTCAAATATGCAGAAATGCATAGTTTTTCTGGCCGTACGCGTCTGGAAGCCAATGAGAACCGCATGCGTCTGGGCTCCTGGCTGCTCTTCTTTGCCCTCGGTGCCGGTGCTCTGTACTGGATCCTGGGCCGCCCGGCTGAGAAACCGGCCGTGGTGACCATGGATGAGCAAACCCTGCTTGAGGCCGCGGGTCAGTCGGTTACCGAGGCGTCCAATGCCAATCCGGTCGGTGAGCGCAATGAATTGACGATTGCTCCGGTACAGAAGGATAGCGCCAGCGTGCAACCTGCTGCATCTGCCGCTGCAGTGGCGGTTGCCGTCTCAGCTGCTCAGGCGGTGACCCCTGCCGTTCAAGCCGCTGAGACTGCACCCGAAACTACTCCAAACGATGCCGCTCAGGCTGCGGTTACGGCTACGGATGCAGTTCCTGATAGTGCTGTGAGTGCTGTGAGTGCTGCAGTTGCTCCGGTCGAGGCAACGCCACCAGTCGAGGCAGATGCCTTGGTGATCAGTTATACCGGTGACTGCTGGCTGGAAGTTACCGATGCATCCGGCAAGAAGGTCTTGTCGGCTACTCGTCATGCCGGTCAGCGCGATGTGTTGAAGGGGAAGGCTCCGTTCAAGTTGAACATTGGTGCACCCAAATACGTATCCGTGAGTTTTATGGGGCAAGCGGTTGATATGAAACGATTCCCGGTTGGCCGTCCTGCTCGTTTTGAGTTGCCGTTAAAGAATTGAGTCTATGAGTCAATCCAGCTCCCCGATTAAACGTCGTTTATCCAAACAGATCATGGTTGGCAAGGTACCGGTCGGGGGCGATGCTCCCATCACGGTACAGACCATGACCAACACCCGGACTACAGATGTCGAGGCGACCGTGGCGCAAATTCGTGCCGTGGAGCGCGCCGGCGCCGATATCGTCCGTGTCTCTGTGCCGACCATGGATGCCGCCGAGGCGTTTCGTCTCATCAAGCAACAGGTGTCCATTCCTATCGTTGCCGACATCCATTTTGATTTTCGTATTGCCCTCAAAGTCGCCGAATATGGTGCCGACTGCCTGCGGATCAATCCAGGCAATATCGGTAACGAAAGTCGGGTGCGTTCCGTGGTGGATTGCGCTCGCGATCTGGGTATTCCGATCCGTATTGGGGTCAATGGTGGCTCGCTGGAAAAAGATCTGATGGATCGCTATGGCGAACCCACTGCCGAGGCGTTGGTGGAATCGGCCATGCGCCATGTGGATATTCTGGATCGTCTGAATTTTGATCAGTTCAAGGTCAGCGTTAAAGCCTCAGATGTGTTTCTGGCCGTTGGCGCCTATCGTCTGCTGGCGCAGAAGATTGAGCAGCCGCTGCATCTGGGGATAACCGAAGCCGGTGGTTTCCGGGCCGGGGCCGTCAAGTCAGCCATCGGGCTGGGGATGTTATTGGCGGATGGTATTGGCGATACGTTGCGCATCTCGCTGGCGGCTGATCCTGTGGAAGAGGTCAAGGTCGGCTTCGATATTCTGAAATCCCTGCGTATCCGTTCGCGTGGCATCAACTTCATCGCCTGTCCGTCCTGCTCCCGTCAGGAATTTGATGTGATTGGTACTGTAAACGCCCTGGAGCAGCGACTGGAGGATATTACGACTCCCATCGATGTGTCGATCATCGGCTGTGTGGTGAATGGTCCGGGCGAGGCCCTGGTCTCCGATCTGGGACTAGCAGGCGCCAACAAGAAGAGCGCCTTCTATGAACAGGGCGAGCGGGTTGATCGGCTGGACAATGATACCTTGATTGATACGCTGGAGGCGCGGATCCGAGCCCGGGCGACCCGGTTGGATGTGGAGAAGCGCATTCCGATCGATGAAGTGTGAGAGCCAAGGCGACCAGGGGTCGCCTTTAGCCCCTTTATTTTACCTGGCTGATGAAAGTTCCTATAATGCGGCCAACTTTTCCCCTGCTTTCTAACGCATTCGAGACTTAACGTGGCTAAACAGATCCAAGCTATTCGCGGTATGAATGATTGTCTTCCCGAGCAAAGCCCGCTCTGGCAGATGGTGGAATCCACTTTACGTCAGGTCGTCGCCTCTTATGGTTATGCCGAAATGCGCATGCCTATCGTCGAGATGACCAACCTGTTTCAACGGGCGATTGGTGAAGTCACCGACGTCGTCGAGAAGGAGATGTACACCTTCGAGGATCGCAACGGCGATAGCCTGACCCTGCGTCCCGAAGGTACCGCAGGTTGCGTGCGCGCCTGTATCGAGCAGGGGCTGATTTACAATCAGGAACGTCGGGTATGGTACATCGGCCCCATGTTCCGTCACGAACGGCCACAGAAAGGCCGTTATCGCCAATTCCATCAGTTCGGGGTCGAGGTCTTCGGCCTGAATGGACCGGATGTGGATGCCGAGCTGATCCTGTTGACCGCACGTCTATGGAAGGCCTTTGGTATCAGTGAACATCTGAGTCTGCAACTCAACACTCTGGGCTCCTCTGAAGAGCGGGCCCGTTACCGGGACGCTCTGGTCGCCTTCCTCGAACAGCACCAAGATCAGCTGGATGAAGACTGCAAACGCCGGATGTATACCAACCCACTGCGGGTGTTGGATACCAAGGATCAAGGGATCCAGCAGTTGCTGGCGAGTGCCCCACGTCTGGCCGATTATTTCACCGCCGAGACCCAGGCCCATTTCGCCGGTCTGAAGGCGTTGCTGGACGACGCGGGTATCCAGTACGAAGTAAATGAGCGTCTGGTCCGGGGTCTGGATTACTACAACTACACCGTCTTCGAATGGGTGACCAGTAGTCTGGGATCCCAGGGCACCGTCTGTGGCGGTGGCCGTTATGATGGTCTGGTGGAGCAGTTGGGTGGTCAAGCCACCCCGGCGGTCGGTTTCGCCATGGGCATGGAGCGGCTGGTATTGCTGCTGGAAACCTTGGGACGAACCGAAGGCGTTGCCGCGCCGGTGGATATTTATTTGTGCATGGTCGGTGAAGGAACCCTGTCGGCTGGTCTGAAATTGGCCGAGCAATTGCGGGATGCCCTGCCTTCATTACGACTGATGAGCCATTGTGGTGGCGGTAACTTCAAGAAACAGGTAAAACGTGCCGACAAGGTTGGCGCTAAGATCGCTCTTATTTTAGGGGAAGCCGAGCTGGCCAATGGCGAGGTAGGCATCAAATATCTGCGTGAGCAAGGCGACCAGCAGACACTGAAGTTGGATCAACTCATCCAGCTGCTGGCCAGCAAAGGAGAATAACAAGTGGAAATTTACAACAGCGACGAGCAGCAGGCTGAGGCAATTAAAGAGTGGTGGAAAGAGAATGGCAAAGCCATTCTGATCGGTGCCGCTCTGGGTCTGGCCGGCATGTTTGGCTGGCGCTATTTCAACGAATATCGTCAGCAGCAGATGGAAGCGGGCGCTATCGCCTATGATGCCATCGTCAAGCAGTTGGCGAGCGAAAATGAAAAAGCATTTGCCGCTGCCCAGGCGTTTGTTAAAGATCACTCCGGTGATAGTTATGGTGATTTGGCCGCCCTGCAACTGGCAGCGGCAGCCGTGAAAGTTGGCAAGCTGGATCTGGCTGTGGAGCAGCTGCAGCAAGTGGCCGATAAAGGAAACAGCGACACCGTCAAGCCACTGGCTGCGATTCGCCTGGCTCGGGTTCTGATTGAGCAAGGGAAATTTGATGATGCCGCCAAGCGTCTGGACGGCGTCAAGCTGCCTGCTTACGAGGCGATCACGGCTGAGATTCGTGGTGATTTGTTTAGCAAACAAGGCGATAACGCCAAGGCGTTGGCCGCTTACCAGCAGGCCGCTACAGCCAGTGGTGATAAGGTCGGTCCTGAGTTGCAAATGAAGCTTGATGAACTGGCGGTCCCAAAGTCTCCTGTAACAGAAGAGAAACCGAATGCATAACTGGTTGAAAAACCTGGCTATGACTCTGATGGCAGGGATAGCACTGCAAGGCTGCTCCCTGTTTAATTCAGAGGAAGATGTGGTGAAGATGGCGCCGGTTCCACACGTGGAATCGCGCTTCGATCCAGAAGTCTTGTGGAGTAAATCGGTAGGTAGTGGCGTCGGCAAGTTTTATTCGCAGCTGAGCCCTGTCGTCGCTGATGATCAGGTCTTTGCTGCTGCTCGCGATGGCGATGTGATGGCATTTGACAAGCAAAGTGGCGATCGAAAGTGGACCATCGACTTGTCGGATCAGCCTGAAAATGCTGACAAGCGCAGTGCCCGCCTTTCCGGTGGCCTGACGGCATTCTATGGCAAGTTGTTCCTGGGTTCTGAAAATGGCTATGTCTATGCCATCGATCAGACAGATGGTTCCTTGTTGTGGAGCAAGCAGGTTCCGGGTGAAGTGCTGGCGGCTCCGGTTGCCGATGCTGGCCGGATCGTCGTCGTCACCAGCTCTGGCAAGCTGGTTGCCCTGGATGCCGAGAAAGGGGACATCCTGTGGAGCACCGGTGATGACCAGCCCAAGCTGACGTTACGCGGCCAGTCGACGCCGGTATTGGCGGCAGGCGGTGTAGTTTACGGTCGTGCCGATGGCCGTATCGGTGTTGTACTGCTCGACAGCGGCATGCTGGCCAATGTCTCCCGCGTCGCTTCGCCGCGCGGGGCGACCGAGTTGGACCGGATGGTCGATGTGGATGCGCAGCCGGTGATCATCGGTGATGAACTCTATGCCGTGGCCTATAACGGTCAGTTGATGGCGCGCAAGCTCATCAGTGGGGAAGAGTTGTGGAAACGCAAATATTCCTCATACCAGAACATGGGGGTCGGTCCGATGGAGCTGGTTTTGACCGATGCCAAGAGCCATGTCTATGCGGTGGATCGCAGCAATGGCAGCGAGAAGTGGGCCAATACCCAGCTTTCCTATCGCAACCTGACAGCACCTGTCACCTTCGGTGATTATGTGGTGGTTGGGGACGGTGAAGGCTATCTCTACTGGCTGGATGATGCCAGTGGCCGGATTGTAGCCATGCAGGAACTGGATAGCGACGGCTTGTATGTCGCGCCGGTTGCCGATGGCGATATCCTCTATGTGCAGACACGGAGTGGCGATCTGGTGGCACTCAAACGCCCCTGAGCCCGGTCAACCAGTAATTTTTTGGCTCCTGATCCGGGATCAGGAGCCTTTGTCATTTAAAAACGAGGTCGTTTATGACTCCAGTTGTAGCCCTGGTGGGCCGCCCGAATGTGGGCAAGTCCACACTATTTAACCGCCTGACCCGAAGCCGGGACGCTCTGGTGGCCGATTTTCCCGGTCTGACCCGCGACCGCAAATACGGTCAGGCCAAAGTGGGCGAAATGGAATTTATCGCTGTGGATACCGGTGGTATCGATGGCTCCGAAGAGGGAATTGAGCTGAAGATGGCCGAGCAGTCCCTGCTGGCCATCGAAGAAGCGGATGTGGTGTTGTTTCTGGTGGATGCCCGTGCGGGCGTCACTCCGGGCGATATCGTCATTGCCGGTCATCTACGCCGTCAGCAGAAGAAGGTGTTTTTGGTCGCCAACAAGACTGACGGCATTGATGCGGATCTAGTGGTCGGTGATTTCTACGAGTTGGGATTGGGCTCCGAGATCTACCAGATCGCCGCCGCTCATGGCCGTGGTGTGCATAGCCTGCTCGAGCACGCACTGACCCCTTATCTGGAAGTGTTGCAACAAAAGAACAATCCGGAAGGCGAGTCGGATGATGATGAGTGGGACGATGCCTGGGATGAGCCAGAAGTTCTGGAATTGGAAGAAGACGAAGATGAGGAAGATGCGCAGCCGTTTGCCGATCTGCCCATCAAGTTTGCCATCGTCGGACGCCCCAATGTCGGCAAGTCGACGCTGACTAACCGGATGCTGGGTGAAGATCGGGTCATCGTATTCGATATGCCCGGCACCACGCGGGACTCTATCTACATCCCCATGGAGCGGGATGACCAGCAATACATCATCATCGATACCGCCGGGGTGCGGAAGAAGAAGAAGGTGTATGAAGCGGTCGAGAAGTTCTCTGTGGTCAAGACCCTGCAAGCCATTGAAGATGCCAATGTGGTCATTCTGGTGGTCGATGCGCGCGAAGGTATTTCCGATCAGGATTTGAGTCTGCTGGGTTTCATTCTGCACAGCGGCCGCTCCATCGTGATTGCAGTCAACAAGTGGGATGGTCTGGACCAGGACGTCAAGGAAGAGATCAAGGCTGAGCTGGATCGCCGCCTGGGCTTCGTTGACTTCGCCCGTATTCACTTCATCTCAGCCTTGCATGGCAGTGGTGTCGGTCACCTGTTTGAATCTCTGCAGGAAGCCTATCAATCAGCGACCCGCCGGATTGGCACCTCCATGCTGACTCGCGTCATGCATATGGCTCAGGAAGATCACCAGCCGCCTCTGGTGCGAGGTCGCCGCGTCAAGCTCAAGTATGCGCATGCCGGTGGCTATAACCCGCCGCGGATCATCATTCACGGTAACCAGGTCAAAGATCTGCCGGACTCCTACAAGCGCTATCTGATGAACTACTATCGCAAGTCGCTGAAGATCATGGGTACTCCTATCCATATTGAATTCCAGGAAGGCGATAATCCGTTTGAAGGTAAGAAGAACCAGCTGACCCAGAGCCAGATCCGCAAGCGTCGTCGTATGATGAAGCATGTGAAAAAAGGCTAAATCAGCGCTAGTACCGGTTTGATACCAGTAAGGAGAAGAAAACCATGGCTTTTATGCTGCAATGCCCCTCCTGTGAACAGGAAGGACTGGATCCGCGTCATAGTCCTAGCCAGTGTACCGTCTGTAAAGACAACTTCAGCTTGGAGGCTCATTGCCCGCAATGCGATGGGATTCTGGAGCGGGTTCAAGCCTGCGGAGCCGTGGATTTCTTCTGTAACAGCTGTAACAACCTGGTCTCCAAACGCAGTGCGCGGTTTGTCGTCACCAAGGTGACGTAGCAGGGGTTGCTTTCGAGCGGAACTTTTCCTGTGCACAGAGACTAAAAAAGGAGCCGATGGCTCCTTTTTTCTTGTTTCATGTTTTTGTTTCTTGTTTTTGCTTCTTGGCGTCCGTGCGCCCCACGACAGGATCTATCCCGATCTCTTACCCGAGTAATTGACAGCTGAATAACACCTGACGACGCAGGCGGATCTTGCGCTTGATAGACGACAAGGCGCTGCGACGATTGGGGGCGCGATTGAGCCGACGTTTTTGCGTCAAAAGTCTTCTTCTTCGAATCATAGTGCGTCCTCCAGCCAAACTAGATGGCCTGTTACCAAGATAACGCTACCATAACCAATCCTGGCAGACAACTTACTAATAAATCTGAAAATTATGAACAAATGGCTCCGCCTTTAGCGCTTAGAATTCAGGCCGTAAATCGTGATCTGGAACGAATAAATGGCTTCATTTGAGTTGAATTGGTGCCGAGTGCGCATAAGCCGGAATTTTGGCGGCGTGAATAGCCGGAAATTTGAGTTTAAAAATTCATTAACGATATGAAAAACAACAACTATTAGTTTATGCGAGGCGATAATGATCCGCGACTTTCTCGGGCTGGCCCGTGGCAAAGAAAGCCGCTAAAACGTTTGTCTTTGCGGTCGACATCACAGTGTCGGATTCCTATAATACGCGCACTTCCTCATTCCCCCCTTTCAACACTGTGAGAATAGGCAAAATGGAAATCTTACGAGGTGCGCCCGCTTTATCCGGCTTTCGTGTCAGCAAACTGTTACGAAGCTTTGAAGAGATGGGGCTCCCCATCAGGGATGTGTATGCCGAATTCGTACACTTTGCCGATCTGTCGGCCCCGCTGAGCCCGGACGCACGAGCGACGTTGGGCAAGTTGCTGACGTATGGCCCAACCATCGCTGAACACGCCCCGACTGGTCTCTTGTTTCTTGTTACGCCTCGCCCCGGCACCATCTCTCCCTGGTCTTCCAAAGCTACCGATATCGCCCATAACTGTGGTCTGAGCCAGATTTCCCGTCTGGAGCGCGGTATTGCCTACTATCTGGACGCCCCGGAGCTGGATGCAGCCCAGCGCCAACAGGTTGCCAGCCTGCTGCATGATCGGATGATGGAAGTGGTGTTTGCCGATCTGGCCGCCGCCGAAGCCCTGTTCTCTCACCATGAACCGACCCCCCATACCGTGATCGATGTACTGAGTGGTGGTCGAGCGGCGTTGGAAGAGGCGAATGTGCGCCTCGGCCTAGCACTGGCGGAAGATGAAATCGATTATCTGGTTGCCAGCTTCATCAAGCTGGGACGGAATCCGAACGACATCGAACTCTATATGTTCGCCCAGGCCAACTCCGAACATTGCCGTCACAAGATCTTCAATGCCGACTGGACCATCGACGGCATCCAACAGCCCAAGTCGCTGTTCAAGATGATCAAGAATACCCATGAGCTGCATAGCGATTATGTGCTCTCGGCTTATAAGGATAACGCCGCCGTCATGGTGGGCTCCGAAGCCGGCCGTTTCTTCCCCAGCCCGGAAACCGGCGAATATGAATATCATCAGGAGTCCATCGACATTCTGATGAAGGTCGAGACTCACAATCACCCGACGGCGATTTCCCCATTCCCGGGCGCCGCAACCGGCTCCGGTGGCGAGATCCGTGATGAGGGAGCGACCGGCCGGGGTTCCAAACCGAAGGCGGGGATGTGCGGCTTCTCGGTCTCTAACCTGCGTATTCCTGGCTATGTCCAACCCTGGGAAACTGACTTCGGCAAGCCTAGCCGGATCGTCAGTGCCATGGACATCATGCTCGAAGGCCCATTGGGTGCCGCAGCGTTTAACAACGAATTCGGCCGTCCCAACATCCTGGGTTACTTCCGGACTTACGAAGAGAAAGTCAGCAGCCATAACGGCAGCGAGATCCGTGGTTATCACAAGCCGATCATGCTGGCCGGTGGTCTGGGGAACATCCGCACCGAGCATGTACAGAAGGGCGAGATCACGGTCGGAGCCAAGCTGATTGTGCTGGGTGGCCCGGCGATGAATATCGGCCTGGGCGGCGGTGCTGCATCCTCCATGACCTCGGGTCAATCCGCCGAGGATCTGGATTTTGCCTCGGTACAGCGGGAAAACCCGGAGATGGAGCGCCGTTGTCAGGAAGTGATCGATCGCTGCTGGCAGATGGGTGAAGACAACCCGATCCTGTTCATTCACGACGTCGGCGCCGGTGGCCTGTCCAATGCCATGCCAGAGCTGGTCAATGACGGTGGCCGTGGTGGCCGTTTCGATCTGCGCAAGGTACCGAATGATGAGCCGGGTATGAGCCCGCTGGAAATCTGGTGTAACGAGTCCCAGGAACGTTATGTTCTGGCGGTGGCTCCGGAGCAGTTAGCCAAATTTGAAGAGTTGTGCCGTCGTGAGCGCGCTCAGTATGCGGTCATTGGTGAGGCCACTGCCGAGCAACAACTGGTGCTGGCCGATAGCCACTTCGGCAATCAGCCCATCGATCTGCCGCTGGAGGTCTTGCTGGGCAAGGCGCCGAAGATGCATCGTGATGTCACCAGCCTGAAGGCATCCGGCGAACCCCTGGTGCTGGATTCGGTGACGCCGAAGGATGCCGCCGAGCGGATCCTGCGTCTGCCGACCGTGGCCGAGAAGACCTTCCTCATCACCATCGGTGACCGTACGGTCACGGGCTTGGTGACCCGGGATCAGATGGTTGGTCCCTGGCAGGTGCCGGTTGCGGACTGTGCCGTGACTGCCGCTAGCTATGACACCTATGCCGGTGAAGCCATGTCCATGGGGGAGCGCACCCCGGTCGCATTGCTGAACTACGGTGCTTCTGCTCGTCTGGCCGTTGCGGAAGCCATCACCAACCTGGCGCCAGCCCAGATTGGCGATCTCAAACGGGTGAAACTCTCCGCCAACTGGATGGCCGCCGCCGGTCACCCGGGGGAGGATGCCGGTCTGTATGAAGCAGTCAAGGCGGTTGGTGAAGAGATCTGCCCGGCGCTGGAGCTGACCGTGCCAGTGGGCAAGGACTCCATGTCCATGAAGACCCGCTGGGAGCAGGATGGCGAGAATCGCGAGGTGATTGCCCCGCTGTCGCTCATCATCAGCGCCTTTGCCCGGGTTGAAGATGTTCGTAATACAGTGACACCGCAATTGCGCACCGATCTGGGGGAAACCGATCTGATCCTGATCGATCTCGGTAACGGCCAGAATCGTCTCGGCGGCTCCTGCCTGGCTCAGGTATACAAGCAGCTGGGGCAAACCACTCCGGATGTCGACAATCCGGCCCTCATCAAGAGTTTCTTCAATGCCATCCAGGCTCTGGTTGCCGATCGCAAGCTGCTGGCGTACCACGACCGTTCCGATGGCGGCCTGTTTGTGACCCTGGCCGAGATGGCCTTCGCCGGCAAGACCGGGGTAACGGTTGCGCTGGATCAGTTGGGTAGCGACGATCTGGCGGTACTCTTCTCCGAAGAGTTGGGTGCCGTGTTGCAGGTCCGCCGTGAAGATAAGGAAGCAGTGCTGAATCTGCTGGCTGGTCACGGTTTAGTGAACTGCACCTACGTGATTGGTCGTCTCAATGATGAGGACAGCCTGCGCTTTACTCGCAACGGGCTGGATGTCGTCCATGGTTCTCGTGTCCATTTCCGTACCCTGTGGGCGGAGACCACCCACAAGATGCAAGCCTTGCGTGATAACCCTGCCTGTGCTGATTCCGAGTTCCAGGCCAAGTTTGATGCCGCAGATCCGGGGCTGCATGCCGCGCTGAGCTTCGATCTGAATCAGGATGTGGCTGCGCCCTATATTGCCAAGGGCATACATCCCAAGGTGGCGATCCTGCGCGAGCAGGGGGTTAATTCCCAGAACGAGATGGCGGCGGCGTTTGATCGTGCCGGTTTCACCAGTGTCGATGTGCACATGAGCGATATTCTCAGCGGCCGCATCGTGCTGAGTGACTTCCAGGGGCTGGCTGCTTGTGGTGGTTTCTCCTACGGCGACGTACTGGGGGCTGGTGAGGGTTGGGCCAAGTCAGCACTGTTTAACAGCCGGGCGCGCGATGAGTTCGAGCGCTTCTTCCATCGCAACGACACCTTTGCGCTGGGCGTGTGTAACGGTTGCCAGATGATGTCGAACCTCAAGGATCTGATCCCGGGTGCTGACCTGTGGCCGCGTTTCGTGCGCAATGAATCCGAGCGTTTCGAGGCACGTTTCAGCCAGGTCGAGATCCAGCAGTCACCGTCGTTGTTCTTCACCGGTATGGCGGGCTCGCGTATGCCGATCGCCGTTTCTCACGGTGAAGGCCGGGTTGAAGTCCGGGATCTGCATCACTTGGGTGCCATTCAAGGCAGCGGTACGGTTGCGGTACGTTTCGTCGACAACTACGGGGTGCAGACTGAGCGCTATCCTTTCAACCCGAACGGTTCGCCGTCCGGTATCACGGGCCTGACCACTCGCGATGGTCGGGTAACCATCATGATGCCGCACCCTGAGCGGGTGATGCGCACCGTGGCTAACTCCTGGCATCCGGATGAGTGGGGCGAAAGCAGCCCTTGGTTGCGGATGTTCCGCAATGCCCGGGTCTGGCTGGGTTAAATCCGAGTTACAACTACCCTGTTTATGTCATACCCCCTCAGTCGAGGGGGTATTTTTTTATCAGCCATTAGCAACATTTTTTGGATTTGAAGCGCTGGAAACCGAGGGTGGTCTTGCGATTGAGTCGCGGAATTGTGGCTGGGACACGCCCTGTTGCTGCACCCGATTAATCGGTCAGACGGCGGGATTGCCAATAGGTTTTACGCCAGTAGGGGTTATTCAGATCCGAGATAATGACCCCCTTGCTGGTCGAGGCATGGAGAAACTGGCCATCGCGGATAAATATCCCGACGTGTTTACTCCAGCGACCAGTGTTGAAAAACAGCAGGTCTCCCGGTTGCAGACGCTGACCGGAAATCGGTGCACCGATGTGGGCTTGTTGTTGAGTATCGCGGGGTAATTCCAGACCGAAGCGCTCGCGGAAGGTCAGTTGTACGAAGCCGGAGCAATCCACCCCCCGACGCGTCTGACCGCCATGGCGATAAGGAACGCCTCGCCATTCCTGATACTGTTCAATCAGCGCCGAACGCACTTCGCTGGGTTCGCCGAGCCGCGAGCTGGGTTCTGGATCCCGGTTTGCTGGTGTCTGACAACCGCTGAGCAGCAGCAGGGCTAGCGGCAGCAGCAAGAGCCATAACCGTCCGTTGGCGTTACATAGAGTCACAGGGTCCCTCCTGGCCGTCTGGGGTTAGTACCAACTAACCTCTGGGTTGACTATATTCGCTCATGCGGGCGCTCAGGAGCGGGTCTTGAGGCGTAGCACACCCGGTTGTAATTCGACGCTGGTCACATGGTTCTTGAGCCAGGCCTGATCGGCATTTTTAGCATCGAGACGATAGGCTGGTTGCTTGGCCAGCCGTTGCTCTATGCCCTTGAGCAGGTAGCCCATCATGGGACCAAATTGCTGATTTAGGGCTGCGGGCTCTAGCACATAGTTTTTCAAGGTGAACTGATCAAAGTAGACGGCCCCTTCAGCCGGGGCATAACGCGGGAGTGCGGTAAAGTTGGCGGTGATGGTGCCATCCATTGCTGGTTTATCGGGTAAGGTCAGGGTGAACTGGCCAAAGCCTTGTACATCGGCCTGTTTCGGTGCCGAACGGGCTAATTCCACTTGCATCCGTGTCAGTTTGACATGAGCATCAAACAGGCCCGGTAACGCATAGTCCTGTTCATATTTCACTTTGCCATTCACATACTGGGTCAGCTGCTGTTCGCTAATATCGACATTGCCTTGTGCGTCCGCCGTCAAGGCGAGCGCCAGTACGAGAGTTATCATCATGGGAGTGGACCTGCTTCGGATTCGGGGCTGGCGGCATAATATCACTCCTGAGTCTGGACAACAGCCTGCAGCGAACGGAACCCTCATCGGAGAATGATCATGCGACCGCGAACCGATCTACTGGCTATGCTGTATGACCTGCTCGGTATGCTGGCCTTTATCAGCTATGCGGTGCTGGTGGTGATCATAGTGCTGCGGGTGGTGATGACACGACGTGCCATCGGTGTCTCACTGGCCTGGCTGACCCTGATCTTTACCATTCCGATCCTGGGGATTTCACTCTATCTGCTATTTGGCGAAATCCGCTTGGGTCGCAAGCGCGTGGAGCGGGCCCGTGCCATGTATGAGCCTTACGCGCGCTGGATCAGTGAGCTGGTTTCCCAGTTCCCGCACCAACCGGCTATGGCAACTGAGGGAGCCAGGCCGTTATCCGAGCTGGTGGATAGCCGCTTGGGCTCCCCCATGCTCAGTGGTAACCGGGTCGAACTGCTGACCGAGCCTTATGCCATCCTGTTTGCGCTGGCACAGGATATCCGAGAGGCCACAGCTTCCTGTTATCTGGAGTTCTACATCTGGCAAACAGGAGGCTGGGCGGATCAGGTGGCCGAGGCGCTGATTGATGCCGCTGCTCGCGGCGTGGATTGTCGTCTGTTGCTGGATTCAGTGGGCAGCGCCGGATTTTTCAAGGGGCCTTGGCCGGAGCGCCTGCAAACGGCTGGGGTCAAGCTGGTGGAGGTGTTGCCAGCCGGTGCCTGGCGTATACCGTTGCAACGCCAGGATCTGCGCATGCACCGCAAGTTGGTGGTGATCGACGATCGAGTGGCCTACACCGGCTCGATGAATTTGGTGGATCCACGTTTTTTCAAACGTAGTGCTGGGGTCGGCCAGTGGATCGATGTCATGTTGCGCTTGCACGGCCCGATCGTCCCGCTGATCTGGTCACTGTTTGTGCGTGATTGGGAGATGGAGACGGGTGAACGATTGCTGGACTCACAGCAGCATAACCCGGCGTTTGATGATGAACGGGATCAGCATCTGCAGTTGATCCCCTCCGGCCCCTTTACCGGGGGCGATTGCATTCAGCAGATCCTGTTGTTGGCCATCTACCAGGCCAGGCGCCGGGTGGTACTGACCACCCCCTATTTTGTACCCGATGATCCCTTGGTGGCGGCGCTACGCTCGGCGGCGGATCGGGGGGTGCAAGTGCAACTCATACTGCCAGCCCGGGGCGATTCGTTTATGGCGCGCCATGCCAGCGATGCGTTTTTGACCGAGCTGCTCAGCTCCGGAGTCGAAATCTACCGCTTTCGACGGGGGTTGTTACATACCAAGAGCGTGCTGATCGATGAACAACTGGCGCTGGTGGGATCGGTCAATCTGGATCGGCGCAGTTTCTGGCTCAATTTTGAAACCACCTTGCTACTGGACGATCCGCAATTTGCTGCCGAACTGCTGGCTCTGCAGCAGCACTATATGGCGCAAGCCTCCCGACTCTATCTGAGTCATTGGAGCAAACGTCCCTGGCGCAAGCGGCTGTTGGAGAACCTGCTCTATCTGTTTAGTCCCTTGCTGTGACACTGTGCGGGCCGTTGCATTTAACAGTATGAAAGCTAGACAAATTTCAGCTCGGCAGTAACAGTATTGCGGAAATAATCGACAGCCGGAGTTTATGCAAATACGCATGCCTCGGCGCTGACAACATAGAGCACAGGGATCACCGGATGAACAAGACAGGGATTGCCGCGGCAGTAGGCGTTTTCGTACTGGGCGCGGGCTATTTGGGCGCCTGTTGGTTGACAGGAAATATCTATGACCAGCAGTTGCAACAGCGCACGCAACTGTGGAACCAGCAGCCGGGTACCCTGGTTGAATGGCAGCCCGGTGATGCAGGACTCTGGCATCGGGATGGCGTCTTGCATGTGACACTCTCCGCCGAGCGTGTACAACACTATGCGCCGTTCCTGGCCGATCTGCAGGGTGAGCTACAGCCGCTGGAGCTGTTTATCCAGGTGCAGCAGGGGGTCGGGGCCTTGACGATTCAAGGACAGGCTCAGGTTGATAGCTCCCGCGGCTCACTGGCCAGCTGGCTGAAGCAAGCCAAGCTGCAAAGTTTGCCTCATCAGGTGAACTGGCAATTCAATGCCATCAACCAACATCTGCAAGGCGACGTGCGGCTGGATCCCTGGAAGGTGGTCACTGACGAGGGGCGGGTGGAGTTTGCGCTGCTGAAATTGCAGGCCAGTGGCACGCTGGATCAGCAGGCGGATATCCAGCTGGAATGGGATGGCATGAGTGCGGGCAACGAGGCGACCCAACTGGTGCATCTGGCGCCAGTACGCAGCGATATCCGCTTGGAAAACAATGCTGGCATCTGGCTATCTCCCGCTTATCACGTCCAACTCGCCGGGGTGCGCTATGTGTCACCGGAGCAGAACTTCACCCTGCAGCAATGGGATGGGCAAGGGGCCATTGCAGAGCAGGGTAGTGAGGCGGATCGGCGCTTGAATATCCAGTTCAACAGCAAGGTGGAATTGGTCGAGATGAAGGGGCAGCAGCAGAACTTCACCATCGACAAGATGGCGCTGGGGCTGAATCTGCAGAATATCGATAAACAGGGCTACCTGGCGCTATTGCAAAGCCAGCAAGCCTCCACGCTGGGGCAAATGCAGACGCTGGCGGCGATGCAACAAATTGCCAGCAAGGGATTGGCGGTGACACTGGATACCCTGACCCTGGATTACAACAAGGCCAATTTCCATGCCCAGGGTAATGTCGCCTTGAGCGCCGATCAGCGTCCGGTGCTCGGTTTGCCACAGTTGCTGGCGCGCCTGCAGGCGCAGCTGGATCTGGTGGCCATGCCGGAGTTGGTGGCCCAGCTCCCCAACGGTGAGGCGATGCTCAAACCCATGCTCAGCCAGGGCTATATCAAACAGGGCAACGATGGCAAACTCAGTAGCCAGCTGAAGTTGACCGGCGGAAAAGCCACCGCCAACGGCGTAGCGCTGCCCTTGTAATATTCCTGGTTCTGCTGAATGGTGCGACATAAATGCGAAGGGCGAACTGTAGAGTTCGCCCTTAGTCATTTAAGCGGCGCGCCGCACAGCTAATCGGTCAGGTAATACTCGACGGTGGCCACAATCCGTACCTTTTTGATGTAGGGGGTGTTGCTGTCGCGATCTTCGATGCTGAATTGTCCCTGATTAGCACGTTTGATTTTGCCGAGCTTGCTGCCGGAATCACGGGCAAACTTTTCCGCTACTTCCCGGGCATTGCGGGTGGCTTCTTCAATCATCTGCGGTTTGAGGGCATTGAGACCGGTGAACAGGAACTGGGTTTTGGCGTCATAGTCCTGACCACTGATGGCGATGCCATTTTGTCCCAACTGCATCAGACTGCTCATGGCCTTGCGCACCATCTCGATATCGGTACTGTACACCGTCAGGGTCGAGACCCCGGCGTAGCGGCCATTGCGTACCTGCTCCTCCGAGAAACCCTGGGCCTGACGATCCTGGATCCCGGGTACAGAAACTGAAATCTCATCCGGTTTAAAGCCCTGTTGCCGCAAGAAGGCGGTCACTTTTTCATTTTTGCTGTCGAGAGAGCCGTACAGCTCGCTGAGATCGTTACTGACTTCGGTAAAGCGGATGGGCCAGATGGCAACATCAGAACTGACGTCCCGCTCCGATAATCCCTTCACCGAGACACTGCGCTCCATATCCCGGAACTTGATCAGTCCCTCCGAGAGTAGCAAGCCCATGGTCGCCATACCGACGCAGAGTAGCGCTCCCAGGAGAACGGCACTGATGATGTTGCGTTCGTTCATAACCTCACCTCATGAGATAGCGGCAAGCCGCGCTGTTATGAGTCTAATCGACGGTTCCATCAGAGGACAGCAAAAACCGGATGCCGGACTGGCGATTTACCCATGGCAGCAAGAAGAAGGGCTCCCGAAGGAGCCCTATGCATTACTTGAACACTACGGTTTTATTGCCGTAGACAAAGACTTTTTCATCCAGCACATGGGCTAGAGCCCGCGACAACACTGAGCGTTCGACATCTCGCCCGGCCTTGGCCATGTCTTCGGCGCTGAAGGCGTGGCTGACATGGATGACATCCTGCTCGATGATTGGACCTTCATCCAGATCATCGGTGACGAAGTGGGCGGTAGCGCCGATGATCTTCACGCCACGATCAAACGCTTGCTGATAGGGGCGAGCGCCGATAAACGCCGGCAGGAACGAGTGGTGGATGTTGATGATCTTGCGACGATAAGCGGCAACAAAGCTGGCGGTCAGCACGCGCATATACTTGGCCAATACCACGTAATCGGGCTGGTACTGATCGACGATGGCGCGGACTTGCTGCTCGTGCTCTTCCCGGGAAAGGCCTTCATGGCTGACGGTATGGAACGGAATGCCGAATTTCTCGGTCAGATCGCCCAAGGTGTCGTAGTTGCCGACCACGGCAGCGATATCCACATCCAGCGCGCCGGAGTAGCTCTTCATCAGAATGTCACCGATGCAGTGTGCTTCCTTGGTAACCAGAATCACCAGCCGCTTGCGGCCAGCGGGAACCAGACGACGATCACTGCCTTCCGGCAGCGCGTCATCCAGATCTTCGAGGAGAGTTTCGTCATTGAACCGGCCTTCGAGCTCGGTGCGCATGAAGAAACGGCCCTGTTCATGATCAACAAATTCATCGTTCTTGATGATATTGAGCTGATGCTTGTAGCAAATATTAGTGATCTTGGCGATCAACCCCTTGGCATCGGGGCAGTCGGTGAGAAGAATCTTGCGTTCCATCTCGTTGCGTATCCTTCACAAATCCTGGTGGCCGAACACTATGCCATAAAATAGGGCTAATTCCAGATGTCAGCCCCGCTTTGGTCACAACTGTTTTGCGGGATAATAAAAAGGCCCACACCAGGGTGGGCCTGAAACATCAGGGTGCAGGGCTATTCCCGCTCTTTGACATAAGGTGTCCCCAATGCCTTGGGTGCGACTGCCTTGCCGATAAATCCGGCCAGCAGGAACACAGTCAACATGTAAGGAACCGCTTCGATAAACTGGACTGGAATGACAAAGCCCAGCACCTCGACCCCCTGCAGGCGAATTGCGACCGCATCCAGAAAGCCAAACAACAGGCAAGCGCCCATCGCAGGCCAAGGACGCCACTTGCCGAATACCAGGGCCGCCAGCGCCATAAAGCCTTTACCAGCACTCATGTTGGGGATGAATTGAGCGGTTTGCGCTACAGCAAGGTAAGTCCCACCGATGCCGGCGAGCAGACCGCCGATAAGCAGAGCTGTATAGCGCAGGCGGACGACCGAGATGCCCGCGGTATCGACCGCGGCCGGAGCCTCACCCACGGCGCGCAAGCGCAGGCCGAAACGGGTACGGAACAGCACCCACCAGGCCAGGGGCACGATTGCCAGCGCCAGGTACTCGAGCATGGAGTGGCCACTGGCCAGCTCGGAATAGAGCTGACCGATCACCGGCACATCCGCGAGTTCCTTTTCGAAGGGGAACTGGATTGGCGCAAAGCGCGCATCGCCGGACAGGGCTGGCGTTTGCCCGCCCTGATCAAACCAGTAGCGGCCCAGGGTGACGGTCAGACCGACGGCCAGAATATTGATGGCCATACCACTGACCACCTGATCACCGCGATGGGTGATGGTGGCAAAGCCGTGCAACAGGGCAAACGCGATAGAGACACCCACACCGGCGAGCAGGCCCCCCCAGGCGGAGCCGGTAACCGCGGCGGTGGCACCACTGGCGAAGGCGGCAGCCAGCAGCTTGCCTTCCAGGGCGATGTTGACCACCCCGGAGCGTTCGCAGAACATCCCGGCCATGGCGGCGAAGATGAGCGGTGGCGCGACCCGGATGGTGGAGTCGAGCATCAGAATCAAGGTTTCGAACATGATTACACCTCGGCCTTATGGGTCAACTTCAGGTAGGCGGCTTCCAGGCGTGGACGGAACATGTGCTCCAGTGCGCCGGAGAAGAGGATGACTAAGCCTTGCAATACCACCACGATATTACGGTCGACCCCGAACTCGAAACTCAGCTCGGCGCCACCCTGATATAAAAAGCCGAACAGCAAACTGGCCAAAATGACACCGATAGGATGATTACGCCCCATCAGAGCCACCGCGATACCGGTAAAGCCAAAGCCTTCCACGAAGTTGAGTTTGATCTGGTGCAGTTCGCCTTGCAGCACGTTCAAGGCGAAGAAACCCGCCAGCATGCCGGATATCACCATGGCCAGGATCACTACCTTGGAGTAGTGGATCCCGGCGTAAGCGGCGGCGCTTTGGTTGGCACCGACGGCACGCAACTCGTAGCCCCAGCGACTGCGCCAGATAAACAACCACACCAGCAAGGCACAGAAGAGAGCCCAGAAAAAGCTGATGTTGAGCGGTGTCGGTGTCATCTCGATACCAATCGCCGCTAACAGATCGCTGAGCTTCGGCAGCCAAGACATCTCGGCAAAGACCCGGCTTTCGGGAGCCATGGTACCTGCCGGTTTGAAGATATCGACCAGCAGATAGGCCATCAGCGAGGAGGCGATGAAGTTGAACATGATGGTGGTGATGACGATGTGGCTGCCTCGTTTGGCTTGCAACCAGGCCGGGATAAAGGCCCAGGCTGCACCAAACAAGCCACCGACCAGAATGGCCAGCGGCAGTAACACCACGAAGGGCAGGGTATCACCGAGGAACAGGCAGACCAGTCCCACGCCCAGCCCGCCAATATAGGCTTGACCTTCGCCGCCGATATTGAATAAACCGGCGTGAAACGCCACAGCCACCGCCAGACCAGTAAAGATAAACCCGGTGGCATAGTAGAGGGTAAAACCGATACCTTCGCCGGAGCTGAAAGCACCCTGCCACATGATAGTGGCGGCTTCCAGCGGGTTGATATCCAGGTAGTAAAACAGGATTGCCGAGACCAAAAACGCCATCAGGATATTGATAGCGGGTAATAGGACGACGGTGATCCAAGCAGGAACGCGTGCCTGGCTCATGGGGTAACCTCCTCGGTAGCCTGCTCTTGCAGGTGTTCCGGAACAATATTGGCCATCATCAGGCCTATGGTGCGCTCATCTGCCGTTTTGGCATCCAGCTCACCGACGATGGCACCGTCGGCAATGACCAGAATGCGATCAGAGAGCGCCAGTATCTCGTCAAGCTCTACCGATACCAGCAATACCGCCTTGCCCTTGTCGCGCATGGCTATCACTTGCTGGTGGATAAACTCGATAGCTCCGATATCGACGCCCCGGGTCGGTTGGCCAATCAGCAACACATCCGGGTCTTGCTCCACTTCACGGGCAATCACCAGCTTTTGCTGATTGCCGCCGGAGAAGTTGGCAGTTTTCAGGGTCGGCAGGGGCGGGCGGACATCCCACTTGGTCATTTTCTCCTGGCAATCGGCCTGGATCGCCGCCTTGTTTTGCAACAGGCCCTGGTTGTACATGGTTTCCTGGTGATAACCGAGGATGAAAGCCTCCTGGGCCTCGAACCGGTTGATCAGGCCCATCTTGTGGCGATCTTCAGGAACATGACCCAGGCCGAAGGCCCGCACACCGCGCGGATCGACCGGATGGGCATGGCTAACTTGATGGGCGCCAATCCAGAATTCGCCCTCGCTCGGCTGGAGGATGCCGCCCAGCAGGCTGAGCAATTCGGATTGCCCATTGCCGGAGACACCGGCGATGCCTACCACTTCACCGCGACGGACATCGAAGCTCACCGACTTGACGCGGGTGACGCCAGCGGCGTCGACATAACTGAGGTTTTTCACACTCAGTTGTGGCTGACCGGGAGCCGCATCGCCCTTGTCGACGGTCAGGCGCACTTTGCGGCCGACCATCAATTCGGCCAACTCTTCCTTGTTGGTATCCCGGGTGGCGACATGAGCCACCATCTCACCGCGCCGCATGATGGAAACCTGATCGGTGATCGCCAGTATTTCCCGCAGCTTATGGGTAATCAGGATCACGGTGGTGCCCTGATCCCGCAATTTGCGCAATATGGTAAACAGATGGTCGGCTTCCTGGGGCGTCAGCACGCCGGTCGGTTCATCCAAGATCAGGATCCGTGCGCCGCGGTAGAGGGCCTTGAGAATTTCGACCCGTTGTTGCAAGCCGACGGGTAAATCTTCGATTTTTTCATGCAAGGGAACATCCAGCCCATAGCTGGTTGCCAACTGCTTGAGATGCACCTCGGCCTTGCGCAGGCTGGTATTCAAATTCCAGCCCCCTTCGGCGCCGAGGACGACGTTTTCCAGAACGGTAAAGTTGTTCACCAGCATGAAGTGCTGGTGCACCATGCCGATACCGGCCGCAATGGCATCCTGGGAGCCGTGAGGACGAAAAGGGGTGCCATCGATGTGCATGTCACCACTATCGGCGTGATAAAAGCCGTAGATGATGCTCATCAGCGTGGATTTACCGGCGCCGTTTTCGCCGACAATACCGTGAATACTGCCTTTACGAACCTGGAGGTCGATATGCCTGTTGGCGTGTACCTCACCAAAGCGCTTATCGATGCCGCGTAATTCGATGGCATAGCGATCAGTCTGTTCCACGATTCAATTCCTGAATATGCGAGTCATGACGAGAGAATAGGCAATAAAAACCGGCCCCGAGGGACCGGTTTTCAAACAATGCCAGGTGACTTAGTACTTACAGGTATTGTCAGCCATGTAATCGTGAACCTGGATCTTGCCAGCGATGATATCGGCCTTGATGGCGTCAACCTTGGCTTTCATCTCGGGAGTGATCAGTGCCTTGTTGTTGTCATCCAGAGCCCAATCCACACCGCCCTCGGCCAGACCCAGTGCCTTGACGCCTGGTTTCCAGGTGCCCTTGGCGGCATCGTCCCAGGTGGTATAGGCTGCCAGACCCACACCTTTGACCATGGAGGTCAGCATGGTGCCCGGTTGCAGATGGTTCTGGTTGGAGTCCACACCGATGGCCAATTTGCCTTCATCCTTGGCGGCCTGATAGACACCGATGCCGGTGCCACCGGCTGCGGCGTACACCACATCCGCGCCCTTGGCGAATTGGGACTTGGCCAGCTCGGCGCCCTTGGCCGGATCCGCAAAAGCGGCCGGAGTAGAGCCGGTCATGTTCTGGAAGATTTCCATCTTCGGATTGGCGTATTTGGCACCTTGCTCATAACCACAGGCGAATTTGCGGATCAATGGAATATCCATACCGCCGACGAAGCCGACCTTGCCGGTTTTGGAGGCCATGGCTGCCAAGGCGCCGACCAGGAAGGAGCCTTCATGCTCCTTGAAGACGATGGACTGGACGTTCGGCTTGTCGACGACCATATCGATGATGGTGAACTGGGTCTTCGGGAATTCAGCGGCAACCTTTTCGACAGAAGAGGCGAAGTTAAAGCCAACAGCCACGATAGGACCGTAACCACGGCTGGCCAGACGGCGCAGACCCTGCTCACGCTGTGCTTCATTCTGCGGTTCAAATTCCTTGACCGTGATGCCCTTGTCTTTTTTGTAGACTTCGACACCGTTACGGAAGACCGCTTCGTTGAAGGATTTATCAAATTTGCCAGCGGAGTCGTAGACCACAGCCGGCTCACTGGCCGCGTTGGCATACATGGCTGACAGGGTCAGGGCTGCAAGGGTGGTAATCTTGAGTCTCTTATTCACGTGGGTGTCCTTATTTTTTGTATGATTCCGCAACTTTGGTGCGCCTTTAGCGAACCAGTGACAACTCTATGTGAGCCGTGGTTCGGGTCAAGTTTTTTTATGCAGAAAACCGATTGCGCTATTAGTTTGAAAAACGAGCATTACCGCGGTTTCGGCCGCAAAAACCCCCTTGGCTCTGAACTGCCGTTCCTTATGAGAAGAGATACGGGTTGCAATCGCGAACGTGCGCGGGGGGGCAGGGCGGTATTCACGGCGTCTGGCTGCTTCAATTCTCTCATTGATGCCCAGATGTCTGCCTGTCTGTGCTACCGAAATTAGCGTAACGTCTTACTCTCTGATGTCAGACAATTTTTGTATATAAAAACACCATGTCGCGGGTGGTAAGAGTCAGCATTGAATCCGGTTATCGGAGCCTGTTTCACGCTGGGCTTGTACCGTTATTCAATCATGGTAACATTGGCTCCAAGATTCGGGTGCTAGCTGATTAAATTCGATATTTCACATTTAAAATCAGTTAGTTACTATAAAAACTAAATTTACTTATGCAGTGTGGTAGCTGTAAGCCACTGGCGGTAGCCATATCTAAATTTACAAAAATTGACGTTTGTTAATGATATGAATGCACTCTTTGACGGGTTGTTAAACACCCGTGTGAAACACCCTGTAGTGCCTGATTTGTCCACACAGATTAATACCTCATACACCTCTGCTTTCACTTAAAAAAAAACAGGCATCCCTTCTATGTCGCGTTTAGTGGTTTCGTTCCTAGTTTTGAGTTGTGGATTGTGCAGTCTGGCCGCCAGTGCTTCGCCCTGGGTGGAAGCGGATGATCCATTCCTGCGCAGCGATCTGCAATATCTGGCGGATCGGGGTTTAATCCGTCTGCCGCTGAATACCTTTCCGGTGCGTTGGTCCTTATTGGCCGATCAATTTTCCCGATTGGATCCGGCAAGCCTGAACTCAGCTGAACAGAGCGCTTACCGGCATGTGCAGTACCGACTGGATAGCGAACGCCTGGGGCGCGGACGCTCTCATCTCACCCTCTCTTGGGCAAATGATGCGGACGTGGGCCAGAATGGCTTTGGCGGCAGCGAGCATACCGAGTACGGTATCCGTGCCAGCCACGAGATCATGGAAAACCAGTTTGCCATGCGGGTGAGCAGTGGCTATCGCCAGGCGGCGGATAGCAATGATCACTGGCATTTCGAAGATAGCTATCTGGCCTTCGGGACCCGTGACTTTACCCTGAGCCTGGGTTGGCTGTCGCGGTGGTGGGGCCCGGGGTGGCAACAGGCTTTTGGCTTTGGCCAACAAGCGGTGTCGGTTCCCGGTCTGTCGCTGAGCTATCAACACCCCTCTGCAGGCTGGTTGGGGAGTCTGTGGGCCGAGACGCTGGTGGGTAAGCAGGATAACCAGGTCGATGCCGACTATCTGTGGGCCAGTCGTGTGGCGCTGCGGCCCAAATCCTGGCTGCAATTGGGCAGTAGCTATAAACAATGGCTGGGTGGCGAAGATACGTGGCCCGGTCAACCCGCAGTCTCCGAGCAGGGGAATGGCATGTGGACTCTGGATATGCGTCTGTCCGCACCCTTACCCTGGGCAGGTGCCGGTGGCCTGTATGGTGAATACGGCCATGATCGACAAACTGGCGTGGATTATCAGTTGATGGGGCTGGATGCGCGCTGGTTGCTGGGCCGTGAGTCCTTGCGTCTGGTCGCCGAAGCTCAGGAGTCGGATCCGGAATCGACCCCGAATGCCGATATGGGTGTTCAGCCGCTCTGGCAGCATAAGGGGAATGTTATTGTCGATGCGGTCGATGGCAAACGCGTGTCCTTGGGCGGCTACTTGCAGTTGCATAATGATCACACCCTATCGGCATTCGTGCATCAGAACAGCCCCGGGATGGCCGATCGCTATCAGACCCTGGTCGCCCAGTACCGGTTGCCAGTGTTTGCCGGACGGGTCACCGGTAATCTGACCGGTAGTGAAGATAGTGCGCCGACGGCAGATCGCCTCTCTGGTGGTGTGGTCTACGAGTATCGGTTCAACTAATTCAATCACGATTTTTCTTTTCCAGAGTTGGCAGCAACTCTGCTTTTTTGATGTAAAAGCAACAGCATAGGATTGCAGTGACAATGAGAGCAGCAACAATGCGTATGGCCCTGCTGGGCTTGAGTCTGGGTCTGGCCGTCGGTCAGGCTTCCGCTGAAATTCCCGCCAATGTCATGGCGCAGTTTAGTCAGCTCTCTCCTGCCCAGCAGGAGGCGGTTGCCGCCCAATACGGGATGGATCTGAGCCAGCTAAAATCGCAGCCAGGTGCGACACCACAAGCCGCTCCAATGCCGACCACATTAGCTCCGAGAGTTGTCGATAACTCACAGGCGAGCCAACGTCAGGCGACAGCCTCAGCGTCTTCTGGACTTGAGCCGTTTGGTTATAACGTGTTTGCGGCGCAACCGACCTCCCAGACCCCGTTGAGTGATATTCCGGTACCCGATGATTATGTGGTCGGCCCTGGCGATGAGCTGCGGGTGCAGATGTATGGCAAGGAAAACGCCAGCTACAAACTCAAGGTGAATAGGGATGGCAGTATTGAGTTCCCGAAACTGGGACCAATCAGCGTTGCCGGTCTGACGTTCCAGCAGGTGAGCGACACCCTGCAATCGCGGATTGCCGAGCAGTTTATCGGTGTCGAGTCCGCGATCAGCTTTGGTGCCCTGCGCACCATGCAGATCTTCGTGATGGGCGATGCCTTTCGTCCCGGCGCTTATAACGTGAATGCCCTGACCACGGTGAGCCAGGCATTGCAGATCGCAGGCGGTATCGATACCGTGGGTTCCTTGCGCAAGATCCAGGTCAAGCGTGCCGGCCAAACCGTGCAGAATGTTGATCTGTATAAGATGCTGATCTGGGGCAATACTGCACAGGACATTCGCCTGCGTGCCGGAGATACCATCTTTATTCCGGCCAAGGGAACCGAAGTTACCGTCGAGGGCCTGGTCAAACGTCCGGCAATCTATGAACTCTCCGGTCCGGTGGCCATCGGTAGCGTGCTGGAGGTGGCCGGTGGCCTCAAGGCCGATGCCTTGCGGGAAGTGATGGTCACTCGTCGCGGCGAAAACGGCACCCAGGTGTTCAACCTGGATCTGGGCAGTGGCTCGGATCGCAACTTCATCATCCGCGATGGCGACAAGATCGAAGCCAAGCCGACCACCACCGAATACTCCAAGGCGATAGCCATCAAGGGCGCTGTGGTCCGAGAAGGGACCTATAACTACCAGCCGGGCATCCGCATCAGTCAACTGCTCAAGGATCCGCGCCGTGACCTGAAGGCTACCGCCGATCTGGATTACGCCCTGGTGGTACGCGAAATCAATCCTCGCCACGATATCGAAGTGATCCAGTTCAATCTGGGGCGAGCCATCAGTATGCCGGGCGATACAGACGACTTGCTGTTGCAACCGAGGGATCAACTGCTGGTGTTCAGTAAAGATGCCACCGACAGCTTTACTCAAACCACCAAAGAGACTCAAGCCAAGTCACAGGACAAGCAGTTCCCGCGGTCACAAGCTGACAGCGAAGATGCACGTTACGCCCAAGTGGCTCAAGCTCAACGCCAGGCCTTGGCGGGGGGGCTAACCGATGAAGTTGTGGATGCCCAGACTGGTGCTGTGGTTTCAAGCAATCAGTTAGCGGATAAAGGCAAACTGAACCTGAAGCAGGGTAACAAGCAAAATAGTAGCGATTCATTGGCCCAAGACAGTCGTGATGCCCTGTTGGCACCTGTGGTTGAAAGGTTAAAAGCACAGGCAGACAACCAAAACCCGGTGCAACTGGCCGAGATCCGCGGCGAGGTGAAATTCCCGGGTGTCTATCCTTTGGCTCGTTATGCCACCTTGGCAGATCTGGTCGCTGCGGCGGGGGGGTTTAAGGAGAGCGCTTATGCGGCTGAGCTCTCGCGGATTGACGAAGCGGCCGATGCAAGTCTGAGCATCAGTCACCAACAGATTGATCTGCATAGCTTGGCTGTCAAGAGCACTGCGCCTCGTGCCCAGTCCAAAGATAATCTGAGCATTCTGGCAAATCCGGATTGGCGCGACGAAGTGACGGTGCAACTATTTGGTGAGGCCAAGTTCCCCGGAACTTACCGGGTGCAGCGTGGCGAGACCATTGCCAGTCTGATCCAGCGTGCTGGTGGCTTGACCGAGTTTGCTAATGCCAAGGGGGCCGTCTTTGCCCGGGAGTCGTTGCGTAAGCAAGAAGCCGAACGCTTGGTCTACATGAAGGAGCAGTTACAACAGGAGATCTCCACCTTGTCCTTACGGCGACAAGCGGGCAGTGTGGCGACGCGAACCTCTTCACCGACCGAAGCGGCGGAGCTGGTGAATAAATTGCAAAGCACCCAGGCTATCGGCCGGATGAGTATCAATCTGCCGGCTATTTTAAGCGGTCAGAAACTCTCCGATGTCATGCTGAGCGATGGTGATAAGCTCTATATCCCGACGTTCCAGAATGTGGTGTCTGTCACCGGTCAGGTACAGATGCCGTCATCGCATGTCTATGATCCGGCTCTTTCAATGCAGGATTATCTGGATAAGGCCGGTGGTACCAAGAAACAGGCAGATACCGATCGCATCTATGTGATCAAGGCGGATGGCTCTGTCATGCTGCCAGGAAGTAGCTACTGGTTTTCTCGCCGTGAAAGTGCCATCGAGCCTGGGGATACCATTATTGCGCCGATTGATTCGGATTATCTGGATAGCTTGAGTACCTGGTCAACGGCAACGCAGATGATGTACCAGTTGGGTGTCGCCTGGAGCGCAATTAAGTAATAACTGGCGTATCCGCGAGTCTATACACTGACGGTCTGCCGAGCCAATACAGGTCGGCCGTCAGTACCTCTACTTACCACAGGCCTGCTACTGAATTAGCAATGAGCAGCCTGGTGCACTGAAAGAATGAGATGATGACCCATCAACAACAACCGATTGGCGTGAACTTGCCGCCATCCTTTAATTCAGCGCTTGCACCCGTAGCTGATGAAATCGATCTGTTGGAGCTATTTAAGGCGCTCTGGCGGGGTAAGTGGTGGATTTTTCTGACCACTATTATCGGTGCCGGTATTGCTGTGGTCGTGGCCATCGGGTTACCCAATATTTATCGTGCTGAGGCTCTGCTCGCCCCGTCCGCTGAGCAACAGGGGGGGGGCCTCGGGGCTTTGGCGGGACAATATGGGGGCCTGGCAAGTTTGGCTGGGATTAGTTTAGGGCAAGGTAAAACCGATAAAACAAGCATCGCTGTCGAGGTCGCCAAATCCCGGCAATTTATCACGGCATTTGTGCGCAAACATCAACTGGAGGTGCCACTTATTGCTGCTATCAAGGCGGATAAGCGTAGTGGCGAGCTGATTATTGACCCGGAACAATACGATAGCGTCGCGAAAAAATGGGTGCGTGAGGTTCCTGCGGGCAAGTCCATCGAGCCGACGGATTGGGAGTTGGTGAAAGCCTTTAACGCCATTACCAGTGTGGCGATGGATAAGAAGAGCGGCCTGGCAACGGTGGCGATCGACTATTACTCACCACAAATGGCCAAGCAGTGGATCGATTGGTTGGTGGCTGATCTAAATCAGGCCATGAAACAGCGAGATGTGGCGGACGCCGAGCGCAATATTGGTTACCTCAAGACCCAACTGGCCAAAACTTCCGTCGCTGATATGCAGACAGTCTTCTATAAATTAATCGAAGAGCAGACAAAAACCCTGATGCTGGCCGAAGTGAATCAGGAGTATGTGTTCAAGACTCTGGATCCTGCTGTAGTGGCCGAAGAAAAAGCCAAGCCGCAACGGGCCTTGATTGCTGTATTGGGGACTGTGCTCGGTGGCATGGCAGGCGTGATGTTGGTGCTGATCCGCTACGCGCTACGCCGACGGGAAGAACCGAACTAATCGATCGCTGTTTGCTGGTGATGATTGAGGCCAATTGGTTGCAAAATGAATGATTGCATAATGGGTCTCAGTCGAGAAAAATATGAACTACTGCACAAAGCACATATAAAGCGCGGGCAGTGGTTTTAACCTGAGGTCAGGTTTTTTGTTGGCGGTTGAGTTACATCGACTAAGGACAGGGAGCCGAGCCTGAACCCTAGTAAAGTAAAAGAGGAACATAGGATGAAGAAGATCATCGCTTTGGCAACTGTACTGTTGCTGGCTGGTGGTAATGCTATGGCGGCAGATGCCGCTGGCGGCGCTGCACCTGGTTTGGCCACTGGTGCTACCGCAGCAGCCGGTGTTGCCGCTGCTGCTGTCGCTGTCGCCGTTGCTGTGTCTGATAGCTCTACCAATGACACTACCAGCACTAGCACTAGCACTAGTACTAGCACTAGCACCACCACTGCGACTAACTAAGCGCAGCTGTGTTGTGAATCTACCGCTTTCGGGTCACCGAAAGCGGTCTTTTTTCCGGCTTATGACCAGGTGCCAGATGTCGAAACCGAAAATAATTCTGAGCTTTTACTGCAATTTTGCTCTGTTCTTGGCTGGGTGTGCAGGTGCACCTCATGATCTGTATGAAACAGCCAAAATCGCAGTAATGGGTCAGCCCGATGTGGAGCTAAGTCCACAAGCCCTGGATGCCATTCCTTATGCCAATGCTTATTTGCGAGTAGGCGAGGCGCCACGAGCTTTCGTGGTGCTGGCCTTTGCCGAGCAGGGCGAGCTGAAATGGGCCTCGGCCGATAAAAATGTGTTTGTCACCCGAGATGGACGGCTGATAAAAACTCTGGGTTTACCTGCGAATCTACGAAGCATCAATGCGGCAACGCCGGATCCGCTGTCATCCCCTGCGTCTATAGCGCAATCGAGTTTCAGCTGGCAGTGGCAAGCCGAGTGGGATAAAGATTACCGCAGCATTCACACCATGCACTCGCAGTTTGAAAATCAGGGATTGGAAAGCATCGAGATTAATGGCCAAACCATCGCCTTGCTGCATGTGGTCGAGACCGTTGAGGATCAATTCCTTGGCCGCAGCTATCAAAATCATTACTGGCGTGAACCCGCAACCGGCTTGGTGCGACACAGCACACAACAGCTGGGTGTCGATTTACCCGTTCTGGAAATGACCATTTTAAAGCAGTACCAGCCATGAAATTGACCTCCATTTTTGCATTCACGTTACTGCTTTCCGGCTCCGTTGCGGCAGCTTCCCATGTAGTGGTGGAAGCGAATGGCAAGAGTGAGTCGATCACGCTCCCTGATGATGCTCGTCTAGGGGATTTACTGACTCATTCGAGCATTTCTGCGGATACCTACTGGCCTACGGCGCGAATAGCCACGACCATGAGCCAGGCTCAGGTGGAGGCAGAACGCCAGGCTCTCCTTCATGAGCTGGAGATGCTCGAATACCAGTGGCACAACGAAGGTGAGACGCGGAATGCCTATGCGGTTCGAGAGCTCAGAGTGGAACTTGCGGCGGTGAAGCTGATCGGTCGGCTGCCGGCTACCCTGGATCCGGATTGGGTTCGGCTCCGCCCTGAAGATAATCCACTACTGCAGGGTGAATACCGACTGATTCTTCCTGCTCGTCCGACAAGCTTGATGGTGCTGGGATTGGTGAATGGTCATCTGCGGCCGCTGATACAACCCGGGCAAGTGATTGCCGATTACATCGATGGGGAATGCCTACCTGCGGGGGGATGCGAGTGGGGATATCTCATCCAGAATGACGGTACGATTGAAAAGGTGGGTCTTGAGTACTGGAATCGTCACCATCGCGAAGCCGATCCGGGGGCTGTGCTGTTCGTAGGTTTTGATAACGACCAACTACCCGAAAATTATCGCAACTTGAATTCTCGCATCGCTCACCTGCTGACTAACCGGATTGCCGATTGATGAAACTGCCCTTTACCTTGAGTTTACTCGCCCTGGCGTTGGCACCCTGTTATGCCGCAGTTGAAGAGCCGCAAGCCTTGTATCGTCCGCAAACCGATGGAGTAGGACCATCGCAACATGACTTCGGTGGTGTGGGCTTGCTGCAGATGCCAACAGCACGCATGGCGCGGGTGGGTGAATTTAGCTCCAACTATATGGATAACGAGCAGTATCGCCGTTGGTCTATTTCGGTGCAGCCCTATGAATGGCTGGAAACCACGTTACGCTATAGCGATATCCGCACTCGCCTTTATAGTGATGATCCTAATTTCAGTGGTGATCAGACTTATAAAGATAAAGGTATGGATGTCAAGCTGCGCCTCTGGGGCGAAAGTTATTGGTTGCCACAGACATCGATCGGGATCCGTGATTTTACAGGTACGGGTTTGTTCGATAGTGAGTATCTGGTGGCCAGCAAGCGCTGGGGAAATCTGGATTTCACTCTCGGTATGGGCTGGGGCAATATGGCCGAAAGCGGCAATATTAAAAACCCGTTCTGCAGCACATCTGAAGAGTGGTGTACTCGAGATGAGAGTTATTCTGGAAGTGGTGGGAAATTTGAATTCGATAGTCTGTTCCATGGTCCGGCCGCCCTGTTTGGTGGTATCGAATATCAGACACCCTGGCAGCCTTTACGTTTGAAGCTGGAATATGATGGCAACGACTACAGTCAGGAAGCGGCAGGTGTTATCGAGCAAGATTCACCGATTAATGTCGGTGCCGTGTATCGTGTGACCGAAATGCTGGACTCCCATCTGAGCTATCAGCGCGGTAATACCCTGATGTGGGGATTTACCCTGCGCACTAACTTCAATGAGATGGGGAATCACCATCTGGATGATCCCCGCCACACCGTCAAAGCGCAGCAAGCCACCACTGCTGGCATCGAGCCGGATTGGCAACAAGTTGCCAAAGACCTGGAACGCAATGCTGGCTGGAGTAATCCGGCTATTTATCATGATCAGAACACTGTAACCGTGGTGGCTGAGCAGAAAAAATACCGCAACGCGCAAGAGGCCAATGTACGAGCCTCGGCGATCGTGGCCAATGCGGTGCCCGATGCCACTGAGCTGAAAATTACTGCGCGCCGTCAGCAGTTGCCAATTGAAGAGACCACCGTCGATTTGACCCAGTTCCGCCATCAGCAGACCGCTGCTGTGCTGGGGGAGCCGGCAGCTGAACCACCTAAAGTGACAACACCCACCTTGCCGCAAGGTGTGTCAGTTCGTGACGGTGGGCGGCAGCGATTGGATTACTCCTGGTCGCCCCATCTGGCGCAATCTTTCGGTGGGCCGGAATCGTTTTACATGTTCCAAATCGGTATCAATGGCAATGCAGACTTGGCATTAACCGACAAGCTGTGGGCATCCGGCACCCTCTATCTGAACCTGACCGACAACTACGATAAGTTTAATTACACCACTCCTTCAGGAAGCGATGCGCTGCCGCGAGTGCGGACTTATATCCGCGAATATGTCAGCTCCTCCAATGTATTGATGAACAACCTGCAGCTCACCACGATGGATAAACTGGTACCAGAGTGGTATGCCCAGGCCTATGGTGGTTATCTGGAGATGATGTATGCCGGCGTGGGTAGTGAAGTGCTCTATCGTCCTTATGGTCAATCGTGGGCGCTGGGATTGGACGGCAACTATGTACAGCAACGGGATTGGAACAATACGCTAAAACTGGCGGATTATAAGGTTGCCACTGGTCATCTGACTGCGTATTGGGAATTACCTTATATCGATGATACGTTGGCACAAATCAGTGTCGGCCGTTATCTCGCCAAAGATATCGGCACCACCATTAATCTTTCCCGCAAATTTGATAGTGGAGTTGTTGCTGGAGTTTTTGCGGTATTTACTGATGTATCGGCTGAGGAATATGGAGAAGGCAGTTTTAACAAGGGGGTTTATTTCACTATCCCCTTCGATTTTCTGCAGGTACGGCCTACCGTGCGTCAAGGCACCATCAGCTGGATCCCGCTGACCCGGGATGGTGGTCAAATGCTGTCAAGAAAATATGGTTTGTACACGATTAGCAAACCAGAAAACAAATAAAAAGTGGAGCAACGGATGATGAAACCATTGGATTATAGTACGTCAGCGACAGACGTGGATGATGATGCTGTGGTACAACGCTATCAGTATTCGTCTACATCAATTAATCAGATATACGTCTATTGCCCGGACGATGATATTGCTATTGTAAGTGACTCCATCTCTAAAGCAGGTATGGATGCTGTTATTAATCAATACCACGTTACTGATTTTACGAACAAAACAATTCTGCATTATAAACAAGCATCCTTGGATCACGATGCGTGTGAGTTTTTGATTAGAGCCACCGAAAGTGGTGCATGGGTTGAACCATTGGTTAGTTATTTAGATCGAACTCTTGGCTATACCGAAATAGCACTATTGCATCAAGGATACTTTTTACACCAGAAAGCATTCTCTATTTTAACTCATCGTTCGAATCGGGTTATTAAGAGAAGTTTGGATCTAATTGCCACCTTGTTTCTGGGCGTGTTTGCAATCCCAATTGGCATATTGGCCGCTATTGCAATAAAAATGGAATCTCCAGGACCTGTGTTTTATAGGCAACTCAGGACTGGACTATACAATAAAGAATTTGAGGTGATTAAATTCCGTTCCATGCGCAATGACGCAGAAAAGAATGGTGCGCAATGGGCAAGCCAAAATGATGCTCGAGTCACTAAAGTGGGTAACTTCATTCGCAAGACTCGAATTGATGAATTGCCTCAACTAATTAATGTATTTAAAGGTGAAATGTCGATTGTTGGGCCAAGACCCGAACGTGAAGTGTTTATTGCTGAATTGGAAAAGGAAATCCCATATTACAGATTCAGACATGCCGTAAAGCCAGGTATCACTGGGCTCGCGCAAGTAAAATATCCTTATGGCGCGTCCGTTGAAGATGCCATCTGGAAGCACAAATATGATATTTTTTATATAAAGCATCAGTCGTTTTTATTGGATTTTAAAATATTATTGTTGACGATTAAAGTTGTTTTATTTGGCATGGGGCGATGAAATGAAGTTATTGGTTACAGGTGGAGCTGGTTTTATTGGTTCAGCGGTAGTTCGACAAATAATCAATGCCACGTCGGATTCCGTAGTTAATGTCGACAAGCTGACATACGCTGGCAATCTTGAATCATTGGCAGATGTATCTGATTCACCTCGCTATGCATTCGCACAGGTTGATATCTGTGATCGTGAGGCATTGGATCGCGTCTTTGCCGAACATCAACCCGATGTAGTCATGCACTTGGCTGCAGAAAGCCATGTCGATCGTTCAATCACTGGGCCGGCCGCATTTATTGAGACCAATATTGTTGGCACCTATGTTCTCTTGGAAGCTGCTCGTAGTTACTGGGGTGGCCTGGATGATGTCCGTAAAGCCGCATTCCGCTTTCACCATATATCCACCGACGAAGTTTACGGTGACCTGCCGCATCCAGATGAACAAGCTGGCGACCTGCCGTTGTTTACTGAGACGACTGCCTATGCACCCAGCAGTCCCTATTCTGCCTCCAAGGCCTCGAGTGACCACTTGGTTCGCGCCTGGCGTCGTACCTATGGGCTCCCGACCATAGTTACCAACTGCTCTAACAACTATGGGCCATACCACTTTCCTGAAAAACTGATTCCGCTGGTTATTCTGAATGCGCTGGAAGGCAAGCCGCTGCCTGTATATGGTAAAGGCGACCAAATTCGAGACTGGCTCTATGTAGAAGACCATGCACGGGCGCTCTATAAGGTGGTGACTGAAGGTGAAATAGGCGAGACCTATAACATCGGCGGTCACAACGAAAAGCAAAACCTCGAGGTTGTGCATACAATCTGTGATTTGCTGGATGAACTGGTGCCCAAAGCTGGTTCTTATCGTGAGCAGATCACCTATGTCACCGATCGCCCGGGCCATGATCGCCGTTATGCGATTGATGCCACCAAAATTGGCAATGAACTGGGCTGGAAGCCACAGGAAACTTTTGAGTCTGGAATTCGTAAAACCGTGCTGTGGTATTTGGAAAATCAGGCATGGGTAAGCAATGTAAAAAGCGGTGCTTATCAAAACTGGATGCAGCAACAGTACGGAGAAAAATAAGATGAAGGGGATTATTTTGGCGGGCGGTTCTGGCTCCCGCCTGCACCCTATTACGCTTGGCGTATCTAAACAGCTATTGCCTATTTATGATAAGCCAATGATCTATTATCCACTGTCAGTTCTCATGTTGGCAGGTATCCGCGATATTCTGATTATCACGACACCTGAAGATGCCGATAGCTTCCAACGACTGCTTGGTAATGGTGAGCAATTTGGTATTAGCTTACAGTATGCCAAACAGCCATCCCCTGATGGACTAGCACAGGCATTCATCATTGGTGAAGAGTTCATCGGTAAAGACAGCGTATGTTTAGTTCTTGGTGATAATATATTTTTCGGTCAAGCATTTGGAAAACAACTGAAGAAGGCTATCGAGAATCAAGAAGGGGCGACTGTCTTTGGTTATAAAGTTATGGACCCAGAACGATTTGGTGTAGTCGAGTTTGATGAGAATTTTTGCGCCAAGTCGATAGAAGAAAAGCCAAAGTTTCCTAAATCGAACTGGGCGGTTACTGGACTTTATTTTTATGATAACGCCGTAGTCGATATTGCTAAAAATATTAAGCCGTCCGACCGTGGTGAATTAGAGATTACAAGCGTAAATCAGGTTTACCTGGAGCGAGGTCAGCTGAAAGTTGAACAACTTGGGCGAGGCTTTGCATGGTTAGATACCGGGACTCATGATTCTCTATTAGAAGCATCTCAGTTTGTGCAGACAGTCGAAAGACGTCAAGGCTTCAAAATAGCATGCCTTGAAGAAATAGCTTGGGGTCAAGGGTGGTTGGCTCGAGAGCAGGTCATTCAGATTGGCTCTAGTTTGTCTAAAACAGGATATGGTAGATATTTATTGAGTTTGGTTACCGAGCGAGGAGCTTAGTGTGTCACTTTATACAATAATTGGCAGCTCTGGTTTTATTGGTGAGAATTTAGTTAATTTTTTGCATGGTAAATCTGAAACTGTCAATCAAATAAACAGGACATTACCACCCAATGATATTAATCTTGGGACGGTGGTTTATTGCGCGGGGTTTGGTGATTGCCGTGAGCCTCAAAAGGTTCTAGATGCTAGTCTAATCTATCTGTTGAAAATTGTTAACAATTGCAAGTTTGAGCGTATATTTTATATATCATCAACACGCCTATATTTAGATAGTGTTGATGGTACAGAAAATGCTGAACTAGTGATATCAGATGCAGATAAACGCAGTGTATTTAATTTAACGAAGTTGATGGCAGAACATATTCTTAGTGCTGATCCACGGTTTGTATCGCTCAGGTTGAGTAATGTTTACGGTAATGCATTTAAAAGTCCATTATTCTTGCCAGCTATTATTCGTGATGCAATTCTGCATGGTAAAATTAAAATGTACGCTGGAAAGGACTACGCCAAAGATTATATTAATGTGAATGATGTTTGTAATGCCATATATGAACTTTCAAAGATAACTGCATTACGCCACAAGGTATATAATATTGCATCCGCTAGGAATGTCTCTGCTGGGCATATTTTGGATGAGTTGTCTAAGTACATAAAATTTGATGTTGACTGGTTGTCTAGTGGAGTTAATGAAAATTATCCACAAATCAGCATTGACCGGTTGCGTGGTGAAGTTGCTTTTCAACCTTCATACATTTTGGATGATATAGAGGGTATGGTTTCATTATTTAGACAAAATGTGGCAGCTCTTCAATAGTTGGATGGCATACTATGATCGTTATAGATACAGAAATTTCTGATGTCAAGATAATTGAGTCGCAAGTGTTTTCTGATGAACGCGGTTTTTTTATGGAGAGTTGGAACAGTAATAAATTTGAAGAACTTGTTGCTGGTAAAATAACGCGTTTTGTTCAAGACAATCACTCAAAATCATCAAAGGGAGTTTTGCGGGGATTACATTATCAGTTACCACCCCACGCACAAGGCAAACTAGTGCGTTGTGTTGTTGGTGAAATATTCGATGTGGCCGTCGATATTCGTAAACAATCACCAACATTTGGTCGCTGGGTTGGGGTTGTATTGTCGGCGGAGAATAAAAGACAACTATGGATTCCTGAGGGATTTGCTCATGGTTTTTGCACTATAAGTGAAGTGGCTGAAATAACTTACAAGACAACTGATTATTACAATCCAAGCTGTGAGAGAGCTATCATATATAACGATGAAGAGCTTGATATTTGTTGGCCTGGTAGTGAGTTTCTTTTATCTAACAAAGACAGGCTAGCAAGTAAGTTAATGGATGCTGATCTTTTCTAGAGGTGCAAATGCTAGTCGATATTATTAATTTTGAGACCCTAGGCGATAATAGAGGGCATCTGATTGCGATTGAGGGGGGGCACCATGTCCCATTTGAAATTAAACGTGTGTACTATCTTTTTGGCACCAAGTTAGATGTTGCTCGTGGCTTCCATGCTCATAAAGAGGTAAGGCAAGTTGCTATATGTTTAGCTGGTTCATGTCGTTTTTTAATGGATGATGGCTTTAATAAGCAGAGTGTTGTGCTTAACTCTCCTGCGCAGGGCCTATTAATCGATACCATGCAATGGCATGAGATGTATGACTTTAGCTCGGACTGTATATTGTTGGTGTTAGCAAGTGATGTATATGATGAATCCGATTACATCAGAGATTATGGTGATTTTTTATCTTTGATTAAGGTGATGTCATAATGTTTATTCATCCGCTGAGCGATGTTCAATCAGATAATATCGGTGACAACACAAGGGTGTGGCAGTTTTCCGTTATATTGCCCGGTGCTAAAGTTGGCGAAGAATGTAATATTTGTGCTCATACCCTTATTGAGGGTGATGTTCGCATTGGTAACCGAGTAACAGTGAAATCAGGCGTATATATTTGGGATGGTATAACTATTGAAGATGATGTATTCATCGGGCCATGCGTTACTTTTACCAATGATAAAAACCCACGCTCGAAGGTTTACCCTGAGCAGTTTCTTCGTACGACCATCAAAAATGGTGCATCAATAGGAGCCAATGCGACTATTCTTCCTGGTGTTACATTGGGTGAGAGGTGCATGGTTGGCGCAGGTAGTGTCGTCACAAAGGATGTCCCTCCCTGTGCTGTCGTTATTGGCAATCCGGCTCGGATTCTTGGATATTTAGAGAAGTAACATGATTCCTTTTTTAGATTTGAAGTCTATCAACGCACAGTATGCTGAAGAATTGAAAACAGCTTTTACTCGGGTCCTAGATTCGGGTTGGTATATCATGGGCAATGAACTGAATGCCTTTGAAACAGAGTTCGCATCTTATTGCGGAACTAAGCATGCTATTGGTGTAGCCAATGGCCTTGATGCTTTGGTTCTGGTGTTACGAGCGTGGAAGGAACTAGGTAAATTGCAGGCTGGAGATGAGGTTATTGTCCAGGCCAATACTTATATTGCCTCTATTTTGGCTATTACCGAAAATGATTTGGTTCCTGTGCTGGTTGAGCCCGATCCGGTAACGTTTAATCTAGATCCCGCACGAGTGCTTGTCGCTATTACGCCGAGAACCAAAGCCATACTTCCAGTTCATCTGTATGGTCAACTCTCCCCAATGCCGGAGCTTTTGGCGATTGCACAACAGCATCAGTTATTAGTCCTTGAGGACTGCGCTCAGGCCCATGGTGCCGAGATCGATGGGCGACGAGCGGGTAATTGGGGCGATGCTGCCGGGTTTAGCTTTTATCCAGGGAAGAATTTAGGCGCTTTGGGGGATGCCGGTGCTATTACCACTAACGATGACGAATTGGCGCAGAGCTTAAAGGCGTTGCGTAATTATGGTTCTCATAAGAAATATGAGAATCTGTATCAGGGAGTAAATAGTCGGCTTGATGAACTCCAGGCTGCCTTGCTACGGGTTAAGCTTCCTCATCTGCCTGTAGAAACGGCCAAGCGTCAAGAGATCGCCTTGGCATACCGCCAAGGTATTCAGAATCCACGGATAGTACTGCCCGCGGTGAACGATGAATTGCAGCATGTCTGGCATCTGTTTGTCATTCGCACGGAACATAGAGAGCAATTGCAGGCTTGGTTGAACGAACAGGGGATCCAGACTCTAATTCATTATCCTATTCCGCCACATCAGCAACGGGCTTATAGCTCTTGGGCTGATTTATCGTTGCCAATAACCGAGCAGTTACATCAGCAAGTCTTGTCGCTGCCGCTGGATCCAACTATGAGCCAGCAGGATATACAAACCGTAATTGATGCAATCAACGGCTTTCAAGCATGAAGCGCTTGCTAAAAGTTACGGCCATGACGGGTCTGTTGACCCTACTTCGTATGGCCGTAGGCTTCGTTATTGCCAAGGTGGTTGCGGTGTATACCGGACCCACAGGAATGGCAATGCTCGGGCAAGTACAGAGCATGGTCGGTAGTCTCAACGGAGTGGTGAATGCGCCAGTAGGTAGCGGTATTGTTCGCTTTACCGCAGAGCAGCATGCCAATGGATTTGATGCCTGTAGCCCTTGGTGGCGTGCTTCCTTGGAATGGGTTTTTCTCATCTCATTAATCGCCATCCCGTTAGCATTGCTGCAAGCCGAGCATATAGCCCTCTGGTTGCTTCATGATCAAAAGCTGGCCTGGGTAGTCATCGCGGCAGTTTGCATTTTGCCATTTACCGCCATCGGCACATTATTTACTTCGGTGATCAATGGCCTGCAAAACTATCGCCGCTATGTAGTGCTTGGGATGATATCCACGATAGTCTCTAGTGGCTTTATGTTGATTATGATCGTGCAGGCGAATATCCAGGGAGCACTACTGGCCGCAACGGTACAAAGTGGTCTGATTGGCATTGTCATGTTGTTGGCTAATCTGCGCCAACCTTGGTTCAATTTGCGATTTTGGTGGGGTTCTACGGATCGCTTAGCACGTAAAGCCATTAGCGGTTATATGCTGATGGCGATTACCAGTGCCCTGACAGCTCCTATCTCGCTGATTCTGGTCAGGAATATATTGATTGAGCAGGTTGGATGGGATGTTGCCGGACAATGGCAGGCTGTATGGAAAATATCGGAAGTCTATCTTGCCGTGATTACCATGGCGCTGGGAACCTATTACCTTCCTAAATTGTCATCGTTAGTGGGGGTTGATGAGATTGTTTCCGAGATCCATAAAACCGCAAAGCTGATTATTCCCATCGTGGCCCTATTGGCATTGGCTATCTATCTGTTACGCGATGTGGCCATATGGCTATTATTCACAAAGGAATTTAATTCAGCGCGAGATCTTTTTCTTATTCAGTTATGCGGGGATGTCGTCAAGATTGCAAGTTGGTTATATGCCTACCCTATGTTATCTCGTGGTGCTACTACGTGGTTTGTTACTTTGGAAATAATTTTTTCCGTTACGTTTGTTTGTTCAAGCTATTATTTTGTTCATTTACTTGGCGTGCAAGGAGCTAACGTGGCTTACCTTGCCAATTATATGATCTATCTACTGGTTGTGTATGTGAATGTAAAAAGATTTGCTCGTTAGGCATTATCAAAGCTCGTTCGCTTCCGGACAGACTAACACATGATTATGGCTTATTTCCCAACGGAAACTATAAGGGACTGATATCTATAAGCATTGCTCGAGCCGCTATAAGAGTAAATCTGTAATTATTAGTCACACTGTGTTTATCGATGCAATGCCGCAATTTTACAAGGAAATATTGTTGAGACATCCATCGGTGCGGGAGTGATCATAGCAAGCGATGTGCCTGCCAATGAGATTGCCAAAGTAATAATAGTTGAAGGCGGATTTGTGATTATCAATAAAATATGAGAAAGAGATCGCCAATTGTCTCAATGTCACGATAATCAGAGAATGTAAGGATGATATCTAAAATCGGTCTTTATCTCTGTATAGTGTCTAGATGTTATTTATTAGTTAATGAAATAAAAGTGCGATCGAAAATTACAGAGCCTAAGTAAATATTTTTTGGAATAAAAAGGTGATGAATAACTCGGCAGTGGCATTGTGTGTGAATGCTTGCCAGTCAGTCAGCCAGGTGAGAGAAGTTACTTGGGAGCCGGCTGTTTTATTGCTGATTAAATCAGTGATTATTGTTCATTGGATTATGTTTACTGTTAATAACTAGAGTGGGATGCATTGATTACAAATACTCAGAAGGCCCTGTTATTTGCCTATATAGTCATCGTAACATTTTTCTCTGTTTTGAGAAACTCCGGGCTGATCTATATTGAGTCTATTATTGTTATATTATGCTCATTGTCTCTTTTTTCAAATTCAAAAAGCATTATTTTTGTGGCGCTATCGATTTTGCTAATTACATTCTTTGGTAATTTTGTTGCCCCAATGGATAACACCTTGCGATTTGATAGTGATTATCCATCTTTACATACATTGTCCATGTTTGGCGGCTTTAAGACTATTGATCTAATGATGGTTATTCTCGGGGTTGTTATCTTCCTAAAGGTAATCAGTAGAGCAGTTGTTGTACCAGTAAATATAAGTTTTGTTGTTTTGTTGATTTTTCTTGTTCTTGGTTTTTGCTTTGCATCCATCGGTCAAAGTAGCCTCGTATATGATGTGAAATATATGTTTTTTGTGCTACGAGGTCTGCTCTTGTTTTTTGCCATCTATGTTTTGCTTGGCACTCTAGATAAAGTTCAACTGAAATTCATATTGCGGTTGGCAATATTTACCTGTATCAGTTTAATGTTTTTTGCGCATGTAATTCATGCGGAAACCCCGATGCGACGTGAGTTATTCGGCTTCAATGTGATTGTCGCCTTTGCTGGTGATGAATATGGTAGTATTGGGGTTTTACTGGCAGCAATTCTTCTGCTCGATATAAGAGATAAGAAGTTTTGTTATTTCGTTATTCTTGCTTGTTTTGTGCTGGCTATTTTTGCTGGCCGAAAAGCTAGCGTTCCATATTTCTTTTTTGTGTTATTGATGGTGTTTTTTAGTCATAGTAAGTCTGACACACTCGCTCTTCCGCAAAAGGCAATAATTCTATCTGAACATTTGTACATCACGCTTGGGTTATTGGTGATAAAAGCTCTCGATTATCTCCCATTGAACCTGGCCTTTTATGAATCCATGGGAATACTTGACCCTACTTTAGATTCTCTTGAGCAGTTATTTAATTCAGACTGGAAATTCTATTTGCTAGGCATTGGCCCATTCACAAAGTATCCACTTTGGGGGTTGAACTCGTTATTTGATCATCCTTTTGCCTTTGGCCTGGATGCTGGTGAACTATATAAGATAAAATTATGGTTTTTCCCATTTGAACGAGCATTTCTCAATTTTGGATTTTTTATCCCATGCGTGTTTATTATCAAGAAGTTATTTCTTGAAAAGCACTCTTCAGCTAGTTTCTATATATCCTTATATGGTTTTTACTTGTTTTTCTTTAATGCGGTGTCAGTCGTCATGTGTCTTAGCCTTTCTCTAGCATTTGCTGCTATGAATGTAGAAAATAAAGTCGCAAGGACAAGGGAATAATTAGTTAATTTATGAAGATACTATTTTATAGTGATGTCGTCCCAATAGGCGGGCATGAATTGATGAGCATCAGATTGGCTAACCTATTAGCTGAGTCGACTGAGAGTGAAATTGCATTTTTATGCCCTAATTCGTTTTTTGATAAATTAAATAAAGATGTACTTAAGATTGAAAACACAATCAAGCCTAAACCTTTAAATGGTAGTCTTGGGTTGTTGTATCTTTATGACTACATAAAGCTGATGCGTGATATAAGGTCATTCCAACCAGATCTGCTAATTGTCTGTCAAGGTACGATTGAACTAGGAGTTAAAGCGGTTATTGTTGCTAAATTGCTAGGCGTGCAAGTAATAAGCTATATACCATTGGTTATTGATCTTGTTTCGACAGGTAGCAAATTTTTCCCTCGGATAAGAAACTATTTGAATGATCAATTATATAAGTTGCCTAATGGTTTTATAACCATATCTGCCTACCACAAGACAGCATTGCAACGATTGACATCTATGGATGTTTCTATACTTCATAATTGGGTAGAGCATCAACCAAGTGATGGTTCCACTGTTCTAATTAAAAGGCAAGACATCGACAACTGGGTTAAAGAGCAAAAGCGGATTGGCCAGAGAGTTATATTAATAATCGGGCGAATAGAGTTCCAACACAAGCAACAAGACAAGTTTTTAGATTTCGTATGCAATGGTGAATTAAATAGAAATATCTCGCTTGTATTTGCTGGTAGTGGTAGTGATTCACAAAGACTTATTAATATAATCTCCACTCATCAACTGGAGAATGTGTATTACGCAGGAAATGTTGATGATGTTGATCAATTGTATGCCCTTGTCGATGGTGTCTGTATCTGCTCATCCTTTGAGGGAGTGCCACTTGTGTTGTTGGAGGCTGTTAATTGCTCTTTGCCTGTGTTTTCCTTTGAGTTTGATGCCGTCAATGATTACTTGCCTTCTGACTTTTTAGCTGAAAATCAAAATTTTGTCGAATTGGTTTCGATTATTAATAATTATGATTTTTCTCATAAGAAAATTGAGTATCCAGTTAGTTATAAATCACCTGTCATAGATGATGTAAACTCAATTTTAGAACTGATACATAAAGTTACAGGGAGGTGATGCTTTGTCAAAGTTAGCATTTTTTTTCCCCTCGTCGGGGCCGGGTGGGGTACAGTCTATAATTATCCGGTTGATAAAGCATGCGTATACAAATCATTTACCATTCGTTGTTTTGGATTATGATGGCGGATATGTATCCTCTCAAATAAAAGAGTTCAGTGATGATGCATTTATGAAGCATGTGGTTATTGTTGACACACTTCGTGAATGTTATTTCATGTCTGATTACACATTCGTGGCATTTAATTGGCAGATTGATTTGGCTGAGTTTTTCGAAAGGCATTTTAAATCAAGTTTCATATATTGGGATGTACACTCAATATCGTTAGATAATATTCTAAATTTATGTTTGTTTGGTCGATGTTTGAAATCACAAAATTCAAGACGGTTCCTGTCTGTATTGACAGAGGAATCTCGGGTTTTGACGATTGATCTAATATCAAAGAATTATATTGAAGAAAAATCAGGCTCAGATAACGTAACTGTTACTGGGATTCCTATCTCTCATTTGACTGATAATATTCATTTTACATTACCGCCACCATCTAACGGCATACATATCGTCTATATAGCTCGAGCCGTCGATTGGAAAGTCATTCCTTTTCATTACTGTTTATTAAAAGTAATAGCCAAGTATTCTAATTTTCCGATCTCGTGTCATATATATACAGACGATCGTGATAGGTTCATTGAGTTGATGCCGAATGATTCAAGCGTTCTAGATCTAGGTTGTGAGTTGACAATTTTTGACGGATTCTCAATGGATGAGATTGTGTCGAGGGAAAGAGAACGAGTTAATCTGTCAATTGGGATGGGTACTAGTCAATTTGAGTTGTTGACGTATGGTGTCCCTGCACTGTTAATTCCGGCTATTACGGATATTGATTTGTTGATGCGTTTTGAGCCTATTTGGACCCATCTGCTTCCTGATTATGTTTATGGATTTGATCAGTCTACAGTCGACTGCTTCTATAGGATAGACTTGCCTCCAAGTGTAACTCTGGCTAATGCTAATTTTTCTTGGCTTCCTAATCAATTGGCTGATGTAAAAGAAAAAGCAAATCTAATACTTGATTTATATTCCTGTGCAAGGGTGAGCGAAATTCTCTTATTTCAATCTCAGCGGACAAATAAGTCTCCTTCGAAAGCATGGAGGTTAAAAGAATTCAAACATTTCCTATATTGGTCTTCTGTTGTTGGTTTTATTAAAAATAAAATTCTGGGTGTGGATTCATGCATATAGTTTATGATGGTATAATTGAGTCGTTGCAGGCTAATGGTGGCTGCACAGTTTATTTTAATCACGTCCTTCATTATCTTCAATGTGAGAAGCATCACCTGAATTATATCAGTTATGTGAGAAATTCAACGGCAAGTGGCAATATCATCTTGGATGGTGAAAAGACAGTTGTTGATTTTGCCGATTGTAGATTTATGGAACGTTGGAGAGATGTTGACGTATCCAAATATGGTGATGAAGTCATTTTTCATTCAACTCACTATCGTCTGCCAAAGCAGAAGGTTAAGACTGTAACAACAGTCCATGATTTTACCTATGAGCTTTATCGTCGGGGGCCAGCCCAGTGGATGCATTCTTGGCAAAAATTCAGGGCCATCCGAAATAGTGATTTAATTATCTGTGTGTCTCATAATACCGCGAAAGATTTGATGCGGTTTTGTCCAGTAGCCCCAGAAAAAATTCGAGTCGTTCATAATGGGGTTTCTGATGTTTACACCCCATCTTCTACTTCTGATAAAACCAATGAAGTTGTTTTCGTTGGTGCACGTGGCTGGTATAAAAATTTTGCAATGGCTGTAGATGCTCTAAAATACCATCCTGATCTAAAACTTAGTATTGTCGGTGGAGGTGCTTTGACTCCAGATGAGATACAGTCGTTAGATACAAATATACCTGGTCGATATCAGTGGTTAGGACGTGTTTCTGATGAAGATCTAAATCTGATTTATAACAGAGCCCATTGTTTGTTGTACCCATCTAGTTATGAAGGCTTTGGTATTCCTGTTATTGAGGCGATGAAGGCTGGTTGTCCGGTAATTGCTGTTCGCTCTTCGTCGATTCCTGAAGTGGCTGGTGATGCCGCAATTCTTGTTGAACAGGCTGACGTTGTGCAGTTTGATAAGGCGTTAAATGCACTTAAGGATGCCAACTGTCGGTCGGAAATGATCCAGAAGGGCTTTATTCAAGCTAACAAGTTTTCATGGGAAAAGTGTTATCAAGGTACCTTGGCTGTATATAAAGAACTTGCTTAATAAATAGAGGTGCTCTTTGATGGATTATATAGCTCATTATGGTTTTTTCGGGTTTTTAAGACTGTTGATTGAAAAGTGTATCACTTGGCTTCGATTACCTAGCGCAAAAATCATTAGAACTCCTTTTGAGTGGCGGGGGCGTAAACATACTCAGATTGATTCTGGCTTTACTACGGGGCGCTACTGCAGAATTGAGGCTCATAGTGATGTCGGCCGAGTGGTGTTACGTGTTGGGAAAAATTGCCAGATTAATGATTCGGTTCATATTGCTGCGGCTAATGATGTAGTTATTGGAAATGATGTGTTGATTGCTAGCCGCGTTTTTATTACAGATCTTAATCATGGTGGCTATAAAGGGAATGTGCATTCACATCCATCCACCATATGCCGGGAGCGGGTCTTACAGTCATCATATGTCCACATTGGAGATAATGTATGGCTGGGTGAGGGCGTGGTTGTGTTACCTGGAGTCAGTATTGGCGGATGCTCGATCATCGGCGCGAACTCTGTTGTGAGTCATGATATCCCAGCAAATGCTATAGCTGTTGGTAATCCAGCAAAAGTTATCAAAAAATTCAATTTTGAAATCAATGAGTGGGTATCTGTTAATGGCTAACCGTGGTTCTGTTGTATTGATCTGTCCTGATTTTTTCGATTATCAGCGATTAATCTCTACTGAGTTGTCACGCAGATTTGATGATGTCGTTTCTTTTCCCGATCGACCACGTTGTTCCTCAACAGTAAAGGCTATTATAAAATATAATATCTTTTATCTTCGCTCTTATTTTTCCCAAAAGTATTCTAAGCTTTTATTAAAAGAGTTGTCGTCAAAGCTTGCTTCTATATCCGATGTGCTTATCGTTAAAGGGACATCAATTACCCCTGAGTTTATTGATGCTATTCGAGGTGTAAATCGTAATGTGAGGGTGACCTGTTATACTTGGGATTCCATTTCAAATATCGAAACCTTTCCGCTATTAGCTGCCAAGTCGGATGTTTCATTTACTTTTGATATCCAAGATAGTATTTGTTGGCACTTACGTTACCTCCCTCTTTTTTATTCTAAGCAAGTTACGCTGGAAGGTGGTTTTCCCTCTTCCACTCAAATTTTTAAGTACTCATTTGTCGGTAGTTATCATGGTGATAGGGCTTCTGTTTTGTCGAGGTTTTTATCGTCTGAGTCTGCAGAAACTAACTACGTACAATTGTATTTTCAAAGTCGGTTACAGTACCTTTTTTATTATTTAAAAGACCGCGCGCTTAGGGAAATTCCTCGCGAGTGGATCACATTTGAGCCCGTTTCTCGTGCTGAGCTGGAAAATATCAGCCAACAAAGTGAGTATATAATTGACATTCATCATCCGGCTCAGACTGGCCTGACAATGCGAACTTGGGAAACTTTAAGTCAGGGACACCATCTGGTGACGACTAACCCTTCCATTCTATTGCATTGCTCAAGTGATTCTGTTGTTGTGATTGATCGTAAGACTGGGCAGCGTTGGACCCCAGAACAATGTCGAGCATACACAGACAATTTAAAAGGACATGTTCCTGCAGTTTTCAATCGTGAAGGGATCTCGATATCTACTTGGATTGATGCGCTACTAGAAGAGGATCGTAAATAAATGCGTATTTCCCCCATTATTATGGCCGGTGGCAATGGTAGCCGGTTATGGCCCTTGTCCCGCGAGTTATTCCCGAAACAATTTTTAACCCTGGATGGTGAGCTGACCATGCTGCAAACGACGATCCGTCGCTTGCGCGGGCTATCCGCTGAAAACCCCGTGGTGATCTGTAACGATGAGCACCGTTTCTTGGTGGCCGAGCAATTGCGTGCCATCAATAAGCTGGCGAACAACATTATTCTCGAGCCTGCGGGCCGTAATACGGCACCTGCGATTGCGCTGGCGGCGCTGACGGCGTTGCAAACTGCTCCCGAGGGCAGTGATCCGCTGCTGCTGGTGTTGGCGGCCGATCATGTGATCCGTGATGAAGCGGCGTTTACTGCGGCGGTGCAATCTGCGTGCGCCTATGCCGAAGTCGGCAAGCTGGTCACCTTCGGCATTGTGCCGACCCAGGCGGAAACCGGGTATGGCTATATCAAACGCGGCGTCGCTACGGGTGCAACTCAGGCCGCTTATACTGTCGCCCAGTTTGTCGAGAAACCGGATCAAAGCACGGCCGAGCACTATCTGGAGTGCGGTGATTATTACTGGAACAGCGGTATGTTCCTGTTCCGCGCCAGCCGCTATCTGGCAGAGTTAGAGCAGTTCCGACCGGACATTTATGCCGCCTGTGTCGAGGCGGTGGGGACCGTGAATGCGGATCTGGATTTTGTCCGTGTCAACAAAGCCGCCTTCCTCAGTTGCCCGAGCGACTCGATCGACTATGCGGTGATGGAGCGTACAGCCGATGCCGTGGTGGTACCCATGAGTGCCGGTTGGTCCGATGTGGGCTCCTGGTCATCGCTGTGGGAGATCTCCGAAAAAGATATCAACGGCAATGTCAGCCACGGCGATGTGCTGCAGCACAATAGCCAGAACAACTATGTGTTTGCCGAAACCAGTCTGGTCACCACCGTCGGGGTGCAAGACTTGGTGATTGTCCAGACCAAGGACGCGGTTCTGGTGGCGGATAAGCATCAGGTGCAGGATGTGAAAAAGATTGTGGAATCCCTGAAGGCTGCCGGTCGCACCGAGCACCATATCCACCGTGAAGTGTATCGGCCATGGGGTAAGTACGACTCTATCGACAACGGCGAGCGCTATCAGGTCAAACGCATTACCGTGAAGCCCGGTGAGAAGCTCTCCATCCAGATGCATCATCACAGGGCCGAACACTGGATCGTGGTTTCTGGCACAGCGAGCGTCACCAATGGTGACAGCGTGCAGTTGGTGACCGAGAACCAGTCGGTTTATATACCGGTCGGCCAGATCCATGCGTTGGAGAACCCGGGCAAGATCATGCTCGAGATGATCGAGGTGCAATCGGGCTCCTATCTGGGTGAGGATGACATTGTGCGTTTTGAAGACCGTTACGGTCGCCTTGAAGGATGAGTGTGATGACTTCTGGATTCAATAGCTCGGCGGTAATCTCCGGCAGCGGTATTGCCTTTGGCACCAGTGGGGCTCGAGGCCTGGTGGTGGATTTCACCGCCGAGGTGTGTGCCGCCTTCACCCATGCCTTTGTCGCTGTGATGCAGCGGGAGTTTGCGTTCACTCATATGGCTCTGGCCATTGATAACCGGCCGAGTAGCTTGGGAATGGCGCAAGCGTGCGCGGCGGCACTGCAGCAGGCTGGCATCGAGCCGCTCTACTACGGCGTGGTGCCGACTCCGGCACTGGCCTATAAGGCGATGCAGGATAAAATGCCCTGCATCATGATCACCGGCAGCCATATTCCGTTTGACCGCAATGGCCTCAAGTTCTACCGCCCGGATGGCGAGATCACCAAAGCGGATGAAGGGGCGATCCTGGCGGCGAACGTCGATTTTGCACCTCTGTCAAGCTTGCCACAGCTGGAGACGCTGCCTGGGGCGGCGGATGCCTACTGCACGCGTTACCTGTCGCTGTTCAGCGCCGATCTGCTGGCCGGTAAGCGTATTGGTATCTACGAGCACTCCAGCGCTGGACGCGATCTCTATGCGCCCTTGCTGCGTCAACTCGGTGCTGAAGTGGTGTCCCTGGAGCGCAGTGACGAGTTCGTGCCAATCGATACCGAAGCCGTGGGGGAAGCCGACAAGGCCAAGGCGCGCCGTTGGTCCGCTGAGTATCAGCTGGATGCCATCTTCTCCACCGATGGCGACGGCGATCGGCCACTGGTGGCCGATGAGCAGGGTGAATGGCTGCGTGGCGATATCTTGGGTTTGCTGTGTGCCGATGCGCTAGGCATCGAGGCGGTGGCAATACCGGTGAGTTGCAATACCGCGGTGGCCAGTTGTGGGCGTTTTGCCAAGGTGGCGCTGACCCGGATTGGCTCACCCTATGTTATTGCTGAGTTCGCCGAGCTGGCCAAGAGCTATCAGCGGATTGCGGGTTTCGAGGCCAATGGTGGCTTCCTGTTGGGCAGCGATATCGAATTGGCGGGCAAACCGCTGGCTGCTCTGCCGACCCGGGATGCGGTACTGCCGGCGCTGATGCTGCTGGCGGCTGCGGGCCAAGGTGCTATTTCGCCACTGGTAGCTGCCTTGCCACAGCGTTTTACCCATTCCGACCGGATCCAGAACTTCCCGACTGCGCGCAGTCAGGCGATTATCGCCGCAGGCATTGCCGATCCGCAGCAATTGATCCGCAAGTTGGGTTTTGCCGATGTCACGGTGGCACATGTCGACACCACGGATGGCCTACGGCTGACGCTCAGCGATGGCACTATTGTGCACTTGCGCCCTTCGGGGAATGCGCCGGAATTACGGTGTTATGCGGAAGGGAATTCGGTTACGGCTGCTCAATCTTGTGTAATTTCTAGTCTGGAATCAATCCAACAGTCGTGTGGTGAATAGTTGTTGCTGATATCAACAGCCAATTCTCATGCATGATTTTATTTCACTCGGCCCTGATCGTATTTTCGGGGCAAATTTTGAGTTGTGGCTGTGATTTTTATGGCTCTAAATATATGTTGCAGAATATTATAATCCTATTGTTGTTAGTGTAATTGCATTCTTTAAACTAACAATAGAAATTTATTGTTTTTTTCAGTGTTTGGTGAGGAGGCGCGTTGAAAGTATTGTTTTGTCCTGGGAGTGATTATTTTCAAAAAATTCTCATTGACGTAGCTCTTTCGATGCCTGATGTAACGAGCCGTTTCTTGGGTAATACTTGGAGCGATGGCCATAATGTACGCGGATGTGGCTTCGAATACGCGTTTATGCCGTTTACTTTTAGCTCTAGTCAGGTACAGAATATACCTGCGCTCCATGAGTTCACGGTTCGTGGATTTACTCGAAACCGTATGCCAGCTTTGATAAGAAAATCATTCTATACATTTAGCGATTTTGTGGAATTTCAAGTTGCTGATTTTAAACCAGATCTTATTATTTGTGGCGCAATGGAATATGCAGGCTCTTATGTTTTAAGCAAAATAGCAAAAAAAGAAAATATTGTTTGTGTTGGGATGCAAACATCATTTATTGCCAATCACTTGATTATTCATTCCCATGGCGATAATTGGATTGATCACTTTAGGTGTCAAGATGTTTCTGATGTGAATGAAGATGGCTATCTTTCATCTATTAAGTTGGCGGCAAAAAACCCTCGTCGTGATAATAGTTCTGAACGGTTTAGGTTTTTGATGCCTTGGTGGTTGAGAATATTAGAAAGAGCTTTACGGATTATACTCAGAAGGCCTTCGTTCGATGATTCGGCCTACCTGCTAAATGTCATAAAGTCAAAGATTAATCACAGAGAATGGTTTCCAAAAATTGACACTCTGCGCTCAGATAAAAATGATTTTGTCCTAGTGGCTTTAAATCAACCATCTATCCCTTCTTCTTGGGATATCCCTACTTGGCTTGAGTTGATTTATTTTTCTATGAAAGCCATTCCGGAAAATATCCCAATTGTTATTCGACCACACCCAAATGAACCTAGTCTGAAAGAGCCAGAATGTTTAAATGAAATGTTACAGAACAGAAATGTTTCTATTTCGAGGCCCGGCTCTGGACCTGAATTAGCTTCACTAATCGATAAATGCCGCGCTGTTATCACTATGAACTCTGCGGTAGGTATGGAGGCGTTACTTGCCGGTAAGCCCGTGTTCACGCTTGCCCCTGCATTCTACGCCCGTTCTGGGATGGCTCACGCGGTATCGTTAAGTGACTATGAATATGTTAGAGATATTATTCTTGATGCTAAAAGTCACACTCCAGATCATTCTGTGATTTGTAAGTTCACATCTTGGATTATTAATGATTTCATTGTTTCCCTATCGTGTCATTCTAATCGTAATTCACTTTCCAATAGAGTCAAAAAGATAATAAATGAATTAAAGGAATGTAAATAATGCGAGCTCTGGTATTGAATGACACAAGAAAAGGCGACCATCCTGGTTGTATGCTAGTTATGCACCAGTTACTTTCTGGGTGTGATGCTGCTGGAATTCAAGTTACTAAAACTCTACGATTGGGTCGTTTTTTTCAATCAGCACTTAAACGTGAAATAAAAAAGGTTGATGTAATCATTATCAATGGTGAAGGAACAATGCATCATGATAGTGCTGGTGCCTTAATCCTAAAGGATGCGGGTCTGTTCGCTCATAAATGTGGTAAGCCCGTGTTTTTAATAAACTCAGTGTGGGAGGGTAATAATATAGTCAATCAATTATTACCATGTCTGCATAAAATTGTAATGCGAGAGAGTCTTAGTGCTGAGTGCGTTGATGCTGCAGGGTTTACTGCAGATGTAATTCCCGATCTTACGTTGAGTAGTGATTCCGATGTGCTTTTCCCCTATAAGAATTCCACACCTGAATCGATAGTTGTTATGGATGATGTTTGTTGGCATACGGCTATGCTCTTGGCTCGCTATGCTCGTTCTCGAGGTTATAAATTTTTGAGAATGGCCTCTCGTCCATCATTGAGATCCATAAGCGGCATATATAAATGGTTTGCACTATTTAGAGCTGGAAAATTTAGTCGGCAATTTGTTTTAGATGACATATCACTACTTCAAGATGCTCGTGTTATTGTTACAGGGCGATTTCATGGCGTGTGTTTGGCAATACTGGCGGAAAGGCCATTTATTGCACTTTCGTCAAATACTCACAAGGTTGAAGGGCTATTAAAAGATGCTAAATTAGGCGATTGTGCGGTTTTGTTAAATGATACGCATATTGGACCTGAACCCATGAAGGCACTTGATGAGGCGGTTGCTCATCTAGATTTTTTATCCAAACAAGCTAGTGTTCTTGATGAATATAAATTGGCTTGCAGGACGTATCGTGAAAAAGCCAAGCTAGGTGCAGCTAGTCTTTTTTCTTTAATCGCTGCTGCGACAAATAAGGATATATTATGACTCGGGCTAAACGGGCGATTAAAGGTGCTGGTCTGGTAGCTTCAAACCACGTTGTTAGTGCTCTTATTACTGTCGCTTCAGCCTTGATATTGTCTCGTGTTCTTGGTCCACAAGTATTTGCAATCTATGCGCTTGCTTCATCAATCAGTGCGGTAACAAGAATTATTGCCCGTCTTGGTGTAAATGCCTCTCTTTTGACTCAACGCGAAGAGCCTTCAGATGATGATTATTATGTCGCCCTGGCGACTATGCTAACATCTTCTGTTGTCGTTGCATGTGTTGTTATTGTTCTATTGCCATATTTGGAAAATTTTAGTCGGGTATCGAATGTTTTCTGGCCTGCGACTATTACTGTTTTACTTCTACCTTTTCATGTTCTCTCATTGCCTGCTATAACACGATTGGAGCGTAGATTACGGTTCAAGCCTTTAATTATTATCGATCTTGCAGCTCAGGTTTCTGGGCAGATTGTGGGCATCAGTATGGCAATAAACGGCTATGGGATTAATGGCCCGCTTACTGGCTGGGTTATTCGTGAGTTAATCTCTGGCCTCGCTCCTTGGTTTGTTATCGGTTTGTGGCCCAAGGTTTCACTAGATTTGAGTAAATCTTTTCGGATGGTGAAATTTGGCCTGGGATATGTTGCTGCATCTAGTATTAGTCAAAGTCGAAATATGTTTTTTCTGTCGATTGTTGGACGAGTACTTGGACCGGAGGCAGTTGGTTATTTTGGATTAACACTCAGGGCTGCAGGTCTTATTGCTCCGTTTCGTGCGGCAGCTGGGCGCGTGGGGCTTCCAGCTCTTGTTCCAATTGCTCATATTCCCGATTCACTGCGTAATGCTGTTCGGTCTGTGGTAGAAACAGAGCTATTATTCAGTGTTCCAATTACCATATTAGCTGTTGGGGTTTATTCCTTCTCTGTGAAACATCTTTTGGGTGCGCAATGGATGGCGACAGTGGATCTATTTCCGGGTATCGCTGCCGGAGCTCTGCTTGCCTCAGCGCACGCAACGTCGCTGAACGTGATCCATATTCGCGGGTATTTTATGGCCTCAATAATATCTAGCTGTGTGGGAGTTGCTTTGCTAACACTTGCAGTTTTTATTTTATCCCATTTAGGGGGGATAAATGCTTGTTCTCTAGCTGCAGTTTTTGCATGGCCAGCTCTCTGGCTTCAAGAATGGTTTGCAAGGAAAAAAACAGGAATCCAATGGAGCAGAAATGGTGTTGCTTGGGCCATCGCAGGTGCTGCTACATGCTTGGCATTTGAATTTGGTGTTTATTTGGCACTTGTCTCTCTTGTAATATTCGTTGTTACAGCAACATCAATCAGAAATAGAGTTGATTATATCTTTACTTCTTTGTGTCGGTAGTTTTTGATGCTGCGGCATCTCATTTGCTGTTTTATATGGTGCCTTGATTGGATTTGGATAAAAGTATATATGTGTGATGAATTTTTTGTTTTTCGACATATATAGTTCTGTTATTGCATTTGTCTGATGATTCAATGTTTAGTCTTTTCAGATGTTATATATTATCGATGTATTCGACTCACTATTTTGCATAACATTTATGGGCTTGTTGTATGGAAAGAAAGTATTTTGGCACCGATGGGGTGCGGGGTAAGGTGGGCGAATTCCCCATTACTCCTGATTTTGCATTAAAGCTGGGTTATGCCGCGGGTAAGGTTCTATCTCGGCTGGGTACTCGTAAGGTGATTATAGGCAAGGATACTCGGGTTTCTGGCTATATGCTGGAGTCGGCTCTGGAGGCTGGATTTTCAGCTGCTGGGGTGAATGCGGTTTTGACCGGCCCCTTGCCGACGCCTGCAGTTGCCTATCTGACCAAGACCTTTCGCGCTGAAGCTGGTGTGGTCATCAGTGCTTCTCATAATCCCTATTGGGACAATGGCATCAAGTTCTTCTCCCATACCGGTGAGAAGCTGCCTGATGAGGTAGAGCTGGCGATTGAAACCGAATTGGAAAATGATATCGCCTGTGTGGTCTCCGAAAAGCTGGGACGCGCTTCACGGATGACCGATGCCGCTGGCCGTTATATCGAGTTTTGTAAGAGCACCTTTCCCAGCTATCTGAGTCTGGATGGGCTGAAACTGGTGGTGGATTGTGCCCATGGTGCAGCCTATCAGATTGCTCCTGCGGTATTTCGTGAACTGGGCGCTGAAGTCATCGCCATCGGCAATAGCCCGGATGGGGTGAACATCAATGAAGGTTGTGGCGCCACCGCTCCGCAGACTTTGGCAGCCCGCGTGATGGTTGAGCAGGCCCATGCCGGGATTGCGCTGGATGGCGATGCGGATCGAATCATCATGGTCGATCACTCAGGTCGCATTGTGGATGGGGATGAGCTGTTATTTATTCTGGCTCGTGCAGCCCAGGCTGAAGGCACTTTGCAAGGCGGCGTGGTGGGTACCCAGATGAGCAACTTGGGTTTGGAGTTGGCGCTGGAAGCACTGGGTATTCCGTTTTTGCGCGCCAAGGTAGGCGATCGCTATGTGATGGAGCAGTTGCTGACTCAGCAATGGCTGTTGGGTGGTGAGAACTCAGGCCATATCATCTGTCGCGACAAGGTGACCACAGGTGATGCGATTGTTGCTGCGCTGCAGGTGTTGGCGGTGATGAGACGTGAGCTGCTCAGTTTGGCTGAACTGTGCGCGGGCATGACGTTGCTGCCACAAACTCTGGTCAATATCCGTTTCAGTGGCCAGGCCGATCCTCTGAGTTCGTCCCTGGTGTTGTCAAAAGTTGCTGATGTCGAGCGTGAATTGGCAGGGCAGGGGCGGGTGTTGCTGCGCAAATCCGGCACCGAGCCCTTGCTGCGCGTGATGGTCGAAGGGCGTTGTGCCGAGACCATAGAACGGTGTGCGCAATCTATTGCTGAGGCTGTTAGACTCGTAACCGTGTAATGGTTGTATGCGTTCAAGAAGAGGCGACCCATTGGCGGTCGCCTTTTTTATGGTTGATTTTTCCGGTGAGGGGTGGGTCAATGAGTCGACGTCTATTACTGCTGGGTCGCTCGGGTCAGCTTGGCCAAACCCTATATCATCTGGCAGTGTCAATAGGCTGGCAGGTTTGGGCCCCTGAGCGAGAGGCGCTGGATATCACCAAGCCTGCAGTGTTTGAGCAGCAGATCAAACTGTATTGTCCCGATGCCATTATCAATGCCGCCGCCTATACACAGGTGGATCTCGCCGAGCAAGAATGTGAGGCCAACTGGCGAATCAATGGGGATGCCCCGGGTTGGTTGGCTAAAGCCGCTGCAGGTATTGGAGCTCTATTCCTGCATCTATCCACGGACTATATATTTGATGGGGCTATGGATCGCCCCTATAAAGAGAGTGATACTGCCGTACCACTGAATGCGTATGGTCGTGCCAAGCTTGCTGGTGAGCAGGCAGTGGCAGAACAATGTATTCGTCATCTGATCGTTCGTTCCTCCTGGCTATTTGGTGGCGCTGGCCGTCATTTTGTCCGCAGCATGCTTGAGTTGGCATCAATCAGCACTCATCTGCATGTTGTTGACGATCAGGTTGGCGGTCCGACTCCGGTTGATGCTCTAGCCCGGATTTTGCTGCAGATGCTCGAAAAAGCGATGTCTCCTGATTTCAATCAATGGGGGATATACCACTGCACGGGACAACCCGCTCTTTCTTGGTATCAGTTTGCGCAGGCAATTTTTACCGAGTTGCAGGAGCGAGGGTATAAGACACCTGTTGTGCTGCCGATTAGCTCACAAGATTATGGAGCCGCAGCTAAACGCCCGCTTAACTCATGCTTAGATAATGGAAAGATACTCCGGATCTTTGGCGTGAAGGCTCCCGAATGGTTGCCTGCGATGCAACGATTTGTGAGCGATTGGTGTGCTACCCACCCCGAGTTCGAAAAGGAGTAATCGATGGTTATTCTGGATACCGACAGGATTTGTAGATGCTTGGCAACCGATCCGTCATGGGCCGCTTTCGGCGTCACCGTATCAACAATCAACTACGAATGTGCCAGCCGGTAGCAGGCAAGATAGTCTGCCACCGGCTGCGGCCAATTTGAGGAGGAGGGGCGAGGGTGGCAAGTAACCCTCATTCTGTCTCAATTTAGTTAATGTGTAGCTATCTATCGCTACCTGTATGAATCAAATATTATTTTAAGTAATTCGCCAATATTTTATTTTTAGCTAAAATATTTTTAGCGATGTATTTTGAGCCTTCTAATGATAAATGGCCGTAGTCCCAAACCAGCGGGGTATTAACATTATCTATTTTTGCAAGGCATTCATCGCCTTTGCACAAGTGTTCAAGTAATGAAATATACGAAATCATTGATTTTTTTTCATAACGCGACTTCATTATTTTGTCAGTATTAAATAGGTGGCTCTCAAGTGAGTCATCAGTGATGCTTTTAATTTTCTGGTCAAAGTGGCGAAGTGCTATTGCTCTGGGTAATGATGGTTGCCACTGAGGTACTGGTCCAATAAGAACAATATGTTTTATTCCAAGCCCAATTAGATGTGCAGATATCTGATCATAGTTATTTTTGTCGTGTTCAGATCTTTGCGCCATTATGACCACATCTGGCTTCAATTTTGCAATTGCATCAATCGCGGCTTTATTGGACCTGTCACAAGAAACTTTGAATTCACCTTCGGTTGCTGTATCTCCGCCAATATGGGGCTGACAACCCGATGATGCAATCTGATAAAAATTTATACCATTATTTAATAGACTTCTAATGCCGAACGACAATGCCTGTGCATGTGAGTCACCCCATAAAAACACACCATGGCCTTTTCCAGTTTCTTTTTTTATACATGAACTTGGTATGGGTTTATCTTTGGCTGTGTAAGTCTCTGCATCAAAAAAATTGCAGTCTTCCTTGTATTGATTTTTTACGTATGGCGTCAAATAATTGCTGGTTGAGTATTTATCAACGTATTTAGATGTAAGCAAAGATGCACCATAGCGAGAATCGATATTCAAGCCATTTAATAGGTTGATGAACAATGCGCTACAAATCACAATGCTGGCTGGAATGGCAATAGCTAATAGCTCTTTTATTTTGTTAAGTGAGGCCAGCTTGGGGCGAGTGGTGTTTTCGATACAATGATAAGAAAGCTCACCTATGAGTATACTAAAACCAATTCCAGCAGCTATCCATAGAGGATTTCGTTGTTCACCGATATAGGTCAGGAGTACCACTAGCGGCCAATGCCATAGGTAGATCGAATAGGAGCTCTTACCTAAGCGGTTTGCTAGGGAGTTTGCAGTTAAAAATGAATTTGAGCGCTTTGCGGTTAGCACCAGCATTGCTCCAATTACGGGAACCAGTGCAAAGTAACCTGGCCATTGCATACTCGAATTAAACAGTATGACCGCTAATAGGATTAAGCTAAAACCAATACCCTCGAACAGTCGAGCCAGCTGCAGTGGTATTGTTTTTGTGCTAGTTATCCACCAGATCAAGCCTCCGGCTAACATTTCCCAAGCGCGGGTTGGTAATAGATAAAATGCAGCCCCCGGCCAATGTGCACTAACATAAATTGAGAGCGTTAATGAAATGGCTGCGATAAAAAATAGTGCGATTTTGACACCATTTCGACCAAGCCAACGCCATAATAATAAGCAGCCGATTGGCAATATAATATAGAACTGCCATTCCACTGATAATGACCAAGTGTGCAGTAGCCATTTTTCGTGAGAGGCTGTGTCAAAATATCCAGCTTCACGCCAAAATTTAAAATTTGAAAAAAATGATAATGCGGCAGAGGCGTGGTTTCCGAGAGTTTTGTAATCGGCAGATGGTAGCCAGAACCAACCTAATACTAGTAGGGTGGTGCAGAGAACAATTAAGGCGGGAATAATTCGTCGTGCTCGCGCTAGATAGAACCCCCACAACGAAAAACTGTCCTTCTCTAATCCACTGATAATGATTGATGTCATTAAAAATCCAGAGATCACGAAAAAAACATCAACACCAATAAATCCACCAGAAAATCCTGGAACACCAAAGTGATAGAGTACCACGGATATTACCGCCCAAGCGCGGAGTCCATTAATGTCTTGCCGAAACTGTTTTGGGCTTGTGGCTGATTCCTGCCTTGTGACATTCCTAGTTAGCATGATTTTTATGTTCCAATATCCAGATATCGATAACAAGAAGGATTACTTGGTGATACCGGTGCTACTTGTTATTGAACGATTATATATGTTTTACAATCTATCATTTTTCGGTTTTATGCACGAGCATATACCGGGTTACAATAAATTACTGAGTGAATAAAGTATCATGAAAACAGCAAGATACCAATCATCAAAAGCCAAGAATGTTTGGTCAAATAAGGGATTGCAGAGGTAATCGCTGGCTTTTGCTATAGAGCTTTTGATGTTATGGCGAATGCGTTTGCACTGTGTGCGTGATGTCATCACTGTCGGCTCTGGCAGTCGTGGTTGTGGCCGTATATCGGCAGCATAAGGTTCCTCTGTTTGCCGGAACTCCATATGCCTCCGCTGATCCCCGTTCCGCTTTTGACTAATCCACTCGACACTTTCCAACTGATTCACCATGGGGCTGCCTCGGGCGTCACCGGCTCCTGTCATGAGCTACGACTTGGATCAGCCGGTGGCGGGCAAGAGCATGAGTTTCACGATAGCTTGCTGATCGATTGCTGCCAGTTTCAGGGCGAGGATGCTGCCAAGCCGTTGGCGATTGCGCTGGCGCGGGTGCGTGCTGTGGTGCTGACCCATGCCCATATCGATCATATCGGCCGTCTGCCGGAGCTGCTCAGCGCCGGATTGTCGGCACCCATCTATTGCTCCGAGGCGACCGCCTTGTTGGTTCCTGTGATGCTGGCGGATGCGCAGCGGCATTCGTCGGGCCGACAGCGCTCTACTATTTTGAAAAACGCAGCTATCGATCCTCTGCTGCAGCGGCTAGCGCATCTGCTGCGCCCGCAGCCCTTCGCCCAATGGCAACGACTGCCACTGCGCGAGTCTTCGGCACTCTATATGCGTCTGCAACCGGCCGGGCATATTCTGGGTTCGGCGTATCTGGAGTTGCGCCTGCCGGATGGCAAAGTAGTAGTATTTTCCGGCGATCTGGGATCTGGGCGTTCGGCGCTGTTAGCGGCCCCTCAATCACCGGAGCGCGCCGACCTGCTGGTACTGGAGAGTACCTATGGCGACCGTCTGCATGCCCAAGGAGAACTCCGCAATCAGCAAGGAGAATTCCGTCATCGGAAGCTCAAAGCCATTGTCGAACGCTCGCTGCGGGACGGTGGTGCCATCTTGATACCCGCCTTCAGCATTGGCCGAACCCAGGAGTTACTGTGCGATCTGGAGCAGATCCTGAGCGAGGTGTGCAGCCGCAACGAGCAGTGGTGCTGGCGGGATCTGCCGGTGGTGATCGATTCGCCGCTGGGGGCAGATGTGACGCGCTTGTATCGTCGCTTTCGGCGCGTGTGGCGCAAAGAGGCTCAGGCGCGGGTGCAGGCAGGCCGACATCCGCTGGATTTTTCCCAATGTGTGACCATCGCCGATCACGGGGCTCATGAAACCCTGGTGCATCGGCTGCAGCAGAGCGGGGAGCCTGCCATCATAGTGGCGGGTGGCGGCATGTGTCAGGGTGGGCGGATCGTCAACTATCTCAAGGCGCTGCTGCCCGATGCGCGTACCGATGTGTTGCTGGCTGGATTTCAGGCGCACGGCACTCCGGGGCGCTTGCTGCAATCGGGCTGTTCATCGTTATGGCTGGATGACATCGAGGTCGCGGTGCAGGCACAGATCCATAGCCTGAGTGGCTATTCAGCCCACGCCGATCAGCAGGAATTACTGGCGTTCGTCCGAGGAATGGCATCGCTACCCCGATCTATCCGGCTGGTGCATGGCGAGCCCGAGGCTCAACGGGCATTGGCGGCTCAGCTTCGACAATTTGGTGCTGAGATCGCCGTCAGCTGCGCCTGCGATGAGCGGTAGTAGACGTTTTTCAAGATAGTTATCTGCGCTAGTTTGGGGTTTCATGCTGCCATCGATATGGTCGAGGATGGTGTTCTTCTTCTTTCACGGGCGAGTTGCCGTTACACTGTGGGCCGTTCGAATGACTCCTGTGTTAGATGCCAGTTCCAAGGTGCGGAGTCAGAGCCTCTAAATAAAAAAGAAAGGAGCATGGGGTGAAAATAGCCATCGCCGGTACCGGCTACGTGGGGTTATCCAATGCCATCTTGTTGGCCCAGCATCATCAGGTGGTGGCTCTGGATGTGATTCCGGAGAAAGTGGCACTGATCAATAACCGCCAGTCGCCAATTGCTGATGCTGAGATTGAGCGTTACCTGCGAGAACAGCCGCTGCAACTGCAAGCCACGACGGATAAAACCCTGGCTTATCCGGGAGCGGATTTTGTCATCATCGCTACCCCCACCGATTACGATCCGCTGACCAACTACTTTAATACCGCTTCGGTGGAGGCGGTGATCGCCGATGTCTTGGCCATCAATCCAGTCGCTGTGATGGTGATTAAATCCACGGTCCCTGTGGGCTTCACCCGCCGGATGCGGGAGCAGTTTGCCTGCCCGAATATTATGTTCTCGCCGGAATTTTTGCGTGAAGGCCGCGCCTTATATGACAATCTGCACCCCTCGCGAATTGTGGTGGGCGAACGTTCGGAGCGCGCCCGGCAGTTCGCCCATCTGCTGGCGGAAGGGGCAATCCAACAGGATATTCCGCTGCTATTTACCGGCAGCACCGAGGCGGAAGCCATCAAACTGTTTGCCAATACCTATCTGGCGATGCGAGTGGCCTATTTCAACGAACTGGATAGCTATGCCGAAACCCATGGTCTGGATCCGCGGCAGATCATCGAGGGCGTGGGGCTGGATCCTCGCATCGGTAGTCACTATAACAACCCCTCGTTTGGCTATGGCGGCTACTGCCTGCCCAAGGATACCAAGCAGTTACTGGCCAATTACCATCAGGTGCCCAATACCCTGATCCGGGCGATTGTGGATTCCAACACCACGCGCAAAGATTTTATTGCCGACTCCATTATCCGGCGTCAGCCTAAGGTGGTGGGTGTGTATCGCTTGATCATGAAGAGTGGCTCGGACAATTTCCGCGCCTCCTCAATCCAGGGCGTGATGAAGCGCATCAAGGCCAAGGGCATCGAGGTGGTGGTTTATGAGCCGACTTTGACGGAGAGTCATTTCTTTAATTCGCGAGTGATTCGGGATCTGGCCGAGTTCAAGCGCATCAGCGATGTGATTGTCTCGAACCGTATGGCGCCGGAGCTGGCCGATGTCGGTGACAAACTCTATACCCGCGACCTGTTTGGTAGTGATTGAATGATCGACCCCGCATGCTCAGGCGACGGGGGGCTTTTTTGCGCCTACCTGCAGAGTAAGCGCCCATTGACGATAGCTTCGGAGTCTTGATGACGGATGTTCACACGCAAGGACGCAGCATAAGCCAGCCACTGTTTTTTGGCGTGGCGGCACTGTATTGGTTGCTGGGTATGCATTTTTTTATGCATAACCCCGGCGGATCCAGCTTCTATCTGCCGTTCAATATGGTGGGCTGGGCTTTTGTCTCGCTGTTGATTGGCATTGGGCTGTGGCGGGTCGGGAGCACGCAGCGTCTCTATTTCTCCAGTTTGCAAGCCGGACTTTGGGGCGGCTTCGTGCTGCTGTTGATCCCGCTCTTTGCCCACAGCGAACTTCCCATTGAGGCAGGTATTCCCAAGATGCTGGGGATTGCTGCCGGTCTGCTGCTGTTATTTGCCTTGAGCCAACTCAGGCTGGTTCGAGAGCAGCGGCTTTTGCTGCTCTATCTGCTGCTGGGAGCAGTCGCCATCGAGGCTGGTTTCGGCTTGGTGCAATATTTTTTGCTCATTCCCGGCAACTGGATTGGTTACGACACCCTTCTCAATCGGCCCTACGGTATTTTCCAACAAGTGAATGTACTGGCTTCGTTTTTGGCGACCGGTATTGGCTTAGGCCTATATCTAGCGGTTTATGATCCTCAGGCGTTGCGGCAACGCTGGCGATTGGCGCTGATCTGTGCCGTGTTATTGATGGCAACCGTGCTGGTGGTGGTGATCCAATCCCGTGCCGGTTGGACTGGCGCGGCTGTGGCCACCGTGCTGTTACTTCCCCGAGCGTTACGATTGCCCAATCCGCACCGCTATTTGCTTCTGCTGGCTCTCATCGCTGGTGTCTGTGTTGCCTTGTATTCTCTGGGGGCCGGCGGTTCTGAGCGTTCGTTGGAGTCCTTGGTGGGCCGCCAGGTTCGCACCATCTACTGGGCACATGGTCTGGAGATGATCAGCAAGCATCCTTGGCTGGGGATTGGCTACGGTCACTTTGAAGCGGCTTTTGTGAATGATTATTACGCAGTACCCCAACCGCTCAGTGGCGTTCCTATCATCGAGCAGAATCTGGATCATCCACACAACGAGATCTTGTACTGGGGTGTAGAAGGAGGAGCCATTGCCTTATCTGGGCTGGCGGTATGGCTGTTTGCAGGTATTCGTTTACTCAGACAATTGCCGTGGATACAACGCTTGGCACTGATAGCGCTGCCGTTTCCCATGCTGTTTCATAGCATGGTGGAATATCCCTTCTATCATTCGGTCGCTCATTGGTTGGCGTTAATATGGTTGGTTTGGTTTATCGACCAAGAGGTTGAACAGCAGCGTGAATATAGCTGTCAGGCCAGCTTTCTGCTCAAATCCCTGGCTTTGCTGGTGCCCTTGGTAACGGTGCCCTTTATGGCCATGGGGATCCAGACGGCGTATCTGGTTACTCAGTTTGAGCGCGGCGGCATGAAGGATCTCACCTTGCTGGAGCGGGTGATAAATCCGCTGCCCTGGTTCAGTCGCTTTATGTATGACGTCATGTCGATTCGTCTGATCAATGCTATGCCAAGTCACAATGCTGCGGAATTACAAGCCTATGTGGCCTGGGCCAAAGAGTTCAATGCGGTGCAGCCGCGTAGCCAGCTATACTGGAATGGTGCGTTGGCGCTGGATGCCTTGCAGCAACCTGAAGAGGCCGCCCGTTGGCGTGCCGAGGGCATGCGTCTGTTTCCCGCCGATCCGCTGTTTAAACCGCAAGCTGCATCAACTGCTGTTTCTGCGCCCACTGGAGCGGCAACTACTACGACCCCCACGGGTTCGGCACAGCCCTGATCGGGTGAGGATCATGTAAAAACAGATGGGTTTACCTGTGTACGAGGGATAGACCCAATACGCCACCTGGGATGCATGAGAATGCCAGCCGGTTTGCACCGGCTGGCATTTTTTATTTCAGGTTGCAGCTGAATCCATTTCGAGTTTTTGGTTCACGTCAAGGGCCGTTTGTTCGATTTGTGAACTCATTTGTTCGACTTATGTGTGTTGTTTGTGAATTGTTTGATACGGATCATCCTCGCTTCCCCCTCTAAGCTTGAACCAAGGAACCCATGTCGGGTGGAGGCTGCTATGCGTACTCAAACTCTTCAAGCACCGATGCAAGTCGTGCAGATGACTGGCGATGTGCTGGTTGTACTGGCCAATGGCGCAACGCGCCCTCTGTTGCCCGGTGAGGTTCTACCGGCCGGTACCACTTTACAGCTGGCAGACGATGCCACCTTGCAGTTGGCGCCTCCCGACGGTAGCGCACCGGCAGACACCGCCAACGCAGCTCCAGCAGCAGATGCAGTACCACCACCTGCACCCACTGGCGTGGGAGCTGAGGTGGCGGCCATTCAACAAGCCTTGCTCGAAGGTGTGGACCCGACGCTGAATCTTGAGGCTACTGCCGCGGGTGGTGCTCCCGCAGCGGGTGGTGGTGGGGCCGGAGGCAGCGGCAATGGTGGCTTCGTATCGATTGATCGGACCGGAGACTCCACCCTGGCGACAGCTGGCTTTGATACCACCTATCAGGCGGGAGCCACCACGGATGTACTCAATCCGGTGGCTGCGACGGTAGTCGATGTTCCTGCTCCTGTTATTACTCCGGATGGCAGTAGCGTCTCAGAAAGTAATTTGAGTACCAGCAATCAACTGGATACTGATCTGGTCGATGGGACCCAGGCCGGTCAGGGCTCTACGACGGTGCAGGGTAATCTGAATGTGGATTTTGGCGGCGCCACCGGCTTGGTCAGTTTCCTTCCCGTCGAGACACAGCCTGCGTTGACCTCTGGAGGCCAACCTCTGGTCTGGGCCGTGAGCGACGATGGTCTCACCCTGACCGGTAGCGTGAATGGCACTGTGATTATGACAGTGACCCTGGCCGCCGATGGCAGCAGCTATACCGTGGATCTGGACGGTGCTTTGGACAATGGTGCTGACCCACTGGCGATTGCGATCGGCATTCAGGCGCAAAACGATGCCGGTGTCATCACCAGTGGACAAATTGTGCTGACGGTGGCCGATGATGCCCCTCTGGCGCAGGACGATGCGCTGAGTGTTGGCGAAGATGACACGACAACCGTTACAGGGAACGTATTGGTCAATGACCAAGTGGGTGCGGACGGAGCAGTAGTGACGGCACAAACGGTCACCAATGAGCTGGGAACTCTGGTCTTGGGCACTGATGGTCAATACTCTTTCACCCTGAATAGCAGCAACCCGAGCGTACAGGCGTTGACCGAGGGCGAGACGCTAACTCAGGTCTACAGCTATACCCTGACCGATGCCGATGGCGACACCAGTACCGCCAATCTGACCATTACTATCACCGGCAGCGATGATGGCATTGTCATCACCGATCTGACGCCAACTGGCGAAGGCGGTGAAGGAGTGGTATTCGAAGATGATTTGGCCAACGGCTCGGATGCCAGCAAGGAGCCGTTGAGCGTGAACGGCACTTTCAGCGTTTCGGCTCCGGATGGTCTGCAATCCATTACCATCGGTGGCGTCGTGGTCACCCTGGCACAACTGCAGGATGCGGCGGCCAATCCGGTGGCGCTGAGTAGCGCGCTGGGCAATAGCCTGACCATCACTGGATTTAGTGATGGTGTGGTGAGCTACACCTACACCCTGCTGGGCAATGAAACCCATCCCGAAGCTGGCAACGATGTGTTGCTGGATAACACCAGCATTCTGGTCACCGATCGGGATGGCGACACCGCTAGTAGCAATCTGAGCATCCAGATTGTTGATGATGTGCCGACCGCCGTGGCCGACAGTGCCAGCATCGCGGAGGATGCCGAACTATTGACGATCGAGGGTAACGTTCTGACCTCGGACACCCAAGGTGCCGATGGCGCTGTGGTAACCCCGCAAACGGTCGAAAGTGCACTGGGCACTCTGGAGCTGGAGAG